>NZ_JAKRGC010000252.1 GCF_022347745.1 Streptomyces sp. OfavH-34-F
CTGCCGGGGCCGGGGCGGCCGGCCGCCGCCCCGCTCACCCGAGGACCCGCGGCCCCCGGCCGCCCCGGCACCCGCTCCGGCCCCCACCTCGTCGTCCAGCCGCAACGACAGCGAGATCCGCTTGCGCGGGATGTCGACCTCCATCACCTTCACCCGGACCACGTCACCCGGCTTCACCACGTCCCGCGGGTCCTTCACGAACGACCGCGACATCGCGGAGACGTGGACGAGCCCGTCCTGGTGCACCCCGACGTCCACGAACGCCCCGAACGCGGCGACGTTCGTCACGACGCCTTCCAGCACCATCCCGGCCGCCAGGTCGCCGATCTTCTCGACGCCCTCCTTGAAGGTGGCCGTCCTGAAGGCGGGCCGCGGGTCGCGCCCCGGCTTCTCCAGCTCCCTGAGGATGTCCGTCACCGTCGGCAGCCCGAACTTCTCGGACACGAAGTCGTCCGCCCGCAGCGACCGCAGCACCTCCGTGTTGCCGATCAGCGCGGCGACGTCCCCGCCGGTCTTCTTCACCATCGCCCGCACCACCGGGTACGCCTCCGGGTGGACGCTCGACGCGTCGAGCGGGTCGTCGCCCCGGATGCGCAGGAAGCCCGCGCACTGCTCGTACGCCTTCGGCCCCAGCCGGGCCACGTCCTTGAGGCTCTTGCGGGAGCGGAACGGCCCGTTGGCGTCCCGGTGCGCCACGATGTTCTCGGCGAGCCCCGCGCCGATGCCGGACACGCGGGACAGCAGCGGCGCGGACGCGGTGTTGACGTCCACGCCGACACCGTTCACACAGTCCTCCACGACCGCGTCCAGCGACCGCGAGAGCTTCACCTCGGACAGGTCGTGCTGGTACTGCCCCACACCGATCGACTTCGGGTCGATCTTCACCAGCTCGGCCAGCGGGTCCTGGAGCCGGCGCGCGATCGACACGGCGCCGCGCAGCGACACGTCCATGTCCGGGAGTTCCTGCGAGGCGAACGCGGACGCCGAGTACACCGACGCGCCGGCCTCCGAGACCATCACCTTGGTCAGCTTCAGCTCCGGATGCCGCGCGCACAGCTCACCGGCGAGCTTGTCGGTCTCGCGGGACGCGGTGCCGTTGCCGATGGCGATCAGATCCACGTGGTGCTCGCGGGCCAGCCGCTCCAGCGTGGCCAGCGCCTGGTCCCACTTGTTGGCCGGCACGTGCGGGTGGATGACGTCGGTCGCGACGACCTTGCCCGTCGCGTCCACGACCGCGACCTTCACCCCGGTACGGAAGCCGGGGTCGAGCCCCAGCGTGGCGCGCGTCCCGGCGGGCGCGGCGAGCAGCAGATCGCGCAGGTTCGACGCGAAGACGCGCACCGCCTCGTCCTCCGCCGCCGTCCGCAGCCGTAGCCGCAGGTCGATGCCGAGGTGCACCAGAATCCTGGTCCGCCAGGCCCACCGCACCGTGTCGGCCAGCCACTTGTCGCCCGGGCGCCCCCGGTCGGCCACCCCGAAGCGCCGGGCCACCATGTTCTCGTACGAGGAGGGGCCGGGCTCCCCGGAAGGCTCCTCCGGCTCCAGGACCAGGTCGAGCACGTCCTCCTTCTCGCCCCGGAGCATCGCCAGCACCCGGTGCGAGGGCAGCGCGGTGAACGGCTCGGCGAAGTCGAAGTAGTCGGCGAACTTGGCGCCCGCCTCCTCCTTGCCCTCCCGGACCCGCGCCACCAGCCGCCCGCGCGTCCACATGCGCTCGCGCAGCTCGCCGATCAGGTCGGCGTCCTCCGAGAACCGCTCGGTCAGGATGGCGCGGGCGCCCTCCAGGGCCGCCGCCGCGTCCGCCACGCCCTTGTCCGCGTCCACGAACGCCGCCGCGGCCGCGAGCGGTTCCACCGACGGGTCGTCGAGCAGCCCGGAGGCGAGCGGTTCGAGACCGGCCTCCCGCGCGATCTGTGCCTTCGTTCGCCGCTTCGGCTTGAACGGGAGGTAGATGTCCTCCAGCCGCGCCTTGGTGTCGGCGGCCCGGATGCGCGCCTCCAGCTCCGCGTCGAGCTTGCCCTGCTCCCGTACGGATTCGAGGACCGCCGTCCGGCGCTCCTCCAGCTCCCGCAGATACCGCAGCCGTTCCTCGAGCGTGCGCAGCTGCGCGTCGTCGAGCATCTCGGTCGCTTCCTTGCGGTAGCGCGCGATGAACGGCACGGTGGACCCGCCGTCGAGCAGCTCGACGGCCGCCTTCACCTGCCGCTCGCGTACGCCGAGCTCCTCGGCGATCCTGCCTTCGATGGACGTCGTCACGGTTCTACCGACTCGCCTTCTCCTGCTGGCTGTGCTGGTCGGGCCCCGGACCGCCGCCGGGGCGGGCCGGAGTCACACGCCTGCATTCTGCCGGGTGGCCGGGCACCGTGTCGCCGGGCCACCCCAGCGGACGGCCGGTGGATTTCCCGCGCCGGGTCAGCCCGTCGCGCTCGACGGGAAGGCGCCCGCCGCGGCGGCCGTCGCCAGGAAGCCCCGCCCCAGCTCGGTCAGCCGGGCCACCCCGGGGCCGCCCAGCCGCTCGTACGGGGCCAGGTCCATCCGGTCCGTGTCCCGCTCCAGCTCCTCGCGCAGCGCCGTGCCCTCCTCGGTCAGCGCGCCCTCCGCCGTGAGCAGCCCGCGCTCGCGCAGCCGCCCCGCCGCCGCCTCCCAGTCGTCGCGCCGCCAGCCCCGGGTGCTCAGCAGCCAGCCGACCGCCATGCCCTTGCCGGTCGCGGTGTGGCTGACCAGCGCCTCGACGGGGTCGAGCCCGGCGGCGAGGAGCGCGGCGAGATGGGCGTCGCCCCGGTGCTCGCGCAGCAGCCCCGCCGCGTGCCAGTACACCAGGTGCGGTTCTTCGGGGACCGGCAGGCCGGCGTGCGCGGCGTACAGCGGCCGGGCGTGCCGGGTGCAGCCCTCGGCGGCGCGCAGCGCCAGCTGGGCGGCCTCGGCCATCTCGGGCGAGGCGATGATCTCGTCGCCGAGCAGCCGCCGCAGCGTCGCGTCGGCGGCCCGCAGCCGCGCGTCCAGGACCGTCGCCGGCGAGGCGATCTCCCAGACGGCGGGCACGTGCCGCGAGACCAGCGCGTGGTTGAAGTTGTAGAACGTCGCGGTCACCGTGTCCGCGCCGACCGCGCCCATCGCGGCGGCACGGGTGGCGAAGTACACGGCGACGGGGTCGACGATCCCTATCCCGGCGAACTCCTTGCCGAGGTCGGGGGAGAAGTAGAGCGCGGAGTGCAGCGGGTTCAGCGCGTTGTGACAGCGCCGGCCGGCCCGGGGCGGAAGAGTACTCATGACCGGAACGCTACCGACTGGTCGGTACGAGCGGGAAGTCCCGTGTGTACGTGAGTTCCGCCGCAGTCGTGAGGGCCGGAAAGGTGGGAAACCCGTCATTGCGGCCCTGTGACGGGCCCGCCCAGGATGGGGCCATGAAGCAGCGATCCGTGCTCGTCGTCCTGTTCGACGGCGTCCAGAGCCTCGACGTCACCGGCCCCATGGAGGTGTTCGCCGGGGCCTCGAAGTTCCCCGGCGTGCGGTACGAGCTGCGCACCGCTTCCCTGGACGGAGCCCCGGTCCGCACCTCCTGCGGACTCACGCTCGTCCCGCACGGCAGCCTCGCCGGTGCCCCGGCACCCGACACGCTCCTGGTCCCCGGCGGCGCCGGCACCCGGGCCCCCGCCCCGGCGCTGGTGGACTGGCTGCGCGTACACGGCCCGCTGCCCGAACGGCTGGTGTCGGTGTGCAGCGGGGCGCTGCTGCTGGCCGCGGCCGGACAGCTGGACGGCCACCGGGTGACGACCCACTGGAACGTGTGCGACACGCTGGCCCGCGCCCACCCCGCCGTGCGGGTCGATCCCGAACCGATCTTCGTACGGGACGGCAGGATCGCCACCTCCGCCGGAGTCACCGCGGGCATCGACCTCGCGCTGGCCCTGGTCGAGGAGGACCACGGTCGGGACGTCGCCCTGACGATCGCCCGGCACCTGGTCGTCTTCCTGCGCAGGCCGGGCGGCCAGTCCCAGTTCAGCGCCCAGCTCAGGGCCCAGACGGCACGCCGCGAACCGCTGCGCGAGGTGCAGCACTGGATCACCGAGCACCCCGGCGCCGACCTCTCCGTGGACGCCCTGGCCGCCCGCGCCCGGCTCTCGCCCCGCCACTTCGCCCGCGCCTTCCGGGCGGAGACCGGGACCACGCCCGGCCGGTACGTCGACCGGGTCCGCCTCGAACACGCCCGCAGGCTCCTGGAGGACACCGCCGACGGCGTCGCCGGGATCGCCCGCAGCTGCGGCTACGGCACCCCGGAGGCGATGCGCCGGGCCTTCGTCAAGGCGCTGGGCACCGGCCCCGCCGAATACCGCCGCCGCTTCGGCTCCCACACCGCAGACCACTCCTGACCCACCCGAGAGACAGGAAGACCATGCAGATCGCCATCGCCCTCTTCGACCGCTTCACCGCCCTGGACGCCGTGGGCCCCTACGAGATCCTGTCCCGCGTCCCCGGCGCCGAGACGGTCTTCGTCGCCGAGCGCACGGGCACGGTACGCAACGACAACGGCGGCCTCGGCCTGGTCGCACAGCGCACCTTCGACGAGGTCCCCGCCCCGGACCTGCTGATCGTCCCCGGCGGCCCCGGACAGCACCACCAGATGGACAACGAGCACATCCTCCGCTGGCTGCGCCGCGCGGACGGGGCCACCACCTGGACGACCTCCGTGTGCACCGGCTCGCTGCTCCTCGGGGCCGCCGGGCTCCTGCGGGGGCGGCGCGCCACCTCGCACTGGCTCGCCCTGGACACGCTCCGGGAGCACGGGGCCGCGCCCACCGGCGAACGCGTGGTCTTCGACGGCAAGTACGTCACCGCGGCCGGTGTCTCGTCCGGCATCGACATGGGCCTCGCCCTGCTGGGCCGCATCGCCGGCGACCGCGCCGCCCGGTCCGTACAGCTCCTCACCGAGTACGACCCCCAGCCGCCCTACGACGCGGGCTCGCCGGACAAGGCCCCCGCCGACCTGGTCGAGGAGTGGCGCGGCAAGAGCCGGTTCATCCTTCGGTAACCGCGGCCCCGGCCCCCGGCGCCTGCGCCCGCCAGGTGAAGCGGGGCGCGCGGCGCTCCAGGAAGGCGGCGACGCCCTCCGCCGTGTCCCCGCTCCCTCGCGCCTGCGCGGCCCAGTGCCCGTCCCGGTCCGTGCGCCCGGCCGCGAACTCCTTGGCGGCGGCCTGGGTCAGCCGGGACCGGGACACCAGGGTCCGCGCGTACGCCGTGACCCGCTCGTCCAGCCCGCCGGCCGGCAGGACCTCGTCCACCAGGCCGGTCCGCAGCGCCCGCCCGGTGTCGATCAGCTCACCGGAGAACAGCAGGTGCTTGGCCGTCGCCGGGCCCGTGAGGGCGACCAGCCTGCGGGTGGACGAGGAGGGGTAGACGATGCCCAGCTTGGCCGGGGTGACCCCGAACAGGGCCCCCTCCGCCGCGAACCGCAGATCGCAGGCGGCGGCGAGCTGGCTCCCGCCGCCCACGCAGTAGCCGCGCACCGCCGCGAGCGTCGGCAGCGGGAACGCGGCCAGCGCCTCCTCGGCCGCCACGGCCAGCCCCTGCGGATCATGCGCCGGGTCGCGGAGCGAGGAGATGTCGGCGCCCGCGCAGAAGGTGTCGCCCGCGCCCGTCAGGACCAGCACGCCCACGGCCGGATCGGCGGCCAGCTCCGCCAGCAGCACCGGCAGCGCCCGCCACATGGCGGCCGTCATCGCGTTGCGCTTGGCGGGGTTGCTGATCACGACGGTGGCGACGCCGTCCGCGACGGCGTGCTCCAGCCGGGGTTCCGTACGGTCCATGGCCGGATGCTATCCGTGCCACCCGAACTGAGACCGGTCGGTCTATGATCAAGAAGGGGGTCGCGAAGCAGGCACGCACCCCGAGGAGCCCCACGTGGACGGTCCCGAACGCCAGGGCAGGAGGCTCAGCCGCAGTTTCGGCGGGCTGGTCCTGCTCGGCTCCCTGCTCGTCGTCGCCGGCCTGGTCGGCCTCGTCTACACCGGCGTGGCGACGCTCACCTCGATGCTCCTGTTCGGCTGGCTGCTGCTGATCGGCGGCCTGGTCGGACTGGCGCACGCCGTCCAGTCGCGCGGCAGCAGCTTCTTCTGGCTGGGCGTGGTCGTGGCGGCGCTCAACATCGCCGCCGGGGTCGTCGTCATCCGCCACCCGCACGGCACCGCCGAAGCGCTGACCATGTTCGCGGCGCTCCTCTTCCTGACCGGCGGGGTGTTCCGGCTCGTCGGCAGCGTCGTGGTGCGCGGACCGCAGTTCGGCTGGACGCTGCTCCAGGGCGCCTTCGGGCTGCTCCTCGGCCTGCTCGTCCTGTTCGACTGGCCGCACAGCAGCCTCTACGTCCTCGGCTGCTTCTTCTCGCTCGCCCTGCTCTTCGACGGGCTCGGGCTCATCGCCGCCGGTGTCGGCGGCCGGCGGATCGTCTCGATGGTCTCCGGCCCCGACCCACTCACCAAGGGCGGTCGAAAGCAGTCCGAAAACTGACGCACTCGTGCAAATCGAGTCGTGTTCGGTCAATCAGAATCGACTTGTAGTCAGTTGCGCGGACCGAGGCAACCCGCAGCGCCACTCTGTACTCGACGTGCAGTCACCTCGAGTGGAGAGCGGGTACCGGACTATGGAGAGCCGCGGGAGTGTCCCCGCCCGGCCCGTGCCGTACGAAGGGGTGTGGCGGTTCACCGCCCCGGCCACGGACGTCTCCGTACCGCAGGCCAGGCACGCCGTGCGCGACCTGCTGAAGCGCCAGCACGTGCCGATCGACGACGACATCGCGCAGGGCCTGCTGCTCATCGTCTCCGAGCTGGTCACCAACGCCGTCAAGCACGCGGCGCTGCTCTCGCCGGAGCTGGCCGTCGAGGTGGCCGTGGGCGAGCGGTGGGTCAGGGTCTCCGTCGAGGACAACCACCCCTACCGCCCCACCGCGCTGGAGACCGACCACGCGCAGACCGGCGGACGGGGCCTGCTGCTGGTCCGCGAGATCACCCGCGAGGCGGGCGGCAGCTGCGACGTCGAGCACACCGCGGGCGGCGGAAAGGTCATCTGGGCGACCCTGCCGCTCGGCGGCACCGCCCTGTGACCGCGCCGCCCGCGCACGCGCCTACCAGCCGGCCGCGTCCCCGGTCAGCTCGCGGATCGCCGGCCGGGCGGCGTCCAGCACGGTCATGAACCACGCGGAGAACGGCTCGCGCGCATGCCGCTCGGCCAGCTCCGCGGCCGTCACGAACGCCGTGTCCCCGACCTCCTCGGCGTCGGGCTCGGGCCGCGCCTGCGCCATGCCCACGAAGAGGTGGTTGAACTCCTGCTCCACCAGGCCCGACGCCGGGTCCGGGTGGTTGTAGCGGACGGTGCCCGCCTCGGCCAGCAGCGAGGGCGAGATGCCCAGCTCCTCGTGGGTACGCCGGGCGGCGGCGGCGAAGGGCGCCTCGCCCGGGTAGGGGTGGCCGCAGCAGGTGTTGGACCAGACGCCGGGGGAGTGGTACTTGCCGAGGGCGCGCTGCTGGAGCAGCAGCCGGCCCTGCTCGTCGAAGAGGAAGACGGAGAACGCGCGGTGCAGCTGACCGGGTGCCTGGTGGGCGGCGAGCTTCTCCGCCGTGCCGATGGTGGTGCCGTTCTCGTCGACCAGTTCGAGCATGATCGCTTCCGCTGTGCCGTTCGACGAGGTGTTCGCCGCGGTGACTGGTGTGGTCGGCATACCCATCCTTCGCTGTGGTTCCGGCCCCGAGCGCCGGTCCCGTCGAGTCTGCTCAAGTCTGCCGTACAAAAGCGGCTTGTCCGTACTTCGGGTCCTGGCATGTCCGGTCCGCGCCCCTCGGCTCACCGGACCCCGGAAGCGCGCGGACACTCGATCGTGCCCATCGGAGCGGGCCCGGAATCATCCAGCGGGCCGGGCACCCGGGCCGTCCCCCCGGCCGGGCGGGAACCGGTCCGGGGAGGACCGGTTCGTACGCTTCCGCGACCCTACACCTCGCGCCCCGCGGGCCACCGGCCGACGGAACACCGGGCCCCGCGGCGGGCGGCCCGGCCGGGTCAGGGGCAGGGGCAGGGCCCGGCCGGTCAGCGGCAGAGCCTCGCCTCGTGCGCCGCGTGCCCGCTCGGCTCCAGCTGGAAGGTGCAGTGCTCCACGTCGAAGTGGTCGCCGAGGCAGCCCTGGAGCTCGTGGAGCAGCTTCTCGTGCCCGATCGAGTCGAGCAGCTCCTGCTGCACCACCACATGGGCCGAGAGCACCGGCATCCCGGACGTGATCGTCCAGGCGTGCAGGTCGTGCACGTCCAGCACCCCGGGCAGGGCCGTGATGTGGTCGCGGACCTCGCCCATGTCCACGCCGGGCGGCGCCGCCTCCAGCAGGACGTTCAGCGTCTCGCGCAGCAGCCGCACCGTCCGCGGCACGATCATCAGGCCGATCACCAGCGAGGCGATCGGGTCCGCCGCCTGCCAGCCCGTCGCCATCACGATGCCCGCCGAGACCAGCACCGTCACCGAGCCCAGCGTGTCCGCCAGCACCTCCAGATAGGCGCCGCGCACGTTCAGGCTCTCCTGCTGCCCGCGCGTCAGCAGCGACAGCGACACCACGTTCGCGACCAGACCCACCAGGGCGAACGCGATCGTCAGCCCGCCCCGGGTCTCCGTCGGCTCGATGAACCGCTGCACCGCCTCGAAGAGGAGGTACCCGCCCACCCCGAGCAGCAGACAGCAGTTGGCCAGCGCCGCCAGGATCTCCGCGCGGGCGTAGCCGAAGGTACGATTCGGGCCGGCCGGCCGGTTGGCGAAGTGGATGGCCAGCAGCGCCAGCGCCAGCCCCAGCGAGTCGGTCGCCATGTGGGCCGCGTCCGCGATCAGCGCGAGCGACCCGGACAGCACCCCGCCGACGATCTCCATGACCGTCACGCCCAGCGTGATGCCCAGCGCCATCCGCAGCCGCCCCTTGTGCGCGGCGGCCGCCGTGCCGGTGAGTGCCGGCCCGCCGTGCGCGTGCCCGTGATCGTGCCCTGCCCCCATGAGGACGCCTCCGGTCGTCTCGCGGACCCGGACCGCACCGGCCCGGACCCCGCCAGTCAACTACGGGTGGGGGGTATGGGGCAACACGGCACTGAACACCGTTGTCATTGCCCCTCACCTGCGGAAACACCCGCAGGTGAGGGCGCCGGCACCGGCTCTGCGACGCTCGGACCGGACGGACCGCGCAACCGGCTTTTTGGCAGCCGAGGCGGCCATCCACCATGATGATCGCGGACGGCGCGCATGATCCGGCTCCGCCCGGAACGGAGCGCGAACGGGCAGTGAACTCGCCCTTTCCTCCATCCGATAGCCTCAGCCGACATGCCGCCGGCCGTCTCAGGCCGCACAGTCGCGTGCCGATCCGTGCCAGCACCAAGGAGTGAGTTCGTCTGTCGACCGCCATTCTCACCGGTGCTCCGCTGCCCGGATCGCCGCTGGAGGACGATCTGCGCGCGCTGGGCTTCGACGTCCGCGCCGCCGCCGACGTCACCGAAGCGGCCCGGCTGCTGGCCGCCGTCCCGGCGACGCGGCGCGTCGCCCTCGTGGACCCGCGCTTCGTCGGCCACCGGCACGCCCTCCGGCTCGCCCTGACCGACCCCCGCTTCCCGGCCGCGGCCGTGCCCGG
>NZ_JAKRGC010000253.1 GCF_022347745.1 Streptomyces sp. OfavH-34-F
CGGCCGCGCCGCCCGCCGAGCCCGGCCGCCCCGCCCAGCCGGTCGCCGGGGACGCCACCGGCTGGTCCATGGACGAGCGCCTGTACAACCAGGTGTGGGGCATGTTCGAGGACCTGTCCCGGGCCGTCGCCGCCTACCGCAGCGCGGTCGACTTCGCCGAGTCCCGGATGGACCAGGAGCTGGAACGCACCCTGTCCGATCCGCGCAGCCGCATCGGGAACACCGGCGACCGGGCCCGCGAGGAGGCCCGCGCCAAGCGCGACGAGCTGACCGCCCGCGCCCGCGAGTCCCTCGACCGCGACCTCGGGCAGCTCGCCGCCGAGTCCGCCGTGGTGGAACCCGCGCTCCCGGCCCCCTACGCGGGCTGGGACAACCCCGTCTGGCACGGCTACCGGGTGCCGATGGAGATCCCCATGGCGCTGCGCATCGGCGACCTGCACCTGCCGGAGAGCGCCGACGTGCGCATCCCGCTGCTGGTCCGGCTGCCGCTGGAGCGGGGCATGTGGATCGACAGCGGGCGCACGGCGTCCCAGGCCGCCGCGCTGACCGGCACCGACGAGCTGCGCCGGCTGGCGATGGAGGCCGCCGTGCTGCACGCCGCCCGGCTGCTGGCCGTCTACCCGCCGAACGAGTTCACGGTCCACGTCATCGACCCGGCCGGATCGGCGGCGCGCACGCTGGCCCCGCTGGTCGACTCCGGGGTGCTGGCCTCGCCGCCCGCGTCCGGCGCCCAGGGCGTCTCCGCGGTCCTCGCCCACCTCACCCGGCGGGTGGACCTGGTGCAGATGGCGATCCGGGCCGGCGCCGCCGACTCGCTGCCGCCCGACCTGGACCCGGCCGAGCAGCTGCTGATCGTCAACGACTTCCCGCACGGCTTCGACGACCGCGCCGTCACCCAGCTGCGCTACCTCGCCGACGAGGGCCCCTCCGTGGGCGTCCATCTGATGATGGTCGCGGACCGCGAGGAGGCGTCCGAGTACGGGCCGATCCTGGACCCGCTGTGGCGCTCGCTGCTGCGGGTCACCCCGGTCGCCGACGACCACCTGGCCGATCCCTGGGTCGGCCACGCCTGGACGTACGAGCCGCCGAGGACACCGCCGGGCAGCGCGGTCCTGAGCGACGTGCTGGCCCGGGTGGCCGAGGCGCGCCGCACGGGACACCGCTGACCCGCACCCCTTCCCCCCATCGAGTAAAGCGCCCCTGACCTGGCCTTTTGGAGGTTCTTTAGACTTCTCTTTACCTTTCCTTGGGACTTCCTGTACCGTTCATGGGACGGAGGGGAGTACTCCCGTACGCGACGTTCCCGTCAATACGGACCGTGACCGGTTCCGGGGCGTCGGCCTCGGCGCGCAGCCCGCGCGCCAGGTGGAAGAGACCTCCGGCAGCGACGACGCTGATCAGAAGCCCGTAGCGAACTGCCGGAGGCGCAGTGGACGTTTCATGGACCCTCTGGGCGCTGACCATCATCGGTCTGAGCGCCCTCATCGCCGTCGACTTCTTCATCGGGCGCAAGCCGCATGACGTGTCGACCAAGGAAGCCGGTATCTGGACGGTCGTCTGGATCGTGCTGGCCGCCCTCTTCGGGCTCGGGCTGCTCATGGCCGGCGAGACCCAGGCCTCGGGCGAGTTCTTCGCCGGCTACATCACCGAGAAGTCGCTCAGCGTCGACAACCTCTTCGTCTTCGTGCTGATCATGGCGAAGTTCTCGGTGCCCTCCCACCTCCAGCAGCGGGTGCTGCTGATCGGCGTACTGATCGCGCTGGTGCTGCGGGCGGTCTTCATTGCCGCCGGCGCCGCGGTCATCGCCAACTTCTCGTGGGTGTTCTACATCTTCGGCGCGTTCCTGATCTACACCGCCTGGAAGCTCATCCAGGAGGCGCGGGCCGGCGAGGAGGAAGAGGAGTTCGAGGAGAACCGCCTCCTGAAGAACATCGAGCGCCGCTTCGGCGTCGCCGACCGGTACCACGGCACCAAGCTCTTCATCCGCAACAACGGCAAGCGCGTCCTGACCCCGCTGATGGTCGTCATGCTCGCGATCGGCACCACGGACGTGCTGTTCGCGCTGGACTCCATCCCGGCGATCTTCGGCCTCACCCAGGACCCGTACATCGTCTTCACCGCCAACGCCTTCGCCCTGATGGGGCTGCGCCAGCTGTACTTCCTGATCGGCGGGCTGCTGAAGAAGCTGGTCCACCTCAGCTACGGGCTGTCGGTGATCCTCGGCTTCATCGGCGTCAAGCTGGTGCTGCACGCCCTGCACGAGTCGGGGGTGCACGTCCCCGAGATCTCCATCCCGGTCTCCCTCGGCGTCATCTGCGGCGTCCTGGTGATCACCACGATCACCAGCCTGATGGCCAACAAGAAGCAGGCCGCCGCGGCCGACGAGGCGAAGACCGCCGACCGCGTCTAGGGCGTGTTTTGAAAGTAGCGCCGTCCGCCCGGAGGGCGGCCGGACGGCGTCCGGTGCGTGCGATCGCAAGGCGCCGGGAAGCCCTTGTAGCGGAGCTACCAGGGCTTTTCGGCAACGCCGCGAGTGTGCGTGCCGGGCGTCGACCGGCAGGCGGGACTTTCAAAACACGCCCTAGCGGAACGGACGGCCCCGCCGCTCACCAGCCGCGGGCGCGCCACTCGGGCAGGTGGGGCCGTTCGTCCCCCAGCGTGGTGTCGCGCCCGTGGCCCGGATAGACCCAGGTCTCGTCCGGCAGCGGGTCGAAGACCTTGGTCTCCACGTCGTGCAGCAGGCTCGCGAACGCCTCGGGCTCCCTGCGCGTGTTGCCGAGGCCGCCGGGGAAGAGGCAGTCCCCGGTGAACAGGTGCGGGGCCCCGTGCGGGTCGTCGTACAGGAGGGCGATCGAGCCGGGCGTGTGCCCGGTGAGATGGCGGGCGGTCAGCTCCACGCGGCCCACCCGGACGACGTCGCCGTCCTCGACCAGCACCTCCGTGGGCACCTCGATGGCCTCGGCGTCGTACCGCCCGGCGTAGGTGCGCGCCCCGGTCGCCGCGACCACCTCGCCCAGCGCCTGCCAGTGGTCGCGGTGCCGGTGGGTGGTGACGACGGAGCGGATCGAGTCGTCCCCCATCAGCCGCAGCAGCGTCCCGGCGTCGTTCGCCGCGTCGATCAGCAGCTGCTCGCCCGTGTCCCGGCAGCGCAGCAGATAGGCGTTGTTGTCCATGGGGCCGACGGCGACCTTCGAGATCATCAGATCCGTCAGTTCGTGCACGTCGGCGGGGCCGCCGACGTGCACCGCTCCGCTGTACGTCATACTCCTCAGCCTATAGCGGGGGCAGCGCCGGAAGCGTTCCTCCCTCGACCGCCAGCGCCGCGCCGTCGCGCCGGCCGCTGAGCCATCCCAGCAGGTCGGCCGCCGTGCCCCGGACCGCCACCGGGCCGCCCTCCGCCCCGCCGCCGGTCGTCCGGGTACGCCCGGCCGGGTCCACCAGGGCCGTGGACACGACCTGCGGGTGCCCGGCGAAACGCTCCGTCAGGAAGTCGATCTCCCGCGCCGTGAACTCCTCCGGCAGGTCCTCCAGCTCGTAGCCGATGTCCAGGTCGACGTGGTGCAGCTCCACCTCCACCCGGCGCCGGAAGGGCAGCCGGGAGGCCGTGTCCGTGATGCCGTTGCGCAGGGTCACCGTGCGCGACCAGTCCGCCGGGACGGCCGCGGCTTCGGCGAGGCGGTCCGCGCTCGCGGCCAGGTCCGCCTGCTGCTCCGCCCCCGTCCTGACGGCGTCCCGCTCGATGTCGCGGTCGCGGGTTTCGCTGTCTGCGTACATCGGCCGCCCTTGGAGAACATTCACGAGGGCGTCGGCGTTACGGGAGAGGTGCGCGACCACATGACCGCGACTCCAGCCCGGCAGGCGCGAGGGCGCTGCCAGCGCGGCGTCGTCCAGTTCGCCGGTGGCGCGCAGCAGCCGATCGGTCGCTTCCCGCAGTGCTTCCAGGTCGTGCGCATGATCCGTCATGGGGCCGAGCCTAGCCGCGGCCACTCGTTCGGGTGAAGGAGTTCTCAGCCGTCCGCAATTCGAATGTGCGTGCTATACGCTCGGAGTCGAAAGCTCCGTACACCGCTGTGGCGCCCCCCATAACCTGGGCCAGGGGCTCAGTTCCCCCGCTTCTCTCTAGAAAGGTGCGGACCGGCGTGGCCGACCGTCTCATCGTCCGTGGCGCTCGCGAGCACAACCTCAAGAACGTCTCGCTCGACCTCCCCCGCGACTCCCTCATCGTCTTCACCGGGCTCTCCGGGTCGGGCAAGTCGTCGCTCGCGTTCGACACGATCTTCGCCGAGGGCCAGCGGCGTTACGTGGAGTCCCTCTCCTCGTACGCGCGGCAGTTCCTCGGCCAGATGGACAAGCCGGACGTCGACTTCATCGAGGGCCTGTCGCCCGCCGTCTCCATCGACCAGAAGTCGACCTCGCGCAACCCGCGCTCCACGGTCGGCACCATCACGGAGGTCTACGACTACCTCCGGCTGCTCTTCGCCCGGATCGGCAAGCCGCACTGCCCCGAGTGCCGCCGCCCGATCTCGCGCCAGTCGCCGCAGGCCATCGTGGACAAGGTCCTCGCCCTGCCCGAGGGCAGCCGCTTCCAGGTCCTCTCGCCGCTGGTGCGCGAGCGCAAGGGCGAGTTCGTCGACCTGTTCGCGGACCTCCAGACCAAGGGCTACAGCCGCGCCCGGGTGGACGGCGCGACCGTCCAGCTCTCCGAGCCGCCCGCGCTCAAGAAGCAGGAGAAGCACACCATCGAGGTGGTCGTCGACCGCCTCACCGTGAAGGACAGCGCCAAGCGTCGGCTCACCGACTCCGTCGAGACCGCGCTGGGCCTCTCCGGCGGCATGGTCGTGCTCGACTTCGTCGACCTCCCCGAGGACGACCCCGAGCGCGAGCGCATGTACTCCGAGCACCTCTACTGCCCCTACGACGACCTCTCCTTCGAGGAGCTGGAGCCGCGCTCCTTCTCCTTCAACTCCCCGTTCGGCGCCTGCCCCGACTGCACCGGCATCGGTACGCGCATGGAGGTCGACCCGGAGCTGATCGTCCCGGACGAGGAGAAGTCGCTCGACGAGGGCGCGATCCACCCCTGGTCCCACGGCCACACCAAGGAGTACTTCGGCCGCCAGATCAACGCCCTGGCCGACGCCCTCGGCTTCCGTACGGACATCCCCTGGGCGGGGCTGCCGCAGCGCGCCAAGAAGGCCCTGCTGCACGGCCACAAGATCCAGACCGAGGTCCGCTACCGCAACCGGTACGGGCGCGAGCGCGCCTACACCACCCCCTCCTTCGAGGGAGCCGTCCAGTTCGTCAAGCGGCGCCACTCCGAGGCCGAGAGCGACTCCAGCCGGGAGCGGTTCGAGGGGTACATGCGCGAGGTCCCCTGCCCGACCTGCGAAGGCACCCGGCTCAAGCCGATCGTCCTCGCGGTCACGGTGATGGACCGGTCCATCGCCGAGGTCTCCGCGATGTCCATCAGCGACTGCGCCGAGTTCCTGGGCCGGCTGACGCTGAACGCCCGCGACAAGAAGATCGCCGAGCGGGTGCTCAAGGAGGTCAACGAGCGGCTGCGGTTCCTGGTCGACGTCGGCCTGGACTACCTCTCGCTGAACCGCGCCGCCGGCACGCTGTCCGGCGGCGAGGCCCAGCGCATCCGGCTCGCCACCCAGATCGGCTCCGGGCTCGTCGGCGTCCTCTACGTGCTGGACGAGCCCTCCATCGGGCTGCACCAGCGCGACAACCACCGGCTGATCGAAACCCTGGTCCGCCTCCGCGACATGGGCAACACGCTCATCGTCGTGGAGCACGACGAGGACACCATCAAGGTCGCCGACTGGGTCGTGGACATCGGCCCCGGCGCCGGTGAGCACGGCGGCAAGGTGGTCCACTCCGGCTCGCTCAAGGAACTGCTGGCCAACGACAAGTCGGTCACCGGCCAGTACCTCACGGGCAAGAAGTCGATCCCCGTCCCCGACGTCCGGCGCCCCGTGGACCCCGCCCGGCAGCTCACGGTGCACGGCGCGCGCGAGAACAACCTGCGGGACATCGACGTCTCCTTCCCGCTCGGCGTGCTCACCGCCGTCACCGGCGTCTCCGGTTCCGGCAAGTCCACGCTGGTCAACGACATCCTCTACACCCACCTGGCCCGCGAGCTGAACGGCGCCAAGTCGGTGCCCGGCCGGCACACCCGGGTCGACGGGGACGACCTCGTCGACAAGGTGGTGCACGTCGACCAGTCGCCCATCGGCCGTACGCCCCGGTCCAACCCGGCCACGTACACCGGCGTCTTCGACCACGTCCGCAAGCTGTTCGCCGAGACGATGGAGGCCAAGGTCCGCGGCTATCTGCCGGGCCGGTTCTCCTTCAACGTCAAGGGCGGCCGCTGCGAGAACTGCTCCGGCGACGGCACCATCAAGATCGAGATGAACTTCCTGCCCGACGTGTACGTCCCGTGCGAGGTCTGCCACGGCGCGCGCTACAACCGGGAGACGCTGGAGGTCCACTACAAGGGCAAGTCCATCGCCGAGGTGCTGGACATGCCGATCGAGGAGGGCCTGGAGTTCTTCGAGGCCGTCCCGACCATCGCGCGCCACCTGCGCACGCTCAACGAGGTCGGTCTCGGCTACGTGCGGCTCGGCCAGTCCGCGCCCACGCTCTCCGGCGGCGAGGCCCAGCGGGTCAAGCTCGCCAGCGAGCTGCAGAAGCGCTCGACCGGCCGCACGGTCTACGTCCTGGACGAGCCGACCACCGGTCTGCACTTCGAGGACATCTCCAAGCTGATCAAGGTGCTGTCCGGTCTGGTCGACAAGGGGAACTCGGTGATCGTCATCGAGCACAACCTGGACGTCATCAAGACGGCCGACTGGGTCGTGGACATGGGCCCCGAGGGCGGCAGCGGCGGCGGCATGGTCGTCGCCGAGGGCACCCCGGAGTACGTGGCCGGCGTCCCCGCGAGCCACACCGGGAAGTTCCTCCAGGACATCCTGGACGCCGACCGGATCGGCGAGGCCGCCGTCCCCGCCGCCCGCAAGCCGGCCGCCCGCAAGGCCGCCAAGAAGACGGCCGCCGCGTTCCCGCCCCTGACCAGCCACGATCCGGCCGGACCGGCCCGCGCGCCGAGGCGCCCGTCTCCGCCGGTATCGTCGGTTACGTCACCGATGCCGCCGCCGCCCTCGGGCAGCCCCGGCACGGCATCCCGCTCTGCCCCTGACGCCTCGACCCGTGGAGACCGCATGTCCGGCCAGCCCGCCGCCCGCCGCACCGTGCTGAAGGGCGCCGCTCTCGCCGGCGTCGCCGGGCTGGGAGCCGCCGCCTGCTCGACGGACTCCAAGCTCGGTCACGCCCAGACGCCGACCCCCACCGCCCCCGTCGAACTCGGCGCGCCCGACGAGATCCCGGTCGGCCAGTCCAAGCTCTACCGCGAGCAGCGCGTGATCGTCAGCTGCCCGGCCAAGGGCGAGTACAAGGCGTTCAGCGCTCAGTGCACCCACGCCGGCTGCCTGCTCGACCGGGTCGAGAAGAACGAGGGCCACTGCCCCTGCCACGGCAGCCTCTTCGACACGACGACCGGCAAGGCCACCCAGGGCCCGGCGACCGTGCCGCTGCCGTCCGTCCCGGTCCGCGTCGAGGGCGGAAAGCTGATCGCCGGCCCCAAGGCCTGACCCGCCCGGACCCGCCCCGCCCGGCGGGGCTCACTCCCAGTCCCAGTCGATGCCCACCAGCCCCGGCCGCACCCCCGGCTCCACCAGGTGCACGGTGCGGTCCGGCCCGTCAGCGTGAGGTCGGCCCGCGCGGCGCGGGGCGCGCCCGCCGACGCCTGCGCGAAGCTGCGGCACCGCACCGGCAGCGCCTCCTCGTCGAACCCGACCTGGAGCACGTACTGCCCGCCCCCGAAGGTGAAGCCGCGCATGTACTCGCCGCAGGGCCCGCCCGTACCGTCCTCGAAGCCGTAGCCGAACAGGTACGTCTCGCCCGCCCGCAGCCGGGTGTCGAACAGCAGCTCCGCGACCAGCACCCCCGTCTCCCGGTCCCAGCGGACCCGGCCCGTGCGGCAGTTCTCCCGCGCGCGCACCGCGACCCGCGCCGGATCGCAGCCCGGATCGCCCACGTACACGGCGAGGTAGCGGTCGACGCCGTCCCGGTGCGCGCGCACCACGTGCTGGGAGTCGCGGCGCTGCATCCGGCGCCCCGGACCGATCCGCACCCGCTCCTGGTGGCCCACCGTGTGCAGCCCGCCGTCCGCCGGGGACTCCATCGCCGCCAGCAGCCGCTCCACCGCCCCGGACGCCTCCACCAGGGAGCGGTACGACCGGGCAGGCGGCCGGTCGGGGTCCGGGCGGGGCTCCCCGGCGTCCAGCAGCCCCAGCAGCGAGTTCACCGGCAGCCCCAGCACCTCCTCCAGGGCCTTCACCGCCCGCAGCGACTCCGGGCGCTGCGGCCGCCGGGCACCCTGCTGCCAGTAGCTCAGGCTGGTCACGCCGACGGTGACCCCGCGATGCGCCAGATGGTGCCTCACCCGCTGGAGCGGCAGTCCGCGCACCGCCAGCGCGGTACGCAGGGCCAGATGGAACGGGCCGGTGTGCAGCACCTGCGCCAGTTCGGCCTCGGTGTGCCGCATGGGTCCTCCTGGTGAACGTTCACGCCGGCCGGGCACGGAACCCCGGCGGCGGCTGCCGGTCCGCAGGTGGTCGGGGGCGCGCGTTCACACCGGGGCCCCTGGCGTTCACACCGCGGTGTTCACCCGCATTCAAGCGTGTTGACCCGTCCCCGACAACGGTTGATGCTCCTCCTCAGCGTCCGGACGCGCTCCTTGGAACCCCCACCCCCCGCCCCGGGAGGAACGCCATGCGTCACCCGAGAAACCGGTCGGTCCGGTGGTCGGTGACAGCCGCGCTCGCCGCCGCGCTGCTCACCGCCCCCACGGCCACCGCCACCGCCGCCGACCAGCCCCGCACCGCCACCGCCGCGGTCCAGGAACGCACCGCGGCCGCCCCCGCCGCCGCCCCGGAAGCCACCGCCCTCGCCTCCACCAGGCGGCTGAACATCACGATGCAGGCGCAGCAGAAGTCCAACTGGTGCTGGGCCGCCTCCGGCAACACCATCGCCACCTGGTACGGCCGCACCTACAGCCAGAACCAGTTCTGCAACGCCGCCTTCGGCCGCGCCCAGGGCTACGAGTGCCCGAACTCGCAGGCCACGCTCGGCGACGTGCAGAACGGCCTGTACTGGGCCGGCGTCAACCCCGGCTCGTACGTCAACGGCTGGCTGCGCTACTCCACCGTGCAGTCCGAGATAGCCGCCGGCCGCCCGGTGGAGACCCGCATCCAGTGGTCCTCCGGCGGCGGCCACATGCACGTGCTGTACGGCTACGACGACGCCAACAGCCTCGTCTACTGGGGCGACCCCTGGCCCTCCAGCAACCGCTACAACTGGGCCTCCCACGCCTGG
This sequence comes from Streptomyces sp. OfavH-34-F, assembly GCF_022347745.1. GTDB lineage: Bacteria > Actinomycetota > Actinomycetes > Streptomycetales > Streptomycetaceae > Streptomyces. The sequence continues at coordinate 9,436 of NZ_JAKRGC010000253.1, forward strand.
TACGTGAACAACGCCGAGTTCTCCTGGACCCACTCGCTCTACCGGATCGGGGCGTGACGGCATGACCTCCTCCACCCGCACCCCCGTCCGCGGCGCCGCCGCGGCCCTCGCCGCCGCCGGAGTGCTGGCCGGCGCGGCCCTCCTCACCGCCGCCCCGCGGGCGAG
>NZ_JAKRGC010000254.1 GCF_022347745.1 Streptomyces sp. OfavH-34-F
GCGGCCTCCGCGGTGACGGCGCCGGCCCCGGCGGGCGAACTGGAACAGCGCCCCTCCGGCCGTACCTCCGGCCCGCGCCCGGCGACCACGTGACCGTCCGGCGCGAGCGCCCCCGCGGACGTTTGCGGCGGGTGGCCGTGGGCGGTGTGGCCGACCCCATAGGATTGGGGGCCGGCGGCACATTTCCACCCTGCCCCCGGCCAACCACACACCAACCCCTGAGGATCGCTGCATGCCTGGCATCACGCGCGAGGAGGTCGCCCACCTCGCCCGGCTGGCGCGTCTGGAGCTGAAGGGCGAAGAGCTCGATCACTTCGCCGGTCAGCTCGACGACATCATCGGCGCGGTCGCCCGCGTCTCCGAGGTCGCCGACCAAGACGTACCGCCGACCTCCCACCCGCTGCCGCTGACGAACGTCATGCGGGCGGACGTCGTCCGTCCGTCTCTCACCCCCGAGCAGGCGCTCTCCGGCGCCCCGGCCCAGGAGCAGCAGCGTTTCAAGGTGCCGCAGATCCTGGGGGAGGACTGACAGCCATGACGGACATCAGCATCATCAAGCTCACCGCGGCCGAGATCGCCGCGAAGATCGCCGCCGGCGAACTCACCGCCGTCGAGGTCACCGAGGCCCACCTGGCCAGGATCGAGGCCGTCGACGAGAAGGTGCACGCCTTCCTGCACGTCGACCGCGAGGGCGCGCTCGCCCAGGCCCGCGCCGTGGACGCCAAGCGGGCGGCCGGCGAGAAGCTGGGCCCGCTGGCCGGCGTCCCGCTCGCGCTCAAGGACATCTTCACCACGAAGGACATGCCGACCACCGTCGGCTCCAAGATCCTCGAGGGCTGGGTGCCGCCGTACGACGCGACGCTCACGCAGAAGCTGAAGGCCGCCGACGTCGTCATCCTCGGCAAGACCAACATGGACGAGTTCGCCATGGGGTCCTCCACCGAGAACAGCGCCTACGGCCCCACCGGCAACCCCTGGGACCTCACCCGCATCCCCGGCGGCTCCGGCGGCGGCTCCTCGGCCGCCCTGGCCGCCTTCGAGGCCCCGCTCGCCATCGGCACGGACACCGGCGGCTCCATCCGCCAGCCCGCCGCCGTCACCGGCACGGTCGGCGTCAAGCCCACCTACGGCGGCGTCTCCCGCTACGGCATGGTCGCCTTCTCGTCCTCCCTGGACCAGGGCGGGCCCTGCGCCCGCACCGTCCTGGACGCGGCGCTGCTGCACGAGGCGATCGCCGGCCACGACCCGATGGACTCCACGTCGATCGACGCGCCGGTCCCGCCGGTGGTCGAGGCCGCCCGCAACGGCTCGGTGCGCGGCATGCGCGTCGGGGTCGTCAAGCAGTTCTCCGGCGAGGGCTACCAGGCCGGTGTCGTCCAGCGCTTCGAGGAGTCCGTCGAGCTGCTCCGGTCGCTCGGCGCCACCGTGGTCGAGCTGGACTGCCCCTCCTTCGACCTCGCGCTCTCCGCGTACTACCTGATCGCCCCGTCCGAGTGCTCCTCGAACCTCGCCCGGTTCGACGCCATGCGCTACGGCCTGCGCGTCGGGGACGACGGCACGAGGTCCGCCGAGGACGTCACCGCGCTCACCCGCGAGGCCGGCTTCGGCGACGAGGTCAAGCGCCGCATCATCCTGGGCACCTACGCGCTCAGCTCCGGCTACTACGACGCGTACTACGGCTCCGCGCAGAAGGTCCGTACGCTCATCACCCGCGAGTTCGAGCAGGCATTCGAGCAGGTCGACGTGATCGTCTCGCCGACCACGCCCACCACCGCCTTCCCGATCGGCGAGCGCGCCGACGACCCGATGGCGATGTACCTGGCCGACCTGTGCACCATCCCCACCAACCTGGCGGGCAACTCCGCCATGTCGCTGCCCTGCGGCCTGGCCCCCGAGGACGGCCTCCCGGTCGGGCTGCAGATCATCGCGCCCGCCATGAAGGACGACCGGCTCTACAAGGTCGGAGCCGCCGTCGAGGCCGCTTTCGTGGAAAGGTGGGGTCACCCGCTGCTCGAGGAGGCTCCGTCGCTATGAGTGCCATGGCCAAGAAAGCCAAGAACTTCAAGAAGTCGAAGACCGGGCTGTACGTCTCGATGGGCTCCACCGCGTTCGGTGCGCTCAGCGTCGCCAAGCAGGCGCGGCTCGCCCGTGAGGAGAACGACACGCTGCGGCTCATCGACGCCGCCGTGTCCGCCGCGGCCATCGTGACCGGCCTCGCGATCCTCTATCGCGAACTGAAGCGTCTCGGCGACGACGACGTACTGCTGGGCTGAGAGGGAAAGTTTTCCGTGACTGTCATCGACCTGGAGTCGTACGAGGACGCCCTCGCGACGTACGACCCCGTCATGGGCCTCGAGGTCCATGTGGAGCTCGGCACCAAGACGAAGATGTTCTGCGGCTGCTCCACCGAGCTGAAGCAGGACGCCAACTCGCAGACGTGCCCGGTCTGCCTCGGTCTGCCCGGCGCGCTGCCGGTCGTCAACGCGATCGGCGTCGAGTCCGCGATCAAGATCGGCCTCGCGCTCAACTGCGAGATCGCCGAGTGGTGCCGCTTCGCCCGGAAGAACTACTTCTATCCGGACATGCCGAAGAACTTCCAGACCTCCCAGTACGACGAGCCGATCGCCTTCAACGGCTATCTGGACGTCCAGCTGGAGGACGGCGAGATCTTCCGGGTGCAGATCGAACGCGCCCACATGGAGGAGGACACCGGCAAGTCGACGCACGTCGGCGGCGCCACCGGCCGTATCCACGGCGCGTCCCACTCCCTGCTCGACTACAACCGCGCGGGCATCCCGCTCATCGAGATCGTCACCAAGCCGATCGAGGGAGCGGGCGCCCGCGCCCCTGAGGTCGCCAAGGCGTACGTGGCCGAGCTGCGCGAGCTGATCAAGGCGCTCGGCGTCTCCGAGGCCCGCATGGAGATGGGCCAGATGCGCTGCGACGTCAACCTGTCGCTGCGCCCGCACGGCACCGAGACCTTCGGTACGCGCTCCGAGACGAAGAACGTGAACTCGCTGCGCTCCGTCGAGCGGGCCGCCCGCTTCGAGATCCAGCGCCACGCCGCGGTGCTGAACTCCGGCGGCACCGTCGTGCAGGAGACCCGGCACTTCCACGAGGAGGACGGCTCCACCACGGCCGGCCGCATCAAGGACAACGCCGAGGACTACCGCTACTTCCCCGAGCCCGACCTCGTGCCGGTCGCCCCGGCCCGCGAGTGGGTCGAGGAACTGCGCAAGGGCCTCCCCGAGCTGCCGCGCGTCCGCCGCGCCCGGCTCAAGGAGGAGTGGGGCGTGTCCGAGCACGACATGCAGTCCATCCTCAACGCGGGCGCGGTCGAGCTGATCGTGGCCACGATCGAGGCGGGCGCGCCCTCGGACCAGGCCCGCAAGTGGTGGATGGGCGAGCTGGCCCGCAACGCCAACGAGACCGGCCGCGGCCTCGACGAGCTGCCCGTCACCCCGGCGCAGGTCGCCCGGGTCGCCGAGCTGGTCGCCGCGGGCGACCTCAACGACAAGCTGGCCCGCCAGGTCCTGGAGGGCGTGCTCGCCGGCGAGGGCGACCCGGACACCGTCGTCGAGAAGCGTGGCCTCAAGGTCGTCTCCGACGAGGGCGCCCTGTCCGCCGCCGTCGACGAGGCCATCGCGGGCAACGCCGCCGTCGCGGACAAGATCCGCGGCGGCAAGGTCGCGGCGGCCGGCGCGCTGGTCGGCGCGGTCATGAAGGCGACCCGCGGCCAGGCCGACGCGGCCCGGGTCCGCGAGCTGATCCTGGAGAAGCTGGGCGTCGAGGGCTGATTCCCGGCGTACGCCGAAGGGGCGGTGCGCCCGGTCGTGGACCGGGCGCACCGACCTTTTCGTTCAGTCGCACTGCCCCCGTCGTTGAGGCGCACCGCCCCTGTCGTTGAGGGCGCACCGCCCTTTTACCCATGCGTACTTATGTCGCTCTTAGGTTGATGTGCCCGCTGTGACCCTCCCCACGAAACGGGCAAATGATCTCGAATGGCTGCGAGAGTGGCGGTCTCAGGTCATGGGTTCTCCCGCGGTCGGCACCGCCGTCGCCGGGACGACCACGAACCCGCAGGGAGCGCGTCCCCTTGGCTGCCATCGCCCGCTGGTGCGTCACGCACCGCCTCATCGCCGTACTGATCTGGCTGTTCGCCCTCGGGGGCACGGCCGCCGCGGCCGGGTTCGCGGGGTCCGCGTACTCCAACGACTACGAGGCCCCCGGCACCGAGTCGGGCCAGGCCGCCGACCTGCTCAAGAGCGGCTTCACCGACCTCGGCGGCGACACGGACACCATCGTCTGGCACACCGAGGACTCCACGGTCCGGGCCACCGACGTCGAGCAGAAGATGACCCGCACCCTGCACGCCGTCGAACGGCTGCCCGGCGTCGGGGCGGTGGCCGGCCCCTACACGGAGAGGGGCGCCGCGCAGATCAGCGCCGACGGGCACACCGCCTACGCCACCGTCACCTTCGACCAGCGCGCCGACGACGTGCCCGTGGCGCAGGTCCAGGCCGTCGTGGACACCGCCGAGGCGGCGCAGAGCCCGCATCTGCGCGTCGAGCTGGGCGGCTCCGCCATCGCGCTCACCGAGGCCCCGGCCGCCCACCTCAGCGAGGTCATCGGAGTCGCCGTCGCCGCCGTCGTGCTCTTCGTCGCCTTCGGCTCGCTCGCCGCCAGCCTGCTGCCCATCGCCACCGCGCTCGTCTCGGTCGGCACCGCGTACGCGGGCATCGTGCTGCTGGGCCACCTGATGACCGTCGCCGACTTCGCCCCCATGCTCGGCATGCTCATCGGCCTCGGCGTCGGCATCGACTACGCCCTGTTCATCGTCACCCGGCACCGCAGAGGGCTGCGGCGCGGCATGACCGTGCCCGAGGCCGCGCAGCACGCGGTGGCCACGACCGGCCGGGCCGTCGTCTTCGCCGGTGCCACCGTCTGCATCGCGCTGCTCGGCATGCTGATCCTGCGGCTCAGCTTCCTCAACGGCGTCGCCATCGCCGCCTCCCTGACCGTCGTGCTCACCGTGGCGGCCTCGGTGACCCTGCTGCCGGCCCTGCTGTCGCTCATCGGCCTGCGCGCGCTCAGCCGGCGCGAGCGCGCCCGGCTGGCCGCGCACGGGCCGCAGCCCGAGTCCCCGACCGGCTTCGCCGCCCGCTGGTCCGCCTTCGTCGAACGGCACCCCAAGCTGCTCGGCTCGGTGGCCGCCGTGGTGATGCTGGCCCTCGCGCTGCCCACCTTCTCGCTCCACCTCGGCACCTCCGACCAGGGCAACAACGCGGCGTCCTCCACCACCCGGCAGGCGTACGACCTGCTCGCCGACGGCTTCGGCCCCGGGGTCAACGGGCCGCTGACCGTCGCCGCCGACCTCGACGGCGCCGACGACCGGCTCGCGATGGACGCCCTGCCCGCGACGCTGCGCGCCGTCGACGGGGTGGCCCGGGTCGACCCGGTCACCTACAACGCCGCCGGCGACACCGCCTTCGTCACCGTCGTCCCCGACTCCTCCCCGCAGTCCCGCGCCACCAGCGAGCTGGTCGAGCGGCTGCGCACCGACGTCCTGCCGAAGGCGGCCGACAACACCTCGCTGGAGACCCACGTCGGCGGGGTGACGGCCAGCTACGACGACTTCGCCCAGGTCGTCATCGGCAAGCTGCCGCTGTTCGTCGGCGTCGTCGTCGGACTCGGCTGCCTGCTCCTGCTGCTGGCCTTCCGCTCCCTCGGCATCCCGCTCAAGGCGGCGGTCATGAACATCGCGGCGGTCGCCTCGTCCTTCGGCGTCGTCGTCGCGATCTTCCAGTGGGGCTGGGGCAGCGAAGCCCTCGGCCTGGGCAGCGCCGGCCCCATCGAGCCCTTCCTTCCGGTGATCATGGTCTCGGTGCTCTTCGGCCTCTCCATGGACTACCAGGTCTTCCTGGTCGGCCGGATGTACGAGGAATGGCTGGAGACCCGCGACAACCGGCGCGCGGTCCGGGTCGGCCTCGCCGAGACGAGCCGGGTGATCAACTCCGCCGCCGTCATCATGATCTCGGTGTTCCTCGCCTTCGTCCTCAGCGGCGACCGGGTCATCGCCATGTTCGGCATCGCCCTGGCGGCCGCCGTCGCCCTGGACGCCTTCGTCCTGCGCACCCTGCTCGTCCCCGCCCTGATGCACCTGCTGGGCGGCGCCAACTGGTGGCTGCCCCGCTGGCTGGACCGCCGGCTGCCCCGCCTCTCCGTCGAACCGCCCGACCACCCGGTGGCACCGGTCCCGGTGCCGGGGCGGCGTACCTACGCGGACGAGCCGGCCGGGGCGGTCCGCGAGAGCGCCTAGGACACGCCCTAAGGCATCCCCGGGCGGTTTGCCCGGGGCCCTGCGGTGGTGGGGCACCCCGCCTAAGGCACCCCGGCTCCACAGATGCGGAAGACGCCCGATGCGGCGCACCCCCCTGGGGAACGAGAGTGGAGGCACGGCAGAGGAACTGCCGCCACCGAGGCCCGGAAGGGCCGTCACCCAGGGGGACACCACCATGTTCGAGTTCGAACTCCAGAAGGTCATGCACGCCGAACTGCTGCGCCGCGCCGACCTCGAGCGCCTCGCCGGAGAGGCCCGCCGGGCCCGCCGCGCCGCCCGCCGCAGCGCACGCCACGAACCCGGAAGGACGGTGAGCGGCGGCCTACGGGACCGGTACACGTCCGCCGCGTAGGGACACCGGTGGAGGGGAGACGGGGCCCGCACGGTCCCCGGAAAAATCCGTCCGCACCGTCGGACCCGTGTGCGATGCTCGGCGGCGTGGAGACCAGGTCAGTCAGCCCCGTGTTCGTCGGCCGCACCGGCGAACTCAACTCGCTCACCGGCGCGCTCGGGCGCGCCACCACGGAACCCTCCGGCACCGCCGGAGGGTTCTGCGGTGAACCGCAGGCCCTGCTCATCGGCGGTGAGGCCGGAGTCGGAAAGACCCGCCTCGTCGAGGAGTTCCTCGCCGTCGCCGCCCGCCGGGACGCCGTCGTCGCCGTCGGCGGCTGCGTCGAGATCGGCGCCGACGGCCTGCCGTACGCCCCCTTCTCCACCGCCCTGCGCGCCCTGCGCCGCGCCCTGCCCGACGAGATGGCCGCCGCCTGCGCCGGCCAGGAGGGCGAACTGGCCCGGCTGCTGCCCGAACTCGGCGAGACCGGCCGGGAGGGCTCCGACGAGCACGGCACCGCCCGCCTCTTCGAACTCACCGTCCGGCTGCTGGAGCGCCTCTCCGCCGACCGGGCCGTCGTCCTCGTCCTGGAGGACCTGCACTGGGCGGACTCCTCCACCCGCCACCTTCTCGCCTACCTCTTCCGCACCCTGCGCAGGGGCCGCCTCGTCGTCGTCGGCACCTACCGCGCCGACGACATCCACCGCCGCCACCCGCTGCGCCCCCTCCTCGCCGAGATCGACCGGCTGCGCACCGTCCGCCGCATCGAACTCGCCCGCTTCACCCGCTCCGAGGTCCGCCGCCAGCTCACCGGCATCCTCGCCGACACCCCCGACCCCGCCCTGGTGGACGAGATATTCGAGCGCTCCGACGGCAACGCCTTCTTCGTCGAGGAGCTGGCCTGCATCCTGGAGGGCGGCGACGGGGACGGCGACGGACTGCCCGACTCGCTGCGCGACCTCCTCCTCGTCCGCGTCGAGGCCCTCACCGACGACGCCCAGAAGGTCGCCAGGATCGTCGCCGAAGGCGGCTCCGCCGTCGAGTACGAACTGCTCGCCGCCGTCGCCGACCTCGCCGAGGACGACCTGATCGAGGCCCTGCGCACCGCCGTCGGCGCCAATCTGCTGCTCACCACGCCCGAGGGCGACGGCTACCGCTTCCGCCACTCCCTGGTCCGCGAGGCCGTCAGCGACGACCTGCTCCCCGGCGAGCGCTCCCGCCTCAACCGCCGCTACGCCGAGGCGCTGGAGGCCGACCCGGGCCTCGTCGGCGAGAGCGAGCGCGCCACCCGGCTCGCCAGCTACTGGTACGGGGCGCACGACCCGGCCAAGGCGCTGCCCGCCGTCCTCAGGGCCTCCGTCGAGGCCCGCCGCCGCAACGCCTACGCCGAGCAGCTGCGGCTCCTGGAACGGGCGCTGGAGCTGTGGGACGACGCCCCGGAGGCCGTCCGCCACACCCTGCGCCCCATCGACTACGCCGAGGTCTACCCCGCCTGCCGCTCCGACGCCTCCCCGCTGCGCTACCTCGACCTGCTGGCCGAGGCCACCGTCGCCGCCCGCCTCGGCGGCGAACGCGAACGGGCCTTCGCCATCTGCAAGAAGGCGCTGCGCCTGCTGGCCGGCGAGGACGACGCCCTGCGCGCCGCCTGGTTCTGGGTGCAGCGCTCCCGCCTCGTCCAGGACCTCACCCGCGGCGACGGCTGGGAGGAGCTGGCCACCGCCGAACGCCTGGTCCGCGGCCTGCCGCCGTCCGCGGTGCACGCGGACGTGCTGATGATGGTGGCCGGCTGGGGCGCCCTGCACCGCCCGGGCCCCGACACCCTGGCCGCCGCCGAGCGGGCCGTGGAGTACGCCCGGCTCGTCGGCGACGAGTACATCGAACTGCACGCCCGGCTCACCCGCGGCTGGCTCAACGCGGACGCCGGCGCCGTGGACGAGGGCATCGCCGAGATGTACGTCGTACGCGACCGGGCCGACGAACTGGGCCTCATCGACATCATGGGCCGGGCCGGCATCAACCTGCCCTCCACCCTGGAGGCGATGGGCCGCTCCCTGGAGGCCGTGGCCGCCGCCGACCACGGCATCCGCATCTGCCACGAGCACGGCGTCGCCGACATGGAGGCCTGGGTGCGCACCAACCAGGCCATGTCCCTGTTCTCGCTGGGGCGCTGGGACGAGGCCGTCGCCACCACCGAGGCCGCCGCCCGCAAGTCCCTCTCCCGCAAGTCCCAGGGCCTGGTCGCCGCCCGCCGCACCGAGATCGCCCTGGCCCGCGGCGACCTCGCCGAGGCCGAACGCCAACTCGCCCTGACCCGACGCTGCTTCGGCTCCAGCGACCCCCAGCCCCAGCACTTCATCAACCCGGTGCGGCACGCCATCCTGCTCGCCGTGCAGCAGGGCCGGCTGACCGAGGCGCGCGCCGCCTTCGAGGCCCAGGCAGCCGAGGGCTTCCCCACCGGCACCCAGCGCTACGCCTTCCCCATGCTGCACGCCGTCGCGGCGGCCGAGGCCGACGCCCGGGGACTGCCCGCCACCGAACCGGGCCGCCCCGCCGTCCTCGCCCTCGTCCGCGACCACCTCAAGCGGCTGCCCGCCCTCGTCCCCGTCTGGTCCGCCTACGTGCTGCTGATCGACGCCGAGCTGGCCAGGGCCGAGGGCACCGACACCCCCGCCCACTGGGAGGGCGCCGCCCGGGCCTTCACCCCGCTGCAACGCCCGTACGAGCTGGCCCAGATCCGGCACCGCTGGGCGGAGGCCCTGCTCATCGCCTCCGGGGACCGGGCCACCGCCACCCGGCTGCTCCGCGACGCGCACACCACCGCCGTCCGGCTGGGGGCCCGCCCGCTCACCGAGACCATCGAGCTGCTGGCCGGCCGGGCCCGCATCGCGCTGAGCGGCCC
>NZ_JAKRGC010000255.1 GCF_022347745.1 Streptomyces sp. OfavH-34-F
CCGCACCCGCCACAGCCCGTAATAGTGGGCGAGGCGGACGAGCGGGCGGTAGAGCGGGTAGGGAAGTAAACGGGGCAGCCGGCGGGCCCAGCGGTCCCGCGTGTCCTGGGAGTCGACGGCGTGGGCCGGGGCGGCGCGGGAGATCAGCGTGGACTTGCCGCTGCCGGGCAGTCCGGAGACCACCACGACGTCCCCGGCGGCGAAGCGCAGCGCGCGCGGGGAGCGCCCGGAGCGGCCGCGCAGATCCCGGACGAGCGGCGGGCCGGTGCCCGCGGTGGGGCGGGCGCGGGCGCCCGGCTGCGCGGGCAGCGCGCCCCCTGCGGGAACCTCGGTCCCCGCCGTCGTCGCGTAGCGCAACGTCATCGCCTCCCCCTGGCCGTACGGCCGACGCGTGCTCATGGGTACCTACCCCGGAAGTGTAAAGAAAAGGTAATGCGGCACAACGGTCCGACCCGCCGCGATCCCGCCGGGACCGGTGGCGGTCCCGGGGCCCCACTCACCCCCGGCGCGTGCGATGATGACCCCGCCAACTGCATACAGGCCGCTTGAATCCGCGCGGGAGAGTTCCGGCCGATGTGCCGGGCGCCGAAGGAGCAAGATCCTCCCTTGAATCTCTCAGGCCCCGTACCGCGTGGATGAGGCAGATCTGAAAAGCGAGCCGCTCCGCGGCTCCACCCAAGGTGCAAGCCGAACCCCTGCGGGGGCTTTCGGCGAACCTCTCAGGTTCCGATGACAGATGGGGAGGATCGTCCTCGCCGTCATGCCCTGGGAGCCCGTTTTCATGAGCACCACCCCCCGCCTCACCGCCCTCGATGCCCTGCATCGCTCGCTGGGCGCCACGATGACCGATTTCGCGGGCTGGGACATGCCGCTGCGCTACGCCAGCGAGCGCGACGAGCACAACGCCGTCCGCACGAAGGCGGGACTCTTCGACCTCTCCCACATGGGTGAGATCACCGTCACCGGGCCGCAGGCCGTGGACCTGCTGAACTACGCGCTGGTGGGCAACATCGGCACCGTCTCCACGGGCCGCGCCCGCTACACGATGATCTGCGCCGAGGACGGCGGCATCCTGGACGACCTGATCGTCTACCGGCTCGGCGACACCGAGTACCTGGTCGTCGCCAACGCGGGCAACGCCCAGCTCGTGCTCGACACGCTCACCGAGCGCGCGGCCGGCTTCGACGCCGAGGTGCGCGACGACCGCGACGCGTACGCGCTGCTCGCCGTCCAGGGCCCCGAGTCCCCGGCGATCCTCGCCGCCGTGACCGACGCCGACCTGGACGGCCTCAAGTACTACGCCGGGCTGCCCGGCACGGTCGCCGGGGTGCCCGCGCTCATCGCCCGGACCGGCTACACCGGCGAGGACGGCTTCGAGCTGTTCGTGGCGCCCGGCGACGCGGAGCGGCTGTGGCAGGCGCTCACCGAGGCGGGCGCCCCGCACGGCCTGATCCCGTGCGGGCTCTCCTGCCGCGACACGCTGCGCCTGGAGGCCGGCATGCCGCTGTACGGGCACGAGCTGACCACCGCGCTGACCCCGTTCGACGCCGGGCTCGGCCGGGTCGTGAAGTTCGAGAAGGACGGCGACTTCGTCGGCCGCAAGGCGCTGGAGGCCGCCGCCGGGCGCGCCGAGACCGCCCCGCCCCGCAAGCTGGTCGGCCTGATCGCCGAGGGCCGCCGGGTACCGCGCGCCGGCTTCGCCGTCGTGGCGGACGGCGAGGTCGTCGGCGAGGTCACCTCCGGCGCCCCCTCCCCGACCCTGGGCAAGCCGATCGCCATGGCGTACGTCGACGCCGCGCACGCCGAGCCGGGCACCGAGGGCGTCGCCGTGGACATCCGGGGCAGCCACGAGCCGTACCGGGTCGTGGCGCTGCCCTTCTACAAGCGGCAGAAGTAGCGCCGCGCCACGCGGGTCCGCCCCGCGTGACGTGACGCATTCCTGTCTCACACCGTAAGACCATCGTTCATCAGCACTCCCCCGCGTACAGGAGAATTCAGGTCATGAGCAACCCCCAGCAGCTGCGGTACAGCAAGGAGCACGAGTGGCTGTCGGCCGCCGAGGAGGGCGTGGCCACGGTCGGCATCACCGAGCACGCGGCCAACGCGCTCGGTGACGTCGTCTACGCGCAGCTCCCCGAGGTCGGTGACACGGTGACCGCGGGCGAGACCTGCGGCGAGCTGGAGTCGACCAAGTCGGTCAGCGATCTGTACTCGCCGGTCACGGGCGAGGTCACGGCCTTCAACCAGGCGGTCGTCGACGACCCGTCCCTGGTGAACTCCGCTCCCTTCGAAGGCGGCTGGCTGTTCAAGGTGCGCGTCGCGGAGGAGCCGGAGGACCTGCTCTCCGCCGACGAGTACACCGCGTTCTCCGGCAACTAGAGACCCCAAGGGACCATCTGATGTCGCTTCTCAACTCCTCCCTCCACGAGCTGGACCCGGACGTCGCCGCCGCCGTCGACGCCGAGCTCCTGCGCCAGCAGTCCACGCTGGAGATGATCGCCTCGGAGAACTTCGCTCCGGTGGCCGTCATGGAGGCCCAGGGCTCCGTCCTGACCAACAAGTACGCCGAGGGCTACCCCGGCCGCCGCTACTACGGCGGCTGCGAGCACGTCGACGTGGTCGAGCAGATCGCCATCGACCGCATCAAGGCGCTGTTCGGTGCCGAGGCCGCGAACGTGCAGCCGCACTCCGGCGCGCAGGCCAACGCCGCCGCGATGTTCGCGCTGCTCAAGCCGGGCGACACGATCATGGGCCTGAACCTGGCGCACGGCGGTCACCTGACCCACGGCATGAAGATCAACTTCTCCGGCAAGCTCTACAACGTGGTCCCGTACCACGTGGACGACACCGGTGTCGTGGACATGGCCGAGGTCGAGCGCCTGGCCAAGGAGTCCAAGCCGCAGCTGATCGTCGCCGGCTGGTCCGCCTACCCGCGTCAGCTGGACTTCGCCGCCTTCCGCCGCATCGCGGACGAGGTCGGCGCGTACCTGATGGTCGACATGGCGCACTTCGCCGGCCTGGTCGCCGCGGGCCTGCACCCCAACCCGGTGCCGCACGCCCACGTCGTCACCACCACCACGCACAAGACCCTCGGCGGTCCGCGCGGCGGTGTGATCCTCTCCACCCAGGAACTCGCCAAGAAGATCAACTCGGCGGTCTTCCCCGGTCAGCAGGGCGGCCCGCTGGAGCACGTGATCGCGGCCAAGGCGGTCTCCTTCAAGGTCGCGGCGGGCGAGGAGTTCAAGGAGCGCCAGCAGCGCACCCTGGAAGGCGCCCGCATCCTGGCCGAGCGCCTGGTGCAGCCGGACGTCACCGAGGCGGGCGTCTCCGTCCTGTCCGGCGGCACCGACGTGCACCTGGTCCTGGTGGACCTGCGCAACTCGGAACTGGACGGGCAGCAGGCGGAGGACCGGCTCCACGAGATCGGCATCACGGTCAACCGGAACGCCATCCCCAACGACCCGCGTCCGCCGATGGTCACCTCGGGGCTGCGCATCGGCACCCCGGCGCTGGCCACCCGCGGTTTCGGCGCCGAGGACTTCACCGAGGTCGCCGAGATCATCGCGTCGGCCCTCAAGCCGTCGTACGACGCGGACGACCTGAAGGCCCGCGTCGCGGCGCTGGCCGCGAAGTTCCCGCTGTACCCCGGTCTGAAGTAATCGGGTCGGCGCCTTCGCGCCTCCGGGAGGGGCACCGCGCACACTGAGAGGTGGGCGCGGTGCCCCGTCCCTTGTCCCCACCGCTCTGTCCTTGCTTTCCGGGCGCCCCGCCCGTACCGCACCACCCGGCAGACAACGACGTCTACCAACCCTGAGGAGTCACCCGTGGCCATCTCGGTCTTCGACCTGTTCTCGATCGGCATCGGCCCGTCCAGCTCCCATACGGTCGGCCCCATGCGCGCCGCCCGCATGTTCGCGCGCCGGCTGAAGAACGAGGGCCTGCTCGCCCACACCGCCTCGATACGGGCGGAACTGTACGGTTCCCTCGGTGCCACCGGCCACGGCCACGGCACCCCCAAGGCGGTCCTGCTCGGCCTGGAGGGCGAGTCCCCGCGCACCGTGGACGTCGAGGCCGCCGACGACCGGGTCGAGACGATCCGCACCACGGGCCGGATCAACCTCCTCGGCATGCACGAGATCGACTTCGACGCGGACGAGCAGCTGGTCCTGCACCGCCGCAAGGCCCTCCCGTACCACGCCAACGGCATGACCGTCTTCGCGTACGACACCGAGGGCGCCCCGCTCCTGGAGAAGACGTACTACTCGGTCGGCGGCGGCTTCGTCGTGGACGAGGACGCCGTGGGCGAGGACCGGATCGTGCTCGACGACACGGTCCTGAAGTACCCGTTCCGCACCGGCGACGAGCTGCTGCGCATGGCCCGCGAGACCGGTCTCTCGATCTCCTCGCTGATGCTGGAGAACGAGCGCGCCTGGCGCACCGAGGAGGAGATCCGGGCCGGGCTGCTGGACATCTGGCGGACCATGCGGGAGTGCGTGTCGCGCGGCATGTCCCGCGAGGGCATCCTGCCCGGCGGCCTCCGGGTCGGCCGCCGCGCCGCGAAGACCGCCCGCCAGCTGCGCGCGGAGGGCGATCCGCAGGCGCACGCCATGGAGTGGATCACCCTCTACGCGATGGCGGTCAACGAGGAGAACGCGGCGGGCGGCCGGGTGGTCACCGCCCCGACGAACGGCGCGGCCGGCATCATCCCCGCCGTCCTGCACTACTACATGAACTTCGCGGCGGGCGGCGCGACCGAGGCGGAGAAGGAGGACGGCGTCGTCCGCTTCCTGCTGGCCGCCGGCGCCATCGGCATGCTGTTCAAGGAGAACGCCTCGATCTCCGGCGCGGAGGTCGGCTGCCAGGGCGAGGTGGGCTCCGCCTGCTCGATGGCGGCGGGCGCCCTCGCCGAGGTCCTGGGCGGCACCCCGGAGCAGGTGGAGAACGCCGCCGAGATCGGCATGGAGCACAACCTGGGCCTGACCTGCGACCCGGTCGGCGGCCTCGTCCAGATCCCGTGCATCGAGCGCAACGGCATGGCCGCGGTGAAGGCGGTCACCGCGGCGAAGATGGCGCTGCGCGGCGACGGCAGCCACAAGGTCTCCCTGGACAAGGTCATCAAGACGATGAAGGAGACCGGCGCGGACATGAGCGTCAAGTACAAGGAGACCGCCCGCGGCGGCCTCGCGGTGAACATCATCGAGTGCTGACCGCCCCCGGGCCCGGCCCCGTGGCGGGCCCGGAAAACCGGTCCGGGCGGCTGTCGGCCATTGGCTAGGATGGATGCGGCCTGCAACAGCGCGCCACCGGCACGTTTCCGCGTCCGACCGGTGCACGGCGGCAGGAAATCCGACCTCGACTCCGTGCCGGGCCGCAGCCGGCCCTACGCAGCAGAAATTGGGAGCATCCGACGATGACTCGACACCTGATCACCAGCGCGCTTCCCTACATCAACGGGATCAAGCACCTGGGGAACCTGGTCGGGTCGATGCTCCCGGCGGACGTGTACACCCGGTATCTGCGCCAGCGCGGCGAGGACGCGCTGTACATCTGCGCCACCGACGAGCACGGCACCCCGGCCGAGCTGGCCGCGAAGGCGGCCGGGCTGCCGGTCGCGGAGTTCTGCGCGCGCCAGCACGACGCGCAGAAGGCGGTCTACGAGGGCTTCGGGCTCTCCTTCGACTACTTCGGCCGCAGCTCCTCCGCGCAGAACCGCGAGATCACCCAGCACTTCGCCCGCAAGCTCCACGAGAACGGCTTCATCGAGGAGCGGGCGATCCGCCAGGTGTTCTCGATCGCCGACGACCGCTTCCTGCCGGACCGCTACATCGTCGGCACGTGTCCGCACTGCGGGTACGACAAGGCGCGCGGCGACCAGTGCGAGAACTGCACGCGCGTGCTGGACCCGACCGACCTCATCGAGCCGCGCTCCGCGATCAGCGGCAGCAGCGAGCTGGAGGTCCGGGAGACCAAGCACCTCTTCCTCCTCCAGTCGAAGCTGTCCGGCGAGGTCGAGGCGTGGATCGACGAGACCGGTGACGAGTGGCCGCAGCTGGCCTCCTCGATCGCCCGCAAGTGGCTCACCGAGGGCCTGCACGACCGGGCGATCACCCGCGACCTGGACTGGGGCGTGCCGGTCCCGGCGGACACCTGGCCGGAGCTGGCCGCCGAGGGCAAGGTCTTCTACGTCTGGTTCGACGCCCCCATCGAGTACCTCGGGGCGACGAAGGAGTGGGCGGACCTGGAGCCGGAGTCCCGCGACTGGAAGTCCTGGTGGTACGAGGCCGAGGACGTCCGGTACACGCAGTTCATGGCCAAGGACAACGTCCCGTTCCACACGGTGATGTTCCCGGCCATGGAGATCGGCACCCGTGAGCCGGTCAAGCGGGTGGACCTGGTCAAGGCGTTCAACTGGCTCAACTACTACGGCGGGAAGTTCTCGACCTCGCAGCAGCGCGGGATCTTCTCCGACACGGCCCTGGAACTGCTGCCGGCCGACTACTGGCGCTACTTCCTGATGGCGCAGGCCCCCGAGTCGGACGACACGTCGTTCACCTGGGAGCTGTTCGCCACCTCGGTCAACAAGGACCTGGCCGACACCCTCGGCAACTTCGTCAACCGGGTGCTGTCCTTCTCCCGCAAGCGTTTCGGCGACGAGGTGCCGGCGGGCAAGGAGGCCGGCGAGGCCGAGCGGAAGCTGGGCGAGGAGATCGCGCGGCTGCTCGCGGAGTACGAGGGCCACCTGGAGGCGCTCCAGTTCCGCAAGGCGGCTCAGGCCCTGCGCGCGCTGTGGAGCGCGGGCAACTCCTACCTGGAGGAGAAGGCCCCCTGGCTGGAGATCAAGACCGACCAGGAGGGCGCGGCGCTGACCCTGCGCACCGCGATGAACCTGATCCACCTGTACGCGGTCGTCTCGGAGCCGTTCATCCCGGCGTCGGCGCGGGCCATGCGCGAGGCGTTCGCGCTGGCGGACGACTCGGCGACGTGGGTGGGCGCGGACGAGGCGCGCGCCCTGGCCTCGGTGCCGGCCGGGACCGCCTTCACGGTGCCGCCGGTGCTCTTCGCCAAGATCACGGACGAGGACCTGGAGGCCTGGCGCTCGCGCTTCGGCGCCCAGTAGTCCGCACGCGGTACGCCGTCGCCCGGCCGGGAGGTTTCCGGCCGGGCGTCCGGCGTTTTCGGGGGGTCCGGCGCCCTTCACCACCCTTCGAAATATTTCGAACCGTTGACCGAAACTTCCGGCGGCGCTAATCTGCCGCGTGCCCGGCCGGGGCACGCACGTGTGCATGGAGAAACCCCCACCACGCGGAGGGAACACCGCCATGAACCGAAGAACGCCGCTCCTCAGCCTGATCACGGCGGGGGCGCTCTGCGCGACCCTCGCCGTCGTCTCCCCGGCCAGCGGCGCCGGCGAGCCGGCCGACCGGGGCGGCGCGCCCGGCCCGCGCACCCGCGACGCGCACTGGGTGAGCACCTGGACGTCGATGCCGCAGCTGACGGAACCGTCCAACATGCCCCCGGCGCCCTACACCGGCGACGACTCCGTGCTCACCGACACGACGCTGCGGCAGACCGTCCACGTCACGACGGGCGGTGACCACATCCGGCTGCGGTTCTCCAACGCGTTCGGCGGCGCGGTGCTGCCCATCACCGAGGTCTCGGTGGCCCTGCCGCTGGACGGGAGGGCGGGCACCGGGGCGATCCGGCCGGGCAGCTCGCACCGGGTCACCTTCCGGGGGTCCGCCTCCATCGACGTACCGGCCGGGGCGCAGGCGGTGTCCGACCCGCTGGACTTCCGGCTGGCGCCGGGCTCCAACCTCACGGCGACGGTCTATCTGGCGACCGGGCAGGCGTCCACCGCGATCACCTCGCACCCGGGCTCCCGGACCACCTCGTACCTGCTGCGCGGCGACCACGTGCGCGACGAGGACCTGCCCGCGGCGACGACCACCGACCACTGGTACTTCCTCAGCGGCGTCGAGGTCTGGTCCCGGCGCTCCACCTCGGCGACGGCCGTGCTCGGGGACTCGCTGAGCGACGGCCGGGGCTCCACCACCAACGGCAACGACCGCTGGCCCGACGCCCTCCAGCGGCGGCTCGCGGACCGGCCCGGCGGCGCCCGCACCGCCGTGGTCAACCAGGCGGCCGGCGGCAACCGGCTGCTCGCGGACGGCCTCGGCCCCAACGGGCTGGCCCGGCTCGACCGCGACGTCCTGGCGCAGAGCGGCGTGGACCGGCTCATCGTCTTCGAGGGCGTCAACGACATCGGCACCGCGCCCGCCTCCCCGGCGGCCCAGAAGGACACTGCGGAGGCCGTCATCACGGCGTACGACCAGATCGTCACGCGGGCGCACGCCGCGGGCATCCGGGTGTACGGGGCGACGCTGACGCCGTTCGGCGGGAACACCGGCTACGACGATCCGGAGGGGCACCGCGAGGCGGCCCGGCAGCGGGTCAACGACTGGATCCGGACCAGCGGGCGGTTCGACGCCGTGCTCGACTTCGACCGGGCCGTCCGCGACCCGCGGCGGCCCGGCGCCCTGCGGGCCGCGCTGGACACCGGGGACCACCTCCATCTGAACCCGGCCGGCTACCGGGCCCTCGCCGAGGCCGTGCCGCTGCGCCTGTTCGGGCCGTCCACGCTCCCGTCGGGCTTCGGATACAACTGACCGCCGTATGGCCGCCGGGGCGTGACCGTGGTCTGCTGGACCACACGTCCGGCGAGTGCGGAAGGGGCGCGATGCCATGACAGCGCCGTCCGCGCCGTTCGCCGAGACCGTCCACGGCACCGTGCGCGGCGCGTACGAGGACGGGGTCGCCGTGTTCCGGGGCATCCCGTACGCGGCGGCCCCGGTCGGCGCCCGGCGCTTCCGGGCGCCCGCGCCGCCGGAGTCCTGGACCGGGGTGCGGGCGGCCACCGCGTACGGGCCGACGGCGCCCAAGCGGCCCTACGGCCCGCCGCTCGACCGGCTGTTGGCCGACCCCTCGGTGCCGGGCGAGGACTGCCTCAACCTCAACGTGTGGACGCCGGACCCCGCGGGTGCCGGGCTGCCCGTCCTGGTCTGGGTGCACGGCGGCAACCTGCTGCACGGCTCCTCCGCCCTCGCGCTGTACGACGGCACCGCGTTCGCGCGCGACGGGGTGGTGTGCGTGTCGGTCAACTACCGGCTGGGCGTGGAGGGGTTCGCCGTGCTCCCGGACGCGCCGGCCAACCGGGGGCTGCTCGACCAGCTGGCCGCCCTCGGCTGGGTGCGGGACAACATCGCGGCGTTCGGCGGCGATCCGGACCGGGTCACGCTGTGCGGGGAGTCGGCGGGCGCCATCGGCGTCGGGGCGCTGCTCACCGCGCCCCGGGCGCGCGGGCTGTTCCGGCGGGCGGTGCTCCAGAGCGGCGTCCCCTCCGCGCTTCCGGTGGCCGAGGCGCGGGGGACGACGGAGCGCGGCGCGCGGCGGAGATC
>NZ_JAKRGC010000256.1 GCF_022347745.1 Streptomyces sp. OfavH-34-F
CGGGCGCGCGCCCCGCCGCGCCTCCCGGTCCACGGCAGGATGGACGCCCGTGACCGTCATCCATGTCCCCGGTTCCAAGTCCGTCACCGCGCGCGCCCTCTTCCTGGCCGCCGCCGCGAACGGCCGCAGCACGCTCGTACGCCCCCTCGCCTCCGACGACACCGAGGGGTTCGCCGCCGGGCTGACCGCCCTCGGCTACGAGGTCGAGCGCGAGGCCGACGCCTGGCACCTCACCGGCCGCCCCGCCGGGCCCGCCGCCGCCGAGGCCGACGTCTACTGCCGGGACGGCGCCACCACCGCCCGCTTCCTGCCGACCCTCGCGGCGGCCGGCGCCCGCGGCAGCTACCGCTTCGACGCCTCCGCGCAGATGCGCCGCCGGCCCCTCGCCCCGCTCACCGAGGCCCTGCGCACCCTCGGCGTCGACCTGCGCCACGAGGAGGCCAAGGGCCACCACCCGCTGCGCATCGAGGCCGCCGGCATCAAGGGCGGCGAACTCACCCTGGACGCCGGCCAGTCCAGCCAGTACCTCACCGCCCTGCTGATGCTCGGCCCGCTCACCCAGACCGGCCTGCGGATCACCGTCACCGACCTCGTCTCGGCGCCCTACATCGAGATCACCCTCGCGATGATGCGCTCCTTCGGCGTCGAGGTCACCCGCGAAGGCCCCGGCGGCACCGTCTTCACCGTGCCGCCCGGCGGCTACCGCGCCACCACCTACGCCGTCGAACCCGACGCCTCCACCGCGAGCTACTTCTTCGCCGCCGCCGCCCTCACCGGCCGCGAGATCACCGTCCCCGGCCTCGGCGAGGGCGCCCTCCAGGGCGACCTGCGGTTCACCGACGTCCTGCGCCGCATGGGCGCCGACGTACGGATGACGGCCGACTCCACCACCGTCCGCTCCACCGGCACCCTGAGCGGCGTCACCGTCAACATGCGCGACATCTCCGACACCATGCCCACCCTCGCCGCGATCGCCCCCTTCGCCACCGGCCCCGTCCGCATCGAGGACGTCGGCAACACCCGCGTCAAGGAGTGCGACCGGCTGGAGGCCTGCGCGGACAACCTGCGGCGCATGGGCGTCACCGTCGCCACCGGACCCGACTGGATCGAGATCCGGCCCGGCACGCCCCGGCCGGTGGAGATCGAGACCCACGGCGACCACCGCATCGTCATGTCCTTCGCCGTCACCGCACTGCGCACCCCCGGCATCACGTTCGACGACCCCGGCTGCGTACGGAAGACGTTCCCCGGCTTCCACGAGGCATTCGCCGCCGCCACCGGCTGACGGAGGACCCACGGAGGGAGGTGCCGGGGCGGACACGCGCGGCCCCGGCCGGTACGCCCCTGTCCCCGCACCCGGAACGAGCGGCGACAATGGGGCGCATGACCGACAGTCCCGCACCTCTCGCCGACCCGCACCTCGTCTTCGACGCCCAGGAGGGTCGCCGGGATCTCGTCATCCTCGGCTCCACCGGTTCCGTCGGCACCCAGGCCATCGACCTGGTGCTGCGCAACCCCGACCGCTTCCGCGTCACCGCGCTGTCCGCGGCCGGCGGCCGGGTCGGCCTCCTCGCCGAGCAGGCGCACCGGCTGAACGTGCGCACGGTCGCGGTGGCCTCGCCCGAGGCCGTACCCGCCCTGCGCGAGGCCCTGCGCCACGCGTACGGGACGGCCGCCCCGCTCCCCGAGATCCTCTCCGGGCCCGACGCGGCGAGCGAACTGGCCGCGAGCGACTGCCACACCGTGCTCAACGGCATCACCGGCTCCATCGGCCTCGCGCCCACCCTCGCCGCGCTCCGGGCCGGCCGCACCCTGGCCCTCGCCAACAAGGAGTCGCTGATCGTCGGCGGCCCCCTGGTCAAGGCACTGGCCGCGCCGGGGCAGATCATCCCCGTCGACTCGGAGCACGCGGCGCTCTTCCAGGCCCTCGCGGCCGGCACCCGCGCCGATGTGCGCAAGCTCGTCGTCACCGCCTCCGGCGGCCCGTTCCGCGGCCGCACCAGGGACGAGCTGTCCGACGTCACCCGCGAACAGGCCCTCGCCCACCCCACCTGGGCCATGGGCCCGGTCATCACCGTCAACTCGGCGACCCTCGTCAACAAGGGCCTCGAAGTCATCGAGGCCCACCTGCTCTACGACATCCCCTTCGACCGCATCGAGGTCGTCGTGCACCCCCAGTCGTACGTGCACTCCATGGTCGAGTTCACCGACGGCTCCACCCTCGCCCAGGCCACCCCGCCCGACATGGCCGGACCGATCGCCATCGGCATCGGCTGGCCGCAGCGCGTACCCGACGCCGCCCCCGCCTTCGACTGGACCAAGGCGTCGAGCTGGGAGTTCTTCCCGCTGGACGACGAGGCGTTCCCGTCCGTCGGCCTCGCCCGGCACGTCGGCGAACTGGGCGGCACCGCGCCCGCCGTCTTCAACGCCGCCAACGAGGAGTGCGTCGACGCGTTCCTGTCCGGGAAGCTGCCCTTCAACGGCATCATGGACACCGTCACCGCGGTGGTCGGCGAGCACGGAACGCCCGCCCCGGGAACTTCCCTCACCGTCGCGGACGTCCTTGAAGCGGAGACCTGGGCGCGCGCTCGGGCCCGGGAACTCTCGGCCAAGGCCACAGCGGAGGCACGCGCATGAGCATGACGACGATCCTGCTGACGATTCTCGGCATCGCCGTCTTCGCCTTCGGCCTGCTCTTCTCCATCGCCTGGCACGAACTGGGCCACCTCTCGACCGCCAAGCTCTTCGGCATCCGCGTCCCCCAGTACATGGTCGGCTTCGGCCCCACCCTCTGGTCCCGCAAGAAGGGCGACACCGAGTACGGCATCAAGGCCATCCCGGCCGGCGGCTACATCCGCATGATCGGCATGTTCCCGCCCGGCAAGGACGGCCGGCTCGAAGCCCGCTCCACCTCGCCCTGGCGCGGCATGATCGAGGACGCCAGGTCCGCCGCCTACGAGGAGCTGGAACCCGGCGACGAGACCCGCCTCTTCTACACGCGCAAGCCGTGGAAGCGCGTCATCGTCATGTTCGCCGGACCCTTCATGAACCTGGTCCTGGCCGTGGCGATCTTCCTCGGCGTCGCCATGACCTTCGGCTTCCAGACCAACACCACCGAGGTCGCCGGCGTCCAGAAGTGCGTCATCCCGCAGAGCGAGGAACGCGAGACCTGCAAGAAGTCCGACGCCGTCTCGCCCGCCCAGGCCGCCGGCCTCAAGAAGGGCGACCGGATCGTCGCCTTCGACGGCGAGCGGATCGACTCCTGGGACACCCTCTCCGACCGCATCCGCGACACCATCGGCCCCGCCACCATCACCGTGGAGCGCGACGGCCGGGAGAAGACCCTCCACGCGGTCCTCCTGAAGAACGCCGTCGCCAAGAAGGACTCCCGCGGCGAGACCGTCCCCGGCGAGTACGTCACCGCCGGCTACCTCGGCTTCGCCGCCCAGTGGGAGATCCTGCCGCTCTCCTTCGGCGACTCCGTCGTCCGCATGGGCGACATGGTGGAGAACGGCGTCGACTCGATCATCGCCCTGCCCTCCAAGATCCCCGCCCTGTGGGACGCCGCCTTCGGCGACGGCGAACGCGCGGCGGACTCCCCGGTCGGCGTCGTCGGCGCGGCCCGCATCGGCGGCGAGGTGATGACGCTGGACGTACCGGCCGAGAACCAGATCGCGATGATGCTGTTCCTGCTGGCCGGCTTCAACCTCTCGCTGTTCCTCTTCAACATGCTGCCGCTGCTCCCGCTCGACGGCGGCCACATCGCGGGAGCCCTCTGGGAAGCCCTGCGCCGGCACACCGCCCGGATCTTCAAGCGCCCCGACCCCGGCCCGTTCGACGTGGCCAAGCTGATGCCGGTCGCCTACGTGGTCGCCGGGGTCTTCATCTGCTTCACCCTGCTCGTCCTGGTCGCCGACGTGGTCAATCCCGTCAAGATCACCTGACCGGGACGCCGGACGCGCCCGGCGCACCGCGGGTGACCGGCGGTGCGCGGGGCGCGTCCGGCCGGGCCCGACATCCGTACCGGCCCGGACTCGGTGTGCTCCCGGCCGCTCTCGGTGACGTAACCTCGAAGGCCGGAGCCCGCCGATACCGGGACCTCGATCCACACCTTGGGGATGCTCAGCGCATGACTGCGATTTCTCTCGGAATGCCCGCCGTTCCGACCAAGCTCGCCGAACGGCGGGTCAGCCGACAGATCCAGGTCGGGTCGGTGGCGGTCGGCGGGGACGCGCCGGTCTCGGTGCAGTCGATGACGACCACGCGTACGTCGGACATCGGCGCCACGCTTCAGCAGATCGCCGAACTCACGGCCTCCGGCTGTCAGATCGTCCGCGTGGCCTGCCCCACGCAGGACGACGCCGACGCGCTGCGGACCATCGCCTCGAAGTCGCAGATCCCGGTGATCGCCGACATCCATTTCCAGCCGAAGTACGTCTTCGCCGCGATCGACGCCGGCTGCGCCGCCGTCCGCGTCAACCCCGGCAACATCAAGCAGTTCGACGACAAGGTCAAGGAGATCGCGCGCGCCGCGAAGGACGCGGGCACGCCCATCCGGATCGGCGTCAACGCCGGTTCGCTGGACGCCCGGCTGCTCAGGAAGTACGGCAAGGCCACCCCCGAGGCCCTCGTCGAGTCGGCGCTCTGGGAGGCGTCCCTCTTCGAGGAGCACGACTTCCGCGACATCAAGATCTCGGTCAAGCACAACGACCCCGTCGTGATGGTCAACGCCTACCGCCAGCTCGCCGCCCAGTGCGACTACCCGCTCCACCTCGGCGTCACCGAGGCCGGCCCCGCCTTCCAGGGCACCATCAAGTCGGCCGTCGCCTTCGGCGCGCTGCTCAGCGAGGGCATCGGCGACACCATCCGCGTCTCCCTCTCGGCGCCCCCCGCCGAGGAGGTCAAGGTCGGCATCCAGATCCTGGAGTCGCTGAACCTGCGCCAGCGCCGCCTGGAGATCGTCTCCTGCCCGTCCTGCGGCCGCGCCCAGGTCGACGTCTACAAGCTCGCCGACCAGGTCAGCGCCGGCCTGGAGGGCATGGAGGTCCCGCTGCGCGTCGCCGTCATGGGCTGCGTCGTCAACGGCCCCGGCGAGGCCCGCGAGGCCGACCTCGGCGTCGCCTCCGGCAACGGCAAGGGCCAGATCTTCGTCAAGGGCGAGGTCATCAAGACCGTGCCCGAGTCCAAGATCGTGGAGACCCTCATCGAAGAGGCGATGAAGATCGCCGAGCAGATGGAGAAGGACGGCGTCGCCTCCGGCGAGCCCCAGGTCGCCATCGGCTGAACCCCGGCCGCACCCGGCAGCGCCCCGCGAGGAACCCTCGGCGGGGCGCTGTCCGTGAGCGGGCTCACGCCGTCCGTTCCCGGCCGATCCCGGGCACGGGGCGCGGCCGACAGGCTCTTCGGTTACAGTGCGGAAATCAGCAGACCGCATGGTGAGGCCCCCACGTGTTGACGCACACCACCACCCGGGTCCTCGAACCCAGCGACCTCGGCGCCGCCCTCGCCGTACTCGAGAGCGAGCCCGTGGTCAACGCCTTCGTGACCTCCCGCGTCCACATCGCCGGCCTCGACCCCTGGCGCCTGGGCGGCGAAATGTGGGGCTGGTACGCGGACGGCACGCTCCGCTCGCTGTGCTACTCCGGCGCCAACCTCGTCCCCATCTGCGCCGGACCCGAAGCCGTCCGCGCCTTCGCCGAACGCGCCCGCCGGGCCGGCCGCCGCTGCTCCTCGATCGTCGGCCCCGCCGAGCCCACCGCCCAGCTGTGGCGGCTCCTCGAACCCGGCTGGGGCCCCGCCCGCGAGGTCCGGGCCAACCAGCCCCTGATGGTCACCGAGAGCCCGTCCGCCGACGTGACCCCCGACCCGCTCGTGCGCCGCGTCCGCAAGGACGAGATGGACATCCTGATGCCCGCCTGCGTGGACATGTTCACCGAGGAGGTCGGCGTCTCCCCGCTCGCCGGCGACGGCGGCCTCCTCTACCAGGCCCGCGTCGCCGAACTCATCGCCGCCGGCCGCTCCTTCGCCCGCATCGAGGACGGCAAGGTCGTCTTCAAGGCGGAGATCGGCGCCGCCACCTCCCAGGCCTGCCAGATCCAGGGCGTGTGGGTGGCCCCGGAGTACCGAGGCCGCGGCCTCTCCGAGACCGGCATGGCCGCCGTCCTGCGGTACGCGCTGGCCGACATCGCCCCAGTCGCCAGCCTCTACGTCAACGACTACAACACCCCGGCCCGCAAGGCGTACCGCCGCATCGGCTTCCGCGAGACCGGCGCCTTCATGAGCGTGCTGTTCTGACCGGCCCCCGCCCCGGCGGCCCGGCCAGTAGGGTCGGCTCATGGCAGCAGCTTCCGGAAGCGACCCCCGCACCACCGGCGTCCGGGTCGGGCCGATCGACCTCGCCGCGCGCGTCGACGAGGCGCTCGCCGTCCAGGCCGTCGCCTTCGGCCTGGGCGCCGAGGAGATCGAGGTCCGCCGCCACATCGTCCTGCGCCACCTCGACCACCCCAGGGCCCGCGCGCTCGGCGCCCTGACACCCCGGGGCCGCCTCGTCGGCTTCGTCTACGGCATGCCCAACGACCGCGCCCAGTGGTGGTCCACCGTCGTCGAGCCCTACCTCCGCGCCACCGGCAGCGACCCCTGGCTCGACGACGCCTTCGTCATCACCGAACTCCACGTCCACCCGGACTTCCAGCACCGGGGCATCGGACGCGCCCTCATCACCACCGTCACGGACGCCGTCGACGAGCCCCGCTCGATCCTCTCCGCCATCGACACCGACAGCCCGGCCCGCGCCCTCTACCGCTCCCTCGGCTACCGGGACCTCGCCCGCCAGGTCGTCTTCCCGAGCGCCCCGAAGCCCTACGCGGTGATGGGAGCGCCCCTTCCGCTGCGCCGTGCGGGGCGAATGGATTTCCGCCCGCACGGGCAGCCCCGCTAACCTCGGGCCCATCAACCTTCCGAGCAGGAGTTCACCATGGCCCAGGTCCAGCGCATGTCCCGATTGATGATCAAGACACTGCGCGACGACCCGGCGGACGCCGAGACGCTCAACCACAAGCTCCTCGTCCGAGCCGGCTACGTACGACGCACCGCGGCCGGAGTCTGGACCTGGCTGCCGCTCGGCAAGAAGGTCCTGGAGAACATCATCCGCGTCGTCCGCGAGGAGATGGACGCCATCGGCGGCCAGGAGGTCCTGCTCCCCGCGCTCCTGCCCAAGGAGCCGTACGAGGCGAGCGGCCGGTACGACGAGTACGGCGACCTGCTGTTCCGGCTCAAGGACCGCAAGGGCTCCGACTACCTCCTGGGCCCCACCCACGAGGAGATCTTCACCCAGGTCGTCAAGGACATGTGCTCGTCCTACAAGGACCTGCCGGTCATCCTGTACCAGATCCAGACGAAGTACCGCGACGAGGCCCGCCCCCGCGCCGGTGTGCTGCGCGGCCGCGAGTTCCAGATGAAGGACTCGTACTCCTTCGACACCACCGACGAGGGCCTGGTCGAGGCGTACCAGCTGCACCGCGCCGCCTACATCCGCATCTTCGAGCGGCTCGGCCTCGACCACCGCATCGTCTCCGCCGTCTCCGGCGCCATGGGCGGCTCCGCGTCCGAGGAGTTCCTGGCCCCGGCGCCCGCCGGCGAGGACACCTTCGTCGACTGCCCGAACTGCGACTACGCGGCCAACACCGAGGCCGTCACCTACCGGGCCACCGCCGCCGACGCGTCCGGCACCGGCCCCGTCGAGGAGCTGGACACCCCCGACACCCCGACCATCGAGTCCCTCGCCGCCCACCTCGGCGTGCCGGCTTCCGCCACCCTGAAGAACCTGCTGGTCAAGGTGGACGGCGAGATCGTCGCGGTGGGCGTGCCCGGCGACCGCGAGGTGGACCTCGGCAAGCTCGGCGAGCACCTGGCGCCGGCCGTCGTCGAACTGGTCACCGCCGAGGACTTCGTGGACCGCCCCGACCTGGTGCGCGGCTACGTCGGCCCGCAGGGCCTGGACAAGGTCCGCTACATCGCCGACCCCCGCGTCGCCGCCGGCACCGCCTGGATCACCGGCGCCAACAAGGACGGCAAGCACGTCCGCAACGCCGTGGCCGGCCGCGACTTCGAGGTGGACGACTACCTGGACGTCGTCGTGGTCGAGGCGGGCGACCCCTGCCCGAAGTGCGGCGCCGGCCTCCAGGTGGACCGCGCCATCGAGATCGGCCACATCTTCCAGCTCGGCCGCAAGTACGCCGACATCTTCTCGCTCGACGTCCTCGGCCAGCAGGGCAAGCCCGTCCGCGTCACGATGGGCTCCTACGGCATCGGCGTCTCCCGCGCGGTGGCCGCCCTCGCCGAGCAGACCGCCGACGACAAGGGCCTGTGCTGGCCCCGCGAGGTCGCCCCGGCCGACGTCCACGTGGTCGCCGCCGGCAAGGCCCTCCAGACCGAACTGGCCCTGGAGGTCTCCGACAAGCTGGCCGCCGCCGGTCTGCGCGTCCTGGTGGACGACCGCGCCGGAGTCTCGCCCGGCGTCAAGTTCACCGACTCCGAGCTGATCGGCGTTCCGAAGATCCTGGTCGCCGGCCGCCGTTCGGCCGAGGGCGTCGTGGAGCTCAAGGACCGCCGCACCGGCGAGCGCGAGGAGCTGACCGTGGACGAGGCGATCGCCCGCCTCACCCGCCAGGACTGACCCGCCACGCGCCAGGGCCCCGCACGGAACGCTCCGTGCGGGGCCCTCGCGCGCGCCCCGGCCCTACAGCCAGCCCGCGAACTCCAGCGTCACTTCGCCCTCCTGACGGCGCCCGGCCGCCAGCGCGCGGGTGCCCGACTCCACCGCCCGGAACAGCGTCCAGCCGTGCAACCGCTCCTGGTCCACGTCCAGCGAGTCCGCCAGCTTCCTGACCCGGCGCCGGGCCGTCGCCGCCCCGGCGGGCGAGGCGATCAGGTCCTCCACCCGGTCCCGGACCAGCCGCGCCAGGTCGTAGGCCCGCTCGCCGACCAGCGGCTCCGGCCCGACCGTCAGCCAGGGCGCCCGCTCACCCGCGAGGACCTTGCTCTGCCGGAAGTTGCCGTGCAGCAGCAGCGTCTCCGGCGCACCGGCCACCAGCTCCTCGCGCGCCGCCAGCGCCGCGGTGACCATCGACTCCAGCGCCGGGTCGGACGCGGCGGCGGCCCGCATCGCCTCCGTACGCCGCCCGGTCCGCTCGGCGACCGTCTCGAAGGGGTGCCCGGCCGGCGGGTCCACCCACAGCCTGCGCACCGTCCCGGCCGCCTCCAGCAGTGCCTTCGCCTCCGGCAGCGACCGCAGCGACACCTCCGGGTGCAGCCGCTCCAGCAGCAGCGCGCCCTCGACCGGCCGCCCGCCGTTCACCGGGTCGAGCAGCCGGACCGCCCCCCAGCCGTTCCAGTGCGCCAGGGCCGCCCGCTCCAGCTCCGGCGCCGCCCCGGCCGGG
>NZ_JAKRGC010000257.1 GCF_022347745.1 Streptomyces sp. OfavH-34-F
GCGGTGAGCGCGCGTACCCGGGCCTCGGCGGCGTCCCGTGCGCGGGCGGCGGCGGCCGGCTCCCGGGCGCCGAGCGAGCGGGCCAGCTCCGCGAACCGGTCGCCGATCCCGGTGAGGGTGCGCCCCTGGCCCACGTCGATGACGACGACCGGGACCTGCTCCTCCAGGTGTTTGGCGGTCTCCGGGTCGAGGCCGTAGACCTGGCCTCCGCCGTAGCTGACGGCGACGACGAGGTCGGGTGCGCCGCTCAGCAGGGCGTCCGTGTCCAGGGTGGCCCCGGCTCCGGCGTACGCGATGCCGTCCAGGGGCAGCGAGCCGGTCTTGGCGGGGTCGGGGGCGGCCGGGTCGTCGTGGCCGGAGCCGAAGATCCCGGCCGGGCGTATGCCGTGGTCCCAGAGGGTCGCTCCGGCCTGGGCGTAGGCGAGCACCCGCTGCGGGCGCTCCCCGGTTGCCGACAACTGCCCCCGGTCGTCGGTGAATTGCCATGCGGTCCGCTCGTTCACGTCACATGCCTCCCCACGGGTACCCGCCGCCCGTGCGGCGGCGGGTCGGGGAGTACCTGCCCAGCCGGGCCGGGGAGCATCCTCCGGGACGGGGACGGCGCAAGGATCCGGCCGGGAAGGGCCTACAGGTCCGGCTCGGTGGTGCGGCCGAGGTAGGTGACGGGTCCGGGGTCGGGGACGTCGATCCCGGTGAAGCCGAGGCGGTCGTAGAAGGCTCGGGCAGGGGTGTTGGAGGTGAGCATGGAGAGGTGGACGCCGCCGACCCCCTTGGCGTGCAGGGCCGCGAGGAAGGTGCGCATCAGGGCCCTGCCGTAGCCCTTGCGCTGCCAGTCGGGCAGCAGGTCGATGTGCAGGTGGGCGGGGTGTCCGGCGAGTTGCGGGAGCACCATCCGCTCGGGGGTGTGCAGGAGGGCGGCCATCGCTTCGGCCGGGGTGCGGGGCGGGCCCTCGGGGCGCGGGTGGCGGTCGGCGACCAGGGGGAGCCAGCGCGTGCGGAACTCCTCGGCGAAGCGGACGGTGTCGGCGGTGCCGAGGATGTAGCCGACCGCGCGGCCCGTGCCGTCGTCCAGGACGAAGGCCAGATCGGGTTCCAGATACGCGTAGGGCGTGGCGAAGACGGACGGAACCAGGTCGTGGTCCGGGTAGATGTCCCGGGCGTCGCCGCCGCCGTCGGCGGTGCGGATGCAGATGTCGGCGAGGGCGGCGCTGTCCTCGGGGCGGTAGGCCCGCGGGCCGGGAAGAAGGTTCACGGGCTCATCCTGCCGACGCCGAGAGCGCTCCCACAAGGGATCAGGGATTGACGGCCGTGAGGAGGACGACGGCGTCCTCCAGGGCGAGCAGGCCGTGCCGCTCCTGCGGGATCGGGTGGAGCTGCCCGGGGGTCAGTTCGACGTCGCCGGAGCCCGCGGTGAGCCGGACGGAGCCGCGCAGGACCTGGAGCGAGGCGGCGGGCGGGGCGTTGTGCTCGTCCAGCGCGGCGCCCGAGGTCAGGGCGATGACGGTCTGGCGCAGCGGGTCCTGGTGGAGCAGGAGGTGGGCACTGCGGCCGTGCGGCGAGTTGCGGGCGGCGGCCAGGTGCTCTGCGGCGAGTGCGTTGAGATTGTTCGGAGCGTCCATGTGCCCACTCTGCCGCAGCGCCCGCCCGCCCGCGAACCTGGCACCCGGTACCTCGCGTCCGGAGGGCGCCGCGCCGTACCGCTGGAGCCCGGGAGGAACGGCTCAGCCGGCCGGACTCCACCGGTACCGCACGTCCGGTTCGCGCTCCTCGTTGCGGCTGCCGTCGTCGAACGCGACCGCGGTGAACCCGTGGCGTTCGTAGAAGGCGCGGGCCCCGCTGTTGCGCTGGAAGGTGTACAGGGAGAGCCCGTCGGGGCGGGCCGCCTTGGCGGCCTCCAGCAGCAGCGAGCCGATGCCCAGCCGGCGCAGCGGCGGAGCGAGGTAGAGGTGTTCCAACTCCTCGCCGTCGAGCGAGACGAACCCGGCGATCCGCCCCGGCCCGCCGTCCCCGGCGGTCTCGGCCACCCGGACCTCCGTGCCGGGCAGCACCACGTGGGTCATCCAGGCGAGCGTCGCCTCGTCGCTGTGCACCCGCGCCAGGTACGGCATGGCGGCGGCGCGGGAGGCGAGGAAGATCTCGGTGAGCGGTCCGGCGTCCTGCGGGCGGGCCTCCCGGAGCACGGCGGGGCGAGGGTCCAGCGGCATACGGTCTCCTGTCCGAAGCCCCGCCGCGACGGATGCGGCGGTGCAGGGGTGTCTGACACATCCCCAGGTGGTCGAACATACGTCGGGCTCGCTGCGGATCTCCCTAGGATAAGAGCGCCCCGCGCCGCCGGTGTCCGCCGCAGCGCCCGTACCTGCCGAGGAAACGACGTAACGGTGTACCAGCCCCACGTGTTCACGCTGACCGAGGACGGCTACCGGGGGCCCGCACCCTCCTGGCGTCCCGGAGTCCCCTCCGTCTGGCTGGTGGACACCGACCGGGACGCGGAGGCCTTCGGGCGGCTGGCGTCCGGCATCCTCGACGCCTCCGAGCGCGCCCGTGCGCAGCGGCTGGCGTTCCCGGCCGACCGCGCGTGCTACACCGCCGCCCACGTGGCCCTGCGGCTGCTGCTCGGCGCCCACCAGGGGGTGGCTCCGGACGCCGTACGGCTGGTGCGGGAGCGCTGCCCGTCCTGCGACGGCCCGCACGGCCGGCCCGCGACCGGCGGCGGGGTGCACTTCTCGCTCTCGCACACCCGGGGCGTCGCGCTGCTGGCCTTCGCGGACGCACCGGTCGGGGTGGACGTCGAACGCGTCCCGGAACCGCAGGTCGTGGCGGAGGTCGCCGGACAGCTGCACCCGGCCGAGGAGGCCGAGCTGGCCGGGCTGCCCCCCGCGGAGCGCCCCGCCGCCTTCGCCCGGGTGTGGACCCGCAAGGAGGCGTATCTCAAGGGCGAGGGCATCGGCCTCGCGGGCGGTCTGCACAGCGAGCACATCGGCACCGGGCCGCGCCCGCTGGACCCGCCGGGCTGGACGGTCACCGATGTCGCCGTCCCTTCCGGGTACGCGGCGGCGGTGGCCGCCGGTACGGCGGGGCGCCCGCCCGCCGGGGGCTCCGACCGGCGAAAATGACAGTTCGCATCGACCGACCGATACGGAGGAGTGGCAGATGCCGCACGCACGAGCCGGACAGCAGGCGCGCCCCGAGGATCTGACCGATGTGGCACGGCTGGTGACGGCGTACTACGCGCTGCACCCCGATCCGGCCGAGCCCGGCCAGCGGGTGGCGTTCGGCACCTCCGGGCACCGCGGTTCGTCGACGGCCACCGCCTTCAACGAGGACCACATCGCGGCGACGAGCCAGGCCATCAGCGAGTACCGGGCCCGGCAGGGCACGGACGGGCCGCTGTTCCTGGGTGCGGACACCCACGCCCTGTCGGAACCGGCCCGGGTCACCGCGCTGGAGGTGTTCGCCGCCAACGACGTACGGGTGCTGATCGACTCCGAGGACGGGTACACCCCGACGCCCGCCGTCTCGCACGCCATCCTCACGTACAACCGCGGCCGTTCGTCGGGGCTCGCGGACGGCGTGGTCGTCACCCCGTCCCACAACCCGCCGGGCGACGGCGGGTTCAAGTACAACCCGCCGAGCGGCGGTCCGGCGGGCTCGGACGCGACCGGCTGGATCCAGGACCGGGCCAACGAGATCATCGCCGGCGGCCTCAAGGACGTCCGCCGGGTGACGTACGCGCGTGCGCTCGCCGCCCCCACCACCGGCAGGTACGACTTCCTCGGCACCTACGTGGCGGACCTGCCCTCCGTGCTCGACCTGGACGCGGTGCGCGAGGCGGGCGTGCGGATCGGCGCCGATCCGCTGGGCGGCGCCTCGGTGGCGTACTGGGGGCGGATCGCCGAGCAGCACCGGCTCGATCTGACCGTGGTCAACCCGCTGACCGACCCCACCTGGCGGTTCATGACGCTGGACTGGGACGGGAAGATCCGCATGGACTGCTCGTCGCCGCACGCGATGGCCTCGCTGATCGGGCAGCGCGACCGCTACCGGATCGCCACCGGCAACGACGCCGACGCCGACCGGCACGGCATCGTCACCCCGGACGCCGGGCTGATGAACCCGAACCACTATCTCGCCGTGGCCATCCACTACCTGTACGCGCACCGGGAGAACTGGCCGTCCGGGGCCGGGGTCGGCAAGACGCTGGTGTCGTCCGGGATGATCGACCGGGTGGCCGCGGACCTCGGCCGGCGGCTGGTCGAGGTGCCGGTGGGCTTCAAGTGGTTCGTGGACGGGCTGGCCGACGGGTCGCTGGGGTTCGGCGGCGAGGAGTCGGCCGGGGCGTCGTTCCTGCGCCGGGACGGTTCGGTGTGGACGACCGACAAGGACGGCATCCTGCTGGCCCTGCTCGCCTCCGAGATCCTGGCCGTCACCGGCGAGTCCCCGTCCCGGCACTACGCCGCGCTGACGGACCGCTTCGGCGAGCCCGCGTACGCGCGGATCGACGCCCCCGCCGACCGCGAGCAGAAGGCGGTGCTGGCGCGGCTGTCGCCGGAGCAGGTCGGCGCGGACACCCTGGCCGGTGAGCCGGTGACCGCCGTGCTGACCTCGGCGCCCGGCAACGGGGCGGCGATCGGCGGCATCAAGGTGACCACTGAGAACGCCTGGTTCGCCGCCCGCCCCTCGGGCACCGAGGACGTGTACAAGATCTACGCGGAGTCCTTCCGGGGCGCCGAACACCTGGGACGGGTCCAGGAGGAGGCCAAGGCCGTGGTCTCGGCGGCGCTCGGCGCCTGATCCGGCGCCCCCGTCCCTCCCGGCGCGGGCCGGGAGGGACGGGAGGGACGCCCGGTCAGGGCGTCCACACGGCCGGCCTCGGCGCGGGCCGCATGCCGTCGCCGAGGAAGAAGCCGGGGTGCGGCGGCTGGTTGTAGGCGGTGTTCTGCCAGGCCAGCGCGGTGCGGTAGGTGGTGTCGTGGAGCAGGGTGGTGATCCGGGTGCCGGTCTCGTACGGCGTGGAGTAGATGCGCAGCGCGGTGTTGTTCACGGTCGGCCAGACCACTTCCTCGCGCCAGTCGCCGAACAGGTCGCCGGAGAGGGCCGGGGTGGCCTTGGTGCCGTTGTTGGAGTGGACGGAGTCGCCGGTCAGCAGCCGGGTGTCGCCTGAGGTGCCGTACTTGTCGATGTGGGTGCCGTCCAGCAGTTCGCGCGTGGTGTCCCCGTCCCACCAGACGAGGAAGTTGGTGCTGGAGGGCTTGCGGCTCGCGACCACCGCGCCGTGCGGGTCGCGTATCCCGGAGACCGCCGACGACCAGGACTCGGCGCCCGCGCTGCCCGCCCAGATGTCGCCGCTGACCCCGCGTCCGTTGTCGCCGCCGGCCGGGGTGGACCAGATGATCTGCCCCGTCCTCGCGTCGGCCATCCAGGACGAGGGCTTCGAACCGTCCTCGTCCACCTTGAACTCCTCCAGGCCCGGACGCGCCGGGTCCAGGTCGCCGACGTGCATGGCGTCGCCGTGGCCGTTGCGGGTGGTCCACAGGGAGCGGCCGTCGTCGTCCACCGCCATCGCCCCGTAGACGATCTCGTCCCGGCCGTCGCCGTCCACGTCGGCCACCGACAGCTGGTGGTTGCCCTGGCCGTCGTAGCCGCGGCCGGTGTTGGTCGAGCTGTTGGTGTCGAAGGTCCAGCGCCGGGTGAAGGCCCCGCCGCGCCAGTCCCAGGCCGCGATCACGGTGCGCGTGTAGTAGCCGCGGGCCATGATCAGTGAGGGCCGGCCGCCGTCGAGGTAGGCGGTGCCGGCCAGGAAGCGGTCCACCCGGTTGCCGTAGCCGTCGCCCCAGGAGGAGACGCTGCCGCGTGCCGGGACGTAGTCGACGGTGCCCATGGCGGCGCCCGTCAGGCCGTTGAACATGGTGAGGTACTCGGGGCCGGACAGGACGTAGCCGGAGGAGTTGCGGTGGTCGGCCGACGCGCTGCCGATCACCGTGCCCCGGCCGTCGACGGTGCCGTCCGCGGTCTTCATCGCCACTTCGGCCCGGCCGTCGCCGTCGTAGTCGTACACCTGGAACTGGGTGTAGTGGGCGCCGGAGCGGATGTTGCGGCCCAGGTCGACGCGCCAGAGGCGGGTGCCGTCCAGTTTGACGCCGTCCACGACGGTGTTGCCCGTGTAGCCGGACTGGGAGTTGTCCTTGGCGTTGGTGGGCTGCCACTTCAGTACGAAGTCGAGGGCGCCGTCCCCGTCGAGGTCGCCGACGGACACGTCGTTGGCCTCGTAGGTGTAGGAGACGCCGTCCGGGGTGGTGCCGCCCGGCGGCGGGCTGATGGGCACGTCCTTGTAGCCGGCCCGGAACTGGACGGCGTGCGCCGAGTCGCCCTGCTCGACGCCGCCGACGACGGCGCGCACGGTGTAGTCGGCGTGGCTGGGCGCTCCGGCGTGGAAGAAGTTGGTCGAGCCGGTGACGGGCGAGGAGTTGACCTTCGTACCGGCGCGGTAGACGTTGAAGGCGACCGCGTCGGAGTCGGTGGCGAGCCAGCGCCAGCTGACGAGGTTGCCGCTGCCGGTGTGGACGCTGACGACGCCCCGGTCCAGTGCCTCCACCTGCCGCGCGGTGGCGGCGTGCGAGGTCCGGCCGGTGACGACCAGGGCGGTGGCGGCGAGGAGTCCGGCGGTGACGGCGCCGAGCACGGTGCGGGTCCGGGTGGTACGGGGTCTGCGGGCGGTGCGGGAATGACCGAGAACCACGGTACGTGCCTTCCGGAGTGGGGGTGGGTGGGGTACTCCTCAGTGGCCGCCGCTCCCGGAAAGGTTGCCGCCCCCGCCCGATCCCGTACACCGGGCTCACCCGTTCGCCGCCGCGCGGTGGCCGGTGGGGGCGGGGGCGCGCAGGCTGTCCGGAGAGCTGCCGATCGGCAGGGCGGCGGAGCCCGTTGGGGGTACGACGTGTCGGAGACCGGAGCCACGGCCCCTGGCGAGGACACGGGCGGGGAGATGGCCCGGGCGCTCCTGGAGACGCTGTTCCGGCAGTCCGCGGTGGGGCTGCACGTGCTGGACACCGACCTGCGGGTGGTCCGCGTCAACGCCCTGACCGAGGACGTCGATCCCGCGCACATTGTGGGCCTCCACTTCACCGAGGCGTACCGGCTGGACGACTCCGAGGAGGCCGAGCGGCTGCTGCGCGAGGTGCTGCGGACCGGGGAGCCCGTGCTCGACCACCCCGCGCGCGGCCGGCTCGCGGCGGCCCCCGGGCCGTCCCGGAGCATGAATGTGACGCTGCACCGGCTGGACGGTGGCCACGGCCGGCCGCTGGGGGTGCTGGCGGCCGTGGTGGATGTCGACGAACGCGAGAAGGCCCACGTCAGGGCCGATGTGCTGTCGGCGGTGCGCCGGGGGGCGGGCCACTCGCTCGACGTGGCGGCCACCTGCGAGGGGCTGGTGGCGGCGCTGGCGCCCGAGTTCGCCGATCTGGCGGTGGTCGAGGTGGTGGACGAGGTGTTGCGGGGTGCCGATCCGCCGCTGAGTCCGCTGGGCCGGGACGTGCCGCTGCGGCGGGCCGCGGTGCGCGGGACGGGGACGGCGCCGGACAACCTGGTCGGCGAGTTGCGCAGGCTGCCCGAGTCGACGCCGTTCGCGCTCGCCGTCACCGATCTGCGGCCCCGGCTGATCGGGCTGGGGCCGGACACGCCGTGGCTGGACGCCGATCCGCCGACGCGCGGGGTGATCGAGGCGCTCGGTGCCCACTCGCTGATCGTGGTCCCGCTGAAGCTGCACGGCGCCGTCCTCGGTCTGCTGAGCCTGTACCGGCACCGGGGCGACCGCTACGACGAACGCGATCTGGCCCTCGCGGTGACGGCCGGCGCGCACACGGCGCTGAGCATCGAGAACGCGCTGCGGTACGCCCGCGAGCACGTGATCGCCTCGACCGTGCAGCGGCGGCTCCTCCCCCAGCACGACGGCGCCCATGTGGCGATCGAGACCGCGCACGTGCTGCTGCCGGGGCGCAACAGCGGCTGCTGGTTCGACACCATCGGGCTCTCCGGCGCCCGGACCGCGCTCATCATCGGGAACGTCGCCGGGCACGGGCTCCAGACGGCCATCACCATGGGCCAGTTGCGTACCGTGATCCAGGCGCTGGCGGGGCTCGACCTGGAGCCCGACGAGGTGCTCGCCCGGCTCAACGACACGGCGAACCGGCTGGTGGACGAGCGCCGGTCGCTGCCGCCGGGCGACGCGCTGCACCGCCAGCCGCTGACCGCGACGTGCCTGTACGCGGTGTACGACCCGTTCACCCAGGTGTGCACGGCGGCGCGCGCCGGGCATCCGGCGCCGGTGGCCGTGGGGCCCGACGGCAGCCCGCTGGCGCTGGACGTGCCGGAGGGGCCCGCGCTCTTCTCGGACGACAGCGCGCCCTTCGCGACCGGTTCGGTGCGGCTCGACGAGGGCAGTGTGCTGGCGTTCCTGACCGAGGCGCTGGTGCCGGAGGCGGAGTCGGTGGAGCGGGCGCGCGAGGCGCTGGCCTTCCCGGACCGGCGGCTGCGGGAGCTGTGCGACGCGATCGTGTACAACCTGCCGGCCGAGGCCGATCCGGACGGGGCGGCGCTGCTGATCGCCCGGACGGGCGTGGTGCCGGAGGACCGGGTGGCGACCTGGGAGCTGCCCCACGACCGGACGACGCCCGCGGTGGCGCGCACCCTGGTCCGCGACCGGCTGGAGGGCTGGGAGCTGGACGAGGACACCATCGAGGCGACGGAGCTGATCGTCAGCGAGCTGATCACCAACGCCGTCCGCTACGGCACCCCGCCCGTGCGGCTGCGGGTGCTGCTGGACCGCACGCTCACCTGCGAGGTGCACGACACCAGTCCGGTGGCCCCGCATCTGCGCCACGCCCGTACGGTCGACGAGGGCGGGCGCGGTCTGTTCATCGTGTCGCAGCTCGCCGACCACTGGGGCACCCGGTACAGCACCGACGGCAAGGCGCTGTGGACGGAGCAGGAGATCCCGGACGAGCACGCCTGACGGACAGCGGACGGGGTCCGGTCAGGGCCCGGCCGCTCGGGGTTCCTCCGCTGCGGGCCGTCCCGCCCAGCCGAGCAGGACCACCGAGCACACGGCGGCGAACGCGCACCAGGTCGAGAGGAACTCGTACCGCCACAGCGCCGCGCAGAGCGCCGCCCCGCCCGCGACGAGCACCCCGAGCCGGACCAGCCGGCGGTCGCCGGACAGGAGCAGCGCGCCGACGGTCGCCAGCAGGTAGCCGGCCACCAGGAGCCGGGGGTGCGGCAGGTCGACGGCGTAGCCGAGGGTGTGTCCGCGCACCTCGGCGGTGACCGGCCGGGTCGCCAGGCAGTACGCGAGGACGGCGGCGGTCGCCGCTCCGGCGGCCAGGGGCGCGGCGAGGCGGC
>NZ_JAKRGC010000258.1 GCF_022347745.1 Streptomyces sp. OfavH-34-F
CGAGCGGCGCCGCGCCCGGCTGCGGCACGAGGCGGAGGTCGCCGCCGCCGTGGCCTCGGGCGCCCGGCAGCTGCTGGCCCACGTCGAGGTGTCCGTCGTACGGGCGGAGCGGGAGCGGGCGGCGGCCGAGGCGTCGAAGGGGGAGCGGGAGCGGGAGCTGGCGGCCGAGCGGCTGCGGGGCCGGGACCTCAAGGGGGAGCTGGACAAGCTGACGGACTCCGTGCACCGGGGCGAGGTGCTGGGGGCCGAGAAGCGGCTGCGGATCGAGCAGCTGGAGACGAAGGCCCTGGAGGAGCTGGGCGTCGAACCGGCCGGCCTGGTCGCGGAGTACGGACCCGACCAGCCGGTGCCGCCGTCCCCGCCCGCCGAGGGCGAGGAACTCCCCGAGGACCCGGAGCATCCGCGCAACCGGCCCCGGCCGTTCGTGCGGGCCGAGCAGGAGAAGCGGCTCAGGTCGGCCGAACGGGCGTATCAGCAACTCGGGAAGGTGAATCCGCTCGCCCTGGAAGAGTTCGCGGCCTTGGAGGAACGGCACCAGTTCCTCTCCGAGCAGCTGGAGGACCTGAAGAAGACGCGCGCCGACCTCCTCCAGGTGGTCAAGGAGGTGGACGAGCGGGTCGAGCAGGTCTTCACCGAGGCGTACCGGGACACCGCCCGCGAGTTCGAGGGCGTCTTCTCGCGGCTCTTCCCCGGCGGCGAGGGGCGGCTGATCCTGACCGACCCCGAGCACATGCTCACCACCGGCGTGGACGTCGAGGCCCGGCCGCCGGGCAAGAAGGTCAAGCGGCTCTCCCTGCTGTCCGGCGGCGAACGGTCGCTGACGGCGGTGGCGCTGCTGGTCTCCATCTTCAAGGCGAGGCCGAGCCCGTTCTACGTGATGGACGAGGTCGAGGCGGCACTCGACGACACCAATCTCCAGCGGCTGATCCGGATCATGGAGGAGCTCCAGGAGAGCTCGCAGCTCATCGTGATCACCCACCAGAAGCGGACGATGGAGGTCGCCGACGCGCTGTACGGGGTCTCCATGCAGGGGGACGGCGTCTCGAAGGTGATCAGTCAGCGTCTTCGCTGATCCCGGGGGTAGCCGAGTGGTGGCGGGGCCGAAGATGTGCGCCACTTGAGAGCAGTTCACCCATGTCCGATGCCGAGGCGCCCGGCCCCAGGGAGGTCTTACGTGAGCAGTACACCGCAAGGACCTGGAGCGGGGTCCGGGGCCCGCACGGCCCACCCGGACCACCTCGGCCATGTCATCTTCATCACCGCGGCCGCTGCCATGGGCGGTTTCCTGTTCGGCTACGACAGCTCGGTGATCAACGGCGCCGTCGAGGCGATCCGCGACCGCTACGACATCGGCTCCGGCACGCTGGCCCAGGTCATCGCCATCGCCCTGATCGGCTGTGCGATCGGCGCCGCCACGGCGGGCCGGATCGCCGACCGCATCGGCCGCATCCGCTGCATGCAGATCGCCGCCCTCCTGTTCACCATCAGCGCCGTGGGCTCCGCGCTCCCGTTCGCGCTCTGGGACCTGGCCTTCTGGCGCATCATCGGCGGCTTCGCGATCGGCATGGCCTCGGTGATCGGCCCGGCCTACATCGCCGAGGTGTCGCCGCCCGCCTACCGGGGCCGGCTCGGCTCCTTCCAGCAGGCCGCGATCGTCATCGGCATCGCCATCTCCCAGCTCGTCAACTACGGCATCCTGCAGATCGCGGACGGCGACCAGCGGGGCAAGATCGGCGGGCTCGAAGCCTGGCAGTGGATGCTCGGTGTGATGGTCGTCCCCGCCGTCCTCTACGGCCTGCTCTCGTTCGCGATCCCCGAGTCGCCGCGCTTCCTGCTCTCCATCGGCAAGCGGGAACGGGCCCGGAAGATCCTCGAAGAGGTCGAGGGCAAGGGCGTCGACCTCGACGCGCGGGTCGACGAGATCGAGACCGCGATGCGCCGCGAACACAAGTCGTCCTTCAGGGACCTGCTCGGCAGCCGCTTCGGCTTCCTGCCCATCGTCTGGGTCGGTATCGGCCTCTCGGTGTTCCAGCAGCTCGTCGGCATCAACGTGGCGTTCTACTACTCGGCGACGCTCTGGCAGTCCGTCGGCATCGACCCGACCGACTCGTTCTTCTGGTCGTTCACCACGTCAATCGTCAACATCATCGGTACCGTCATCGCGATGATCCTGGTGGACCGGGTCGGCCGCCGCCCGCTCGCCCTGGTCGGCTCCTGCGGCATGGCCGTCGCGCTGGCCTTCGAGGCGTGGGCGTTCTCCGCCGATCTGGTGGACGGCAAGCTCCCGACCACCGAGGGCGCGGTCGCACTCGTCGCCGCCCACGTGTTCGTGCTGTTCTTCGCCCTGTCGTGGGGTGTCGTGGTCTGGGTCTTCCTCGGCGAGATGTTCCCCAACCGCATCCGGGCCGCCGCCCTCGGCGTCGCCGCCTCGGCGCAGTGGATCGCCAACTGGGCGATCACCGCGAGCTTCCCGAGCCTTGCGGACTGGAACCTGTCGGGCACGTACATCATCTACGCCTGCTTCGCGACGCTCTCGATCCCGTTCGTCCTGAAGTTCGTGAAGGAGACCAAGGGCAAGGCGCTGGAGGAGATGGGCTGACCCTTCCGCGATTGCCGGCCCAGGTGACCGATACTGGGTGGGTTATGGAATTCGTCATCCTTGCCGTAGTCATCGCCCTGGTCGCGGTCGGCGTGATCAGCGGGCTCGTGGTCAGCAGCCGCAAGAAGAAGCAGCTGCCCCCGGCGCCGTCGAGCACGCCGACCCTCACACCTCCCGCCGAGCCCCGTGTCGGCGAGGAGGCCGAAGAGCCGCGCGAGGAATCGCGCCGCACCATCGAGGACGTCCCGGCCCCGCCCGCCGAGGCCGCCCCGGAGACCGTCGAGCCGGAGGCGCCCGCCGCCCCCGCGCTCGACGTCCCCGAGCCCACCGCCGGCCGGCTGGTCCGGCTCCGGGCCCGCCTCGCCCGCTCCCAGAACACCCTCGGCAAGGGGCTCCTCGCGCTCCTGTCCCGGGACAACCTGGACGAGGACACCTGGGAGGAGATCGAGGACACCCTCCTCACCGCCGACGTCGGCGTCGCCCCCACCCAGGAGCTGGTCGAACGCCTCCGCGAGCGCGTCCGGGTGCTCGGCACCCGCACCCCCGAGGAGCTGCGCGCCCTGCTGCGCGAGGAGCTGCTCGCCCAGCTCGGCACCGACTCCGACCGCGCCGTGAAGACGGAGGGCGGCCTGGAGACCCCCGGCGTCGTGATGGTCGTCGGGGTCAACGGCACCGGCAAGACCACCACCACCGGCAAGCTGGCCCGCGTGCTCGTCGCGGACGGGCGCAGCGTGGTGCTCGGCGCGGCCGACACCTTCCGCGCCGCCGCCGCCGACCAGCTGCAGACCTGGGGCGAGCGCGTCGGCGCCCGCACCGTGCGCGGCCCCGAGGGCGGCGACCCGGCCTCCATCGCCTACGACGCCGTCAAGGAGGGCATCGCCGAGGGCGCCGACGTGGTGCTCATCGACACCGCCGGCCGGCTGCACACCAAGACCGGTCTGATGGACGAGCTGGGCAAGGTCAAGCGGGTCGTCGAGAAGCACGGCCCGCTCGACGAGGTGCTGCTCGTCCTCGACGCCACCACCGGCCAGAACGGCCTGGTGCAGGCGCGGGTCTTCGCCGAGGTCGTGGACATCACCGGCATCGTCCTCACCAAGCTCGACGGCACCGCCAAGGGCGGCATCGTCATCGCCGTCCAGCGCGAGCTGGGCGTCCCGGTCAAGCTCGTCGGACTCGGCGAGGGCCCGGACGACCTGGCCCCGTTCGAGCCGGAGGCGTTCGTGGACGCCCTGATCGGGGACTGACCCTCCCGGCACACCACCCGTGAGCCCGGCCGCACGGCCGGGCTCACGGCCGTTCCGGGGCCGGTACGGGGTCGGTCCCGGGAGCAGTACGCGGCTCAGCCGAGCGGCGCCGCCCAGCGGTGGGAGAGGTACGCCAGCGTGCCGAGGAGCAGCCGCGCCTCGGGCGGCGTCGCCCCGTCCAGACCGGGCGGCCGCAGCCAGCGCACCGGGCCGGACCCGCCGAGGTCGGAGGGCGGCGCGGTGATGTGGCTGCCACGCCCCAGCGCCCGCAGGTCCAGCCCCGCGTCGTCCCAGCCCATCCGGTACAGCAGCCCCGGCAGCTCGTCGGCGGCTCCCGGCGCGACGAAGAACTGCGCCCGGCCCCGCGGGGTCACCGCGACCGGGCCCAGCGGCAGCCCCATCCGCTCCATCCGCACCAGGGCCCGGCGCCCGGCCGCCTCCGCCACGTCCAGCACGTCGAACGAGCGGCCCGCGGGCAGCAGCACCGAGGCGCCCGGCACCTCGGCCCAGGCGCGCGTCACCGCGTCGAGCGTGGCCCCGGCCGGTACCTCCCGCGCGAACTCCAGCGGATGCGCGCCCGGATCGGGGCAGCCGCCGTCCCCGCAGGAGCAGACGCCGCCCGAGACGCGGGCCCCCGGCACGACGGCCCAGCCCCACAGCCCGGTGTACTCGGCCACCTCCGTCGTCCCGGCGGCGGCACGGGCGCGCCGCCGCGCCCCGGTGCGCAGTTCGCGGATGCCGATCGTGAAGCCCATGCCCCCTCCAACGGGTCCGGCCGGCCGGTGGTTACGAAGCGGAGCGTGCAACCGCCCGCGCGCCCCTGGGCGCTTCCTCGCGCCCGTACCGATCGCCCGTTCCAGTGAATCGCGACCCGTGTGGGTGGCGTTCAATCGAAGGGGTGGCGAATGGTGGCGATTGCGCGAAGGGCCTCGCGGAGCCGGTGATCGTAGGATTACCGTCGGTACACGAACCATGGAAGTATGTGCGCCCACGGGTATGCCGGAGGCATCCCGGCTTTCTGTTCGATCGGGCGCAACGCCCGTACGGCAAACATGAGTTCGCGGCATTCTGGCAGTGCTTTGCGCGACAGGATTCGGCGGGATGGGGGCGTTCCAGTGAGTGGCAGCGGCGCAGGCGAGACGAATGCCGGCAAGCGCCCGAACGAGCAACTGGGCTCGTGGTTCGTGCGCAGCGGCTGGTCGAAGGGCGAGCTGGCACGGCAGGTGAACCGGCGGGCGCGCCAGATGGGCGCCCACCACGTCAGCACCGACACCTCCCGCGTACGGCGCTGGCTGGACGGCGAGCAGCCGCGCGAGCCGATCCCGCGCATCCTGTCCGAGCTGTTCTCCGAGCGCTTCGGCAGCGTCGTCGCCGTCGAGGACCTCGGCCTGCGCACCCCGCACCAGGCACCCTCCGTAGCCGGTGTCGACCTGCCCTGGGCGGGCCCCCAGACCGTGGCCCTGCTCAGCGAGTTCTCCCGCAGCGACCTGATGCTCGCCCGGCGCGGCTTCCTCGGCAGCTCCCTCGCCCTCGCCGCCGGACCCGCCCTCATCGAGCCCATGCAGCGGTGGCTGGTACCGGTCGCGGCCGCCCCCGCCGCCGAACCGGAACCCACCGCCTCCCGCCGCCCCTCCAGGCTCTCCGGCCCCGAGCTGGACCTGCTGGAGTCGACCACCGCGATGTTCCGCCAGTGGGACGCGCAGTGCGGCGGCGGTCTGCGCCGCAAGGCCGTCGTCGGCCAGCTCCACGAGGTCACCGACCTGCTCCAGGAGCCGCAGCCGGCCGCCACCTCCCAGCGTCTGTTCCGCTGCGCCGCCGAACTGGCCGAACTGGCGGGCTGGATGAGTTACGACGTCGGCCTCCAGCCCACCGCCCAGAAGTACTTCGTCCTCGCCCTGCACGCCGCCAAGGAGGCCGGCGACAAGCCGCTCGGCTCGTACGTCCTGTCCAGCATGAGCCGCCAGATGATCCACCTCGGCCGCCCGGACGACGCCCTGGAGCTGATCCACCTCGCCCAGTACGGCAGCCGGGACTGCGCGACCCCGCGCACCCAGGCCATGCTCTACGCGATGGAGGCGCGCGCCTACGCCAACATGGGCCAGCCCAGCAAGTGCAAGCGGGCGGTCCGCATGGCCGAGGACACCTTCCAGGACGCCGGCCTGGACGGCGAGCCCGAGC
Source organism: Streptomyces sp. OfavH-34-F (assembly GCF_022347745.1). Classification (GTDB taxonomy): domain Bacteria; phylum Actinomycetota; class Actinomycetes; order Streptomycetales; family Streptomycetaceae; genus Streptomyces. The sequence continues at coordinate 6,022 of NZ_JAKRGC010000258.1, forward strand.
CCGACTGGATCCGCTTCTTCTCCGAGGCCGAGCTGAACGGCGAGAACAGCCACTCGTACCGGGATCTCGCCTACGTGGCCGGCCGCAGCCCCACGTACGCCTCGCTCGCCGAGCCCGTCATGCAGCGGGCCGTCCAGCTGTTCGGCGAGGACGACGAGCACCAGCGGTCCTACGCCCTCAACCTCATCGGCCTCGCCACCGTGCACCTGCTCAAGGGCGAGCCCGAGGAGTGCACGGTGCCGGCCGAGCAGGCGCTGCGCGTCGCCAAGAAGGTCCGCTCCGAGCGCGTCAACACCCGGCTGCGCAAGACCGTGGACACCGCCGCCCGGGACTACGGGGACGTCCCCGAGGTCGCCCGGCTCACCGAACTCCTCATCGAGCAACTGCCCGAAACCGTGGAGGCCGTCTAGCACGGCCGCCCCGGGCCCCGTATACCCCGGCCACGACGATCACCCAGCACAGACCGACTTCGGCTCCCCCCATTGCCAGGTCACCGGGTGATCGCCGTGGCCGGTCCGCGTGGGCGCGGCACCCGCGCTTCATGGGGACGTAACACGTCGCTCCCCTTCGTCACCGCGGCGAAACATCACGGCGCACCGGCCGAAACGGCACCGCGCGACTCTCGTCTCCCAGCCGCACCGCACCGACGACGAGGAGACGCCGATGCCCCCAGGCATCACGACACTTGCCGCAGACGCCCCGACGCTGTCCGCCGCCAACACGGGCTTCATGCTCATCTGCTCGGCCCTGGTGATGCTCATGACCCCGGCCCTCGCCTTCTTCTACGGAGGCATGGTCCGCGTCAAGAGCACCCTCAACATGCTGATGATGAGCTTCATCAGCCTCGGGATCGTCACGGTCCTGTGGGTGCTCTACGGGTTCAGCCTCGCCTTCGGCACCGACACCGGCTCCGTCATCGGCTGGAGCCAGGACTTCGTCGGCCTCAGCGGGATCGGCGTCACCGAACTCTGGGACGGCTACACCATCCCGGTCTACGTCTTCGCCGTGTTCCAGCTGATGTTCGCCGTCCTCACCCCCGCCCTCATCAGCGGCGCCCTCGCCGACCGGGTCAAGTTCACCTCCTGGGCCCTGTTCATCACCCTGTGGGTCACCGTCGTCTACTTCCCGGTCGCCCACTGGGTCTGGGGCGCGGGCGGCTGGCTGTTCGAGATGGGCGTCATCGACTTCGCCGGCGGCACCGCCGTCCACATCAACGCCGGAGCCGCCGGACTCGGCGTGATCCTGGTCATCGGCAAGCGCGTCGGCTTCAAGAAGGACCCGATGCGCCCGCACAGCCTGCCGCTGGTCATGCTCGGCGCCGGACTGCTCTGGTTCGGCTGGTTCGGCTTCAACGCCGGCTCCTGGCTCGGCAACGACGACGGCGTGGGCGCGGTCATGTTCGTCAACACCCAGGTCGCCACCGGCGCCGCCATGCTCGCCTGGCTCGGCTACGAGAAGCTCCGCCACGGCTCCTTCACCACGCTGGGCGCCGCCTCCGGCGCGGTCGCCGGACTCGTCGCCATCACCCCGGCGGGCGGCGCGGTCAGCCCGCTCGGCGCCATCGCGGTCGGCGCCATCGCCGGCGTGGTCTGCGCCATGGCCGTCGGCCTCAAGTACAAGTTCGGCTACGACGACTCCCTCGACGTCGTCGGCGTCCACCTCGTCGGCGGCGTCATCGGCTCCCTGCTCGTCGGCCTCTTCGCCACCGGCGGCGTCCAGTCCGACGCCAAGGGCCTCTTCTACGGCGGCGGCTTCGACCAGCTCGGCAAGCAGGCCGTCGGCGTCCTCGCGGTCCTCGCGTACTCTCTCGTCGTCTCCGCCCTCCTCGCCCTGGCGCTCGACAAGACCATCGGGATGCGGGTCGACGAGGACGACGAGGTCTCCGGCATCGACCAGGTCGAGCACGCCGAGACCGCGTACGACTTCAGCGGCGCGGGCGGCGGAGCGGCCCCCCGTACCAGCAGCCACGCCCCGGCCGCCCCCGCCGCCCCGGCGGCCCCGGCGAACAAGAAGGTGGACGCATGAAGCTCATCACCGCAGTCGTGAAGCCCCACCGCCTCGACGAGATCAAGGAGGCCCTCCAGGCCTTCGGCGTCCAGGGCCTCACCGTCACCGAGGCCAGCGGCTACGGCCGTCAGCGCGGCCACACCGAGGTCTACCGGGGCGCCGAGTACACCGTCGACCTCGTCCCCAAGATCCGCGTCGAGGTCCTGGTCGAGGACGAGGACGCCGACCAGCTCATCGAGGTCGTCGTCAAGGCCGCCCGCACCGGAAAGATCGGCGACGGCAAGGTCTGGAGCGTCCCCGTCGAGACCGCCGTCAGGGTCCGCACGGGCGAACGCGGCCCGGACGCCCTCTGACCGGACACCACGATCCGCACGGCTCCACGCACGGAAAGGGGCAGCCTGGTGACGAGCACCGACACCACCACCGCATCCGAATCCGAGGAGCCGGGGCCCGGCGGCTACGCGGCGGCCCGGCTGCGCCTCCTCCACCGGAAGGAGCACGCCGGGGCGCCGCGCCGCGCCGCCCTCGCCGCCCTCACCGACGACTGGCTCACCGGCCTGTTCACCGCGGCGGCCGAGCAGAGCGGCGTCCGGGGCGCCGCCCTCGTCGCCGTCGGCGGCTACGGCCGGGCCGAACTCTCCCCGCGCAGCGACCTCGACCTCCTCCTGCTGCACGACGGCACCGCCGCCCCCGCCGCCGTCGCCGCCCTCGCCGACCGCCTCTGGTACCCCGTGTGGGACCTCGGGCTGGCCCTCGACCACTCCGTCCGCACCCCCGCCGAGGCCCGCAGGACCGCCGCCGGCGACCTCAAGGTCCAGCTCGGCCTGCTCGACGCCCGGCCCGTCGCCGGCGACCGCGGCCTCGCCGCCGCCCTGCGCACCGCGATCCTCGCCGACTGGCGCAACCAGGCCCCCGTCCGCCTGCCCGCCCTCCGCGAACTCTGCCGCGACCGCGCCGCACGCGCCGGAGAACTGCGCTTCCTCCTGGAACCCGACCTCAAGGAGGCCCGCGGCGGCCTCCGCGACACCACCGCCCTGCGCGCCGTCGCCGCCTCCTGGCTCGCCGACGCCCCCCGCGAAGGCCTCGCCGACGCCCGCCGCACCCTGCTCGACGCCCGCGACGCCCTCCACCTCGCCACCGGCCGCGCCACCGACCGGCTCGCCCTCCAGGAACAGGACCAGGTCGCCCGGGACCTCGGCCTCCTCGACGCCGACGCCCTGCTCCGCCGCCTCTACGAAGCCGCCCGCACCGTCTCCTACGCCGCCGACGTCACCTGGCGCGAGGTCGACCGGGTGCTGCGCGCCCGCTCCGCCCGGCCCCGGCTGCGCACCCTG
>NZ_JAKRGC010000259.1 GCF_022347745.1 Streptomyces sp. OfavH-34-F
CGGGGCACGATGGTCGGCCGGCACCGGGGGCGGGCGGTGATGTGGGCGGGGGCCCCGGCGGACGGCGGACGGGCCCTGGCGGCCTGGTCCGACTACAGCCAGAGCGCCCGGACGATCAACGGCCTGGACGGGGCGATCATCGGCTCCTCGGTGCTGGCGATCGCCGCCACGCTGCTCGTCGGCGCGTTCGCCGTCACCCGGGTCACCCGGCGGCTCCACCAGACCGCGCGGGTGGCCCGGCGGATCGGGGCGGGCGACCTGGACGCCCGCGTGAACGACCCGCGCACCGCGGACCCGGCGCGCCGGCAGGACGAGGTCGCCGTCGTCGCCGGGGCGCTCGACACCATGGCGTCGGCGCTCCAGCGCAAGCTCCAGGCCGAGCAGCGGTTCACGGCCGACGTGGCGCACGAGCTGCGCACCCCGCTGACGGGCCTGTCGGCCGCCGCCGAACTGCTGCCGCCGGGCCGGCCGTCCGAGCTGGTGCGGGACCGGGCGCGCGCCCTGCGCGATCTGACGGAGGATCTGCTGGAGATCTCGCGTCTGGACGCCCGTACCGAGCACGTCGACCTGGACGTCCACGAGCTGGCCCCGCTGGCCGCCCGGGTGGCGCGGGGCACCGGTACGGAGGTCGAGGTGGCCGGGGAGCCGGTGCGCGTCGAGACGGACAAGCGGCGCCTGGAGCGCGTCCTGGGCAACCTCATCGCCAACGCGCACCAGCACGGCAGGCCGCCCGTGGTGCTGACGGTGGACGGGCCGGTGGTGACCGTGCGGGACCACGGCGACGGCTTCCCGGAGTACCTGACGACGGGCGGGCCGCAGCGCTTCCGCACCGAGGGCGGTGGCCGGGGGCACGGCCTGGGGCTGACCATCGCGGCCGGCCAGGCCGCGGTGATGGGCGCCGGGCTGACCTTCGCCAACGCGCCGGACGGCGGCGCGGTGGCGCGGCTGACGCTGCCTCACTACCGGGGCCCGGAAGGGCCGGAGACGCCGTAGGGCCCGCACACGGCAGCACGGCATCCCGACATGACCGACATAGCACCCGCCTCTTGCTACGTTGCGGGGCATGACCGCATCGACGGCGGACGCGCGCCCGCCCGCCCTGCGCCTGCCCCGGCGGCGCGGCGTGGAACTCTCGCTCCTGATCGGGGCCGTCCTGATCTCCGTCTACGGCTACGCGGCGGTCGGGCTGGCCCACGACGACGCGGTCCCGCCCGACGTCGCCGGGTACGGCGGCGGTCTCGGGCTGCTCGCGCTGCTGGCCCACCTCGCGGTGCGGCTGCGCGCCCCGTACGCCGATCCGCTGCTGCTGCCGATCGCGGTGCTGCTCAACGGGCTGGGCCTGGTGCTGATCTACCGGCTGGACCTGGAGACGCCGGGCGACCGGGCGGCGACGACGCAGCTGATCTGGTCCACGATCGGCGTCGCCCTCTTCATCGCCGTGGTGGTGTTCCTGCGCGACCACCGGGTGCTCCAGCGCTACGCGTACCTGTCGGTCGCCGCGGCGCTCGTGCTGATGATCGTGCCCATCTTCTTCCCGGCGGTGAACGGGGCGAAGATCTGGATCAGGGTCGCCGGATTCTCCTTCCAGCCCGGCGAGTTCGCGAAGATCCTGCTCGCGGTGTTCTTCGCCGCCTACCTCGCGGCCAACAGCAACGCCCTCGCGTACACCGGGCGCCGGATCTGGCGGCTCCAGCTGCCCACCGGGCGGGTGCTCGGCCCCATCGTGGCGATCTGGCTGCTCAGCGTCGGCGTGCTGGTGCTGGAACGCGACCTGGGCACCTCGCTGCTGTTCTTCGGGCTGTTCGTGATCCTGCTGTACGTGGCGACCGGCCGGCGGGGCTGGATCGCGGTGGGGCTGCTGCTGGCGGCGGTCGGCGCGTTCGTGGTGGGCTCGTTCGAGCCGCATGTGCACAGCCGGGTGCAGGACTGGCTCGATCCATTCGCCTCGATCGACGCCGGCCGGGGGCCGGGCCAGCTCGCCCAGTCGCTGTTCGCCTTCGCGGCCGGCGGGATGCTCGGCACGGGGCTCGGCCTCGGGCACTCGGTGCTCATCGGGTTCGCCGCCAAGTCCGACTTCATCCTGGCGACGGCCGGCGAGGAGCTGGGGTACGCCGGTCTGACGGCGGTGTTCCTGCTGTACGCGCTGCTGGTGGCGCGGGGCTTCCGGGCCGGGCTCGCGCTGCGCGACGCGTTCGGGCGGCTGCTGGCGGTCGGGCTGGCCTCGATCCTGGCGCTCCAGGTGTTCGTGATCGCGGGCGGGGTGACGGGGCTGATCCCGCTGACCGGGATGGCGATGCCGTTCCTGGCGCAGGGCGGTTCGTCCGTGGTCACCAACTGGATCATCGTGGCGCTGCTGATCCGGGTGAGCGACCTGGCCCGCAGACCGGCGCCCGGGGAGGCGGAGGCGGGGATCGTGGCGCCGGCCCCGGAGGGCGGGCGGTGATCCGCTACATCCGGCACGCCGCCGCGTTCTGCCTGCTGCTGCTCGCCGCGCTGCTGGTGAACGCGGCCCGCGTGCAGGTCTTCGACGCCGACGAGCTGGACGCCAACCCGGCCAACCGGCGCACCACCATCGCCCGCTACGACCAGCCGCGCGGCGACATCCTGGTGGACGGCCGGCCCGTCACCGGCTCGAAGGACACCGGCGAGCAGCTGGCGTACGAACGCACCTACCGTGACGGGCCGCTGTACGCGCCGGTGACCGGGTACGCCTCGCAGACGTACGGCACCACGCTCATCGAGAACGCCGAGGACCCGGTCCTCTCCGGCACCGATCCGCTGCTCGCCCCGCTGCCCCTGTGGGGCGAGGTCAGCCGGGACCGGCAGCCGGGCGGGGACGTGGCGACGACGGTCCGGGACGCGGTGCAGCGGGCGGCGTACGAGGGGCTCGGCAACCGGCGGGGCGCGGTCGCGGCCGTCGAACCGGCGACGGGGCGGGTGCTGGCCCTGGTCTCGACCCCCTCGTACGACCCCGGGCGGCTGTCCGGGACCGGCTCGTCCGTCGCGGACGCCTGGCGGGAGCTGAACGCGGCGGAGAGCCGGCCCATGCTGAACCGGGCGCTGCGGCAGACCTATCCGCCCGGCTCCACGTTCAAGATCGTGACGGCGGCGGCGGCGCTGGACGCGGAGGTCGTCACCGATCCGGACGCGGCGACCGACACCCCGTCCCCGTACGTGCTGCCGGGGACCTCGACGGTGCTGCCCAACGAGTCCCGGGGCTGCGAGAAGGCGTCGCTGGCCGACGCGATCCGGGTGTCCTGCAACACCGTCATGGCGCACCTGGGCGTGCGGGTCGGGCTCGACGGGATGGTGGCGGCGGCCGAGCGGTTCGGCTTCAACGACGCCGGGCTGCGCATCCCGTCCGGGGTGGCGAGGAGCAACTTCGACACGGACATGAGCGACGACCAGCTGGCCCAGTCCTCGATCGGGCAGTTCGACACGACGGCGACCCCGCTCCAGATGGCGATGGTGGCGGCGGCCGTCGCCAACGGCGGGGAGCTGATGCGGCCGCATCTGGTGGAGCGGACGACCCGGCACGACGGTGCCACGGTCCGCACCACCGGGGCGCGTTCCTACCACCGGGCGATGAGCCCGCTGACGGCGATGCGGCTGCGGCAGATGATGGTGGACGTCGTACGGGACGGTACGGGCGGGAACGCGGCGATCGACGGGGCGACGGTCGGCGGCAAGACCGGCACCGCCCAGCACGGCGTGGACAACTCGGACCTGCCGTACGCGTGGTTCATCTCCTGGGCGCAGGCGGACGGCGCGGCCCGCCCGGGGGTCGCGGTGGCCGTGGTCGTGGAGGACGCCGAGGCCGACCGGGCCGACATCAGCGGCGGCGGCAGCGCGGCCCCGATCGCCCGTGCGGTGATGGAGGCGGCCCTGCGAGACTGAACCGGTGACGGCGCAGAGGGACACGTACGGGGGCGCGCACGGGGACGCCCGGGGGGACGCGCAGGGGCAGCGGCGCGGGGAGCTGCGCGCCGTGCTGGCGGCGATCGAGCGCGAGGACCGCACGCTGTGCGCCTTCCTCGACGTCTGGCCCGGCGAGGCGCTGGACCGGCTGCCGGCCGCGTCCGGACTCCCGCTGGCCGGGCTGCCGTTCGCGGTGAAGGGCCCCACGGGCATCCGCTCGTACGCGGCCCGCCGGCTGATCGCGGCCGGTGGCGTCCCGGTCGGCTCGACCTCGGTGCCCGGTCCGGGGACGTACTGGCAGACCTGGGGGCTCGGGGCGCACGGCCGCACCGTCAACCCGTGGCGGCCCGACCGGACGCCGGGCGGTTCGTCGGCGGGCTCGGCGGCGGCGGTCGCGGCGGGCCTGGTGCCGCTGGCGACCGGCAGCGACGGGGCGGGCTCGGTGCGCGTCCCGGCCGCCTGGTGCGGGGTGTTCGGGCTGAAGACGACGAACGGGCTGCTGCCCTCGCCGGACCGGTCGGGGCTGGCGTCGGCCGGGGTGCTGGCGGCGTCGGCGGACGGGGCGGAGACCTATCTGCGCTGCGTCCTGGACGGGTACGCGCCGGTCGTGCCGGACCTGCCGCTCGCCGCCGCGTACAGCCCGGACCTGGGCTTCGCGGACACCGAGCCGGAGGTGGCGGCCGTGGTGCGGGGGGCGGTGCGGCGGCTGGAGGCGGCCGGGGTGGTCCGGCTCACCGGGGGCGGCTGCGATCTGCTGGACCCGCTGGACACCTGGACGGCGGTGCGGGGCGGGCGCGTGACACCGCGCGAGGCGGAGGTGCGGGCGGAGAACGACCGCCGCCTCGGCGCCTTCTTCGCCCGGACGCCGCTGCTGCTCACCCCCGTCACGCCCAACCGCCCGCACGGTCACGAGGGCCCGGGCGAGAGGATCTTCTCCACCGCCCTGACCTGGGCGTTCAACCTGGGCGGGCAGCCGGCGGCCAGCGTGCCCGCCGGGTTCACGGCGGACGGCTGCCCGGTCGGGCTCCAGCTGGTGGCCGACCGGGGCCGGGACGCGGAGCTGGTGGGCGCGGCACGCGCGGCGGAGCGGGTGCTGTCGGCGGGCGGGGACGCGCGGCCCCCGGGGGCGGGCGGCTGAGCGACACACCCCGTTCGCACAAGTACACCAATCTCGTACGTGAGTACGCGTACTCAGGGCGGTCCGGCGCCGAGGCGGCAGCCTGGGATGCGACGAGCCACCCCCTGAACCAGGAGTCACCATGCGTACAGCCCGCCGCCTGCGGACCGCCGCCGCCCTCGCCGTCACCGCCGGGGCGCTGGCCCTGCTCACCTCCGCCTGCTCGACGTCGGACGCCGTCTGCTCGGACGGGGAGTACCCGGTGCTGTACGTGGGCAGCACCGGGAGCGCCTGCGTCAAGGACGGCGAGGAGCCGCCGAAGGGGTACGCCCGCTACCCCGAGGGCAAGGTCCCGGAGCACGTGGACGACACGTGGTGGACGTACTGGAACACCCACACGCTGGACAAGGACGGCAAGATCGTGAAGGTCTCCGAGTAGGGCCGCGCGTCCGGGTCAGGCGCTCGCGCCGCCCTGGGCGATCGCCTCGGCCACCTCGGCGACCCTGGCCTCCTCCTCCGCGGCGAAGCGGTCCTTGTCGAGCTGCTCGGCTATCTCCTCGTCCTGGGCCATCAGCAGGTCGAGGTTGGAGTCGCCGAGTTCGAGGACGCCCATGTCGACGTACGCCTGCTGGAGCCGCTCGCCCCACAGGCCGATGTCCTTGACGCAGGGGACGATGCGGCTGAACAGCAGCTTGCGGAAGAGCTGGAGGAATTCGGAGTGCTCGGAGAGGTCCCTGGCCTCCTGCCGGCCGATGCCGAAGTTCTCCAGCACCTCCACCCCGCTGAGCCGGTCGCGCATCAGGTAGCAGCCCTCGATGACGAACTCCTCGCGCTCGCGCCGTTCCGCGTCGCTGAGCTGCTTGTAGTAGTCGCGCAGCGCCATCCGGCCGAAGGCGACGTGGCGGGCCTCGTCCTGCATGACGTAGGCGAGGATCTGCTTGGGCAGCGGCTTGGTGGTGGTGTCGCGGATCATGCCGAACGCGGCCAGCGCCAGGCCCTCGATGAGGACCTGCATGCCGAGGTAGGGCATGTCCCAGCGGGAGTCGCGCAGGGTGTCGCCGAGGAGGCCCTGGAGGCTGTCGTTGACCGGGTAGAGCATCCCGACCTTCTCGTGCAGGAACCGACCGTATATCTCCGCGTGCCGGGCCTCGTCCATGGCCTGGGTCGCGGAGTAGAACTTGGCGTCCAGGTCGGGGACGGACTCCACGATGCGGGCGGCGCATATCATCGCGCCCTGCTCACCGTGCAGGAACTGGCTGAACTGCCAGGCGGTGTAGTGCTTGCGCAGCTCGCCCCGGTCCTTCTCGGTCATCTTCGCCCAGTGCGGGGTGCCGTACAGGGTGAGCGCCTCGTCGGGGGTGCCGAGCGGGTCGGACGGATCGACCTCCAGGCTCCAGTCGATGCGCTTGTTGCCGTCCCACTGCTTGTCCTTGCCCTTCTGGTACAGGGCGAGGAGGCGTTCGCGGCCGTCGTCGTAGTCCCAGCTGAAGCGGGCGGCGCCGGTGGCCGGCACCGTCCACAGCGGTTCCTCGGGGGCGGTGGTGTAGAGGTCGTGGGTCGACACGGACGGCTCCTTCGCCTCGCGGATGTCGGGAAGTCGGCGGGCTTCCGGCCCAGTTGGCAGGTTCACACGCTGGTAGACGCCCGGTCAACAAGTCGTGCCGAGGGGATTGACGGTCTTGCTGACAGGCAGTCTCATAATGAGTGACCGCCGGTAACCCATGTGTGAGGTGCCCCAGCCATGACGACCGTCACCGAAAGCGACCTGCAGACGCTCCGCGACGCACTCGGCCCGCTGAGGGGCCGCGAGCAGATCGCCGAGCGGCTGCTGGAGGCCTCCGCCAAGCACTCCTTCGACCCGGACCGGGAACTCGACTGGGACAGCCTGCCCGAGGACGGCAAGTGGTTCTGGCCGCCCGAGCTGGTCTCCCTCTACGACACCCCGCTGTGGAAGCGGATGTCGCACGACCAGCGGCTCGAACTGGCCCGCCACGAGGCCGCCTCGCTCGCCTCGCTCGGCATCTGGTTCGAGATCATCCTCATGCAGCTCCTGGTGCGGCACATCTACGACAAGCCCGCGACCAGCAACCACGTCCGCTACGCGCTCACCGAGATAGCCGACGAGTGCCGGCACTCGATGATGTTCGGCCGCATGATCACCTGGGGCAACGGCCCCACGTACGCCGTGCCGCGCCGTTACCACAACATGGCCCGCGTCCTGAAGAGCGTCTCCACCACGCCCGGTTCGTTCGCCGGGACGCTGCTCGGCGAGGAGATCCTGGACTGGATGCAGCGGCTGACCTTCCCCGACGAGCGCGTCCAGCCGCTGGTGCGCGGCGTGACCCGCATCCACGTCATCGAGGAGGCCCGGCACGTCCGCTACGCCCGCGAGGAGCTGCGCCGCCAGATGGTGACCGCGCCCCGCTGGGAGCGCGAACTGGCCCGGGTGAGCTGCGGCCAGGCGGCCCGCGTCTTCTCCGTCTGCTTCGTCAACCCCCAGGTGTACGAGAACGTGGGACTGAACCGCCACGAGGCCGTCGCCCAGGTCAAGGCCAGCGGACACCGCACGGAGGTCATGCAGACGGGCGCCAAGCGGCTGACCGACTTCTTCGAGGACATCGGTGTCCTGAACGGGGTGGGGCGCAGGCTGTGGAAGAGCTCGGGCCTGCTGGCCTGAGGGTGAGTGCGCTTAGTCTGGGGGGTATGACCCCAGCCGCCGCTGCCGCGCCGCCCGGCCGTGCGTACCGCAGGCTCAGCGTCGAGGAGCGCCGCGCCCAGCTGCTCGGCGCGGCGCTCACCCTGTTCGCCCACCGGGCTCCCGACGAGGTCTCGCTGGACGAGGTCGCGGCGGTGGCCGGGGTGTCCAGGCCGCTGGTCTACCGCTACTTCCCCGGGGGCCGGCAGCAGTTGTACGAGGCGGCGCTGCGGTCGGCCGCCGAGCAGCTGAAGCTGTGTTTCGCCGAGCCCGCCGAGGGCCCGCCGACCGAGCGCGTCACCCGCGTCCTGGACCGCTACCTGGCGTTCGTCGACGAGCACGACGCCGGGTTCAGCGCCCTGCTGCGCGGCGGCAGCGTCGCCGAGACGTCCCGGACGGGCACCATCGTGGACGAGGTGCGCCGGGCGGCGGCCGAGCAGATCCTGCTGCATCTGGGCCACGACGGGCGCGACGAGCCCGCGCCCCGGATGAGCATGATGGTGCGCACCTGGATCGCGGCGGTCGAGGCGGCCTCGCTGATCTGGCTGGACGAGGGCAAGCGGCCGGACGCCTGCGAGCTGCGGGACTGGCTGGTCGACCAGTTCATCGGCCTGCTCGCGGTGACCTCCGCGTCGGACCCGCAGACCGCCGCCGCCGTGGCCGCGCTGCTCCCGCTGGAGACCGCGCAGGGCCCGGCCGGCCGGCTGGCGGACCGGCTGGCGCCGCTGGTCGGCGCGGCGGAGCACCTGCTGCCGGATGACTGACCCGGCGGGCCGATCGGTCAGACTGGGCCGGTGAGAAGCGAGAACACCGCCTTCGTCGGCGGCCCGCTGGACGGCCGGGTCCTGCCCGTCCTGACCGGCGCGACCGGCCACCCGCCCAAGTGGTACGAGGTCCCGGTCCCGGACGCCGCCGGCGGCCCGCCCACCGTGTACGCGTACCGCAGGACCCCGGCCGGCCACACCAAGCGGCTCGGCATCCAGCGGGGCTGGGTCTACACGTACGCCCCGGAGGGCCGCGACCGGCACCGGGTGCGGTGGCCGTGGTCGAAGCCGGTGCGCGACGGCGGGCGAGGCGGGGAGGAACCGCCCCACTAGGATCGGTCGTCCGGTCCAGGGAAGGCCGGGTCGGTCACGAGGGGGGATGCGCCATGGAGGCGCCACGTCAGGACGAGCCAGGCCGCTTCGGGCCCTACACCGTGCTGGCACGGTTGCGCGAGACGGCCACGTCGGTCCAGTTCCTGGCGCGCGGAGCGGTGGCCCAGGATCTCGTCGTCGTCGTCACCGCCGCCCGCCCCGAACTCGCCTCGCTGCCCGCGTTCCGGCACCGCTTCGACGCGGAGTCGCGCCTCGCCGACCGGCTGGCGGGCGGCTGGGTCGCCGAACTGCTGGGCACCGGCGACGACGAGGGGCCGTGGACGGCGTCCCCCTATGTGCCGGCGCTGACCCTGGACGAGGCGATAACGGCCTCGGGGCCGCTGTCCGAGCGTGCGGTGCGGGTACTCGGCGCCGGACTCGCCGAGACGCTGGCCCGGGTGCACGCCACCGGCGCCGCCCTCCAGGGCCTCTCACCGCGCACCGTGCTGCTCGCCGGGGACGGCCCCCGGCTCACCGCGTTCGGCC
>NZ_JAKRGC010000025.1 GCF_022347745.1 Streptomyces sp. OfavH-34-F
CGACGCGTTCGGTGAGGCGGCGGACGCGGGCGCCGTCCCAGAGGGCGTCGAGCGGAACCCGGCGGTCGCGCAGTTCCGCCGCGTCCACGCCGAGCAGGGCGGGGGCGGTGCCGGGGGCGAAGCGGACCCCGGCCCAGCTGCCCCCGGTGCCGGAGGAGGGCGCGGCGCAGGTGTCCGGTCCGGCGACGAGCAGCCGCTCCCCGCTCCAGAGCAGGTCCATGCAGCCGTCCGGAAGGACCGGGTGGACGGTGCCCGGCGCGGTGGTGAGGGTCCACACCGTGGCGCCGTCCAGGCGCGAGACGCGCTCTGTGTAGTCGTCTGCCATGGCGCTAGTGTCGTCGGCGCAGGCGGTACACGTGTACGCGGCTACGGGGGCGGTCATGGCGTCACTGATGGAGTTCACCACGGAGAGCGGGGCGACGGTGACCGTGGAGGTGGACCGTCATGCCCCGGGTGCGCGGCTGGTGTCGCGGGACGGGGGGCACGCCCTGGCCCGGGCGGGGCGGACGTTCGACAGCGCGCTGGAGGGCATCCGTTCGGCGGCCGAGTCGGCGCTCGCGGTGTTCCGGGACGGGACGCTGCGGCCGGACGGGGTGGAGCTGGAGTTCGGCGTGAAGATCACCTCGGAGGCGGGGGCGGTGATCGCCCGCAGCGCCCTGGAGGGCCATCTGACGGTGAAGCTGTCCTGGTCGCCGGGGGCGGCGGACCGGACGGCCCCGCCGGCCCCCGCGGCCGAATAGCCCGTCACTCGTCGTACGGGTTCGCCGTCCGGTCGGCGTCCTTCTCGCGGGCGTGCAGCCGGGACTTCACGTCGTCCGGGGGCAGGAACCGCGACCACCGCTCGGGGAACTCGGAGGGCATGTACGGGCTGTCGCCCTCGTCGCCCTCGTCGTCCGCCTCGTCGTCGTCCAGCGGGCCGCCGTGCCAGCTCTCCGCCCGGGTGCGGGCCACGAACTCGGCGGCCTGGGCGGCGCGCACCCGGTCGTTGGCGGCGCGGGCGGCGGCCGTGGCGACGGAGGGCCAGACCCGGTCGATGGCCGCGTTGACGGCGGCGCCGACCAGCACGGCGAAGGCGGAGATGCCGATCCAGAGCAGGACCGCGATCGGCGCGGCCAGCGATCCGTAGATCGTGGGGCCCTCCACCGTACTGGTGAGGTAGATCCGCAGCAGGAAGCTGCCCAGCACCCACATCGCCAGCGCCACCAGGGCGCCCGGCATGTCCTCGATCCACGGTGAGCGCACCGGTACGGACACGTGGTAGAGGGTGGTGAGGAAGGCGACGGACAGCACGATCACCAGCGGCCAGTACAGGACGCTTATCAGCTCGGTGCCCCACGGTATGAACTCCACGACCCGGTCGGGGCCCACCACGAGCAGCGGCAGCACCACCGCGCCGAGCAGCAGCGCCACCACGTACAGCAGGAAGGCGAGCATCCGGGTCTTGACGATGCCGCGCTGGCCGTCGAGCCCGTACATGACGGTGATGGTGTCGATGAAGACGTTCACCGCGCGGGAGCCGGACCACAGGGCGATGGCGAAGCCGATGGAGATGACGTCGGGCCGGGCGCCCGTGGTGACGTCGGCCAGCAGCGGTTTCGCGAACTCGTTGACGCCGCGTTCGGAGAGCACGGTGTGCGCCGCGCTGAGGATGTTGCGCTCGATGGAGGCGACCGTGGTGGTGCTGGTCCACTCGTCCACGTATCCGAGCAGCCCGATCAGGCCCAGGAGCAGCGGGGGCAGGGACAGCAGGGTGAAGAACGCCGCTTCGGCGGCGAGTCCGAGGATGCGGTACTCCATGCACGAGTTGACCGTGTCCTTGAGCAACTGCCAGGCGAGCTGCCGCTTGGATACGTTGCGGTAGAGGACTCGGGCCCGGTGGAGCCGGCCCGGTGGTCGTTCGGGTGTTTCGTCTGCTGCCTGCACCTCTTTACCGTATCGGCATGGCAGCCACCACCCACACCGTGTCCAACCAGGCCCCTCCCCTGCTCGGCTATGACGTCTTCAGCGCCGACCGGGTGCTCGGGGAGGCCGTGGAACGTCATCTTCCGCCCGAGGTGCTGGACGGGGCGCGGCAGGAGCTGTCGGCGCTCGGCCGGTCGGCCGGTTCGGCGCAGGCGGCGTCCTGGGGGGCGCGGGCGGACGAGAACCCGCCGAGGCTGCGCACCCACGACCGCTACGGGCACCGCGTGGACGAGGTGGAGTACCACCCGGCCCGGCACCGGCTGCTCGGCCACGCCGTCGGCGCGGGGCTGACCGGCGCCTGGGACCGGCCGGGCGGGCATGTGCGCCGGGCGGCGGGGTTCCTGGTCTGGACCCAGGCGGAGGCCGGGCACGGCGGCCCGCTGTCGACGACGCACGCGGCGGTGCCCGCCCTGCGCGCCGAGCCGGAAGTGGCGGCCGTGTGGGAGCCGCTGCTGACCTCGCGGGTGTACGACGCGGGGCTGCGGCCGGCCGGGGAGAAGGCCGGGGCGCTGCTGGGGTGGGGCGCGACGGAGAAGCAGGGCGGCTCGGACCTGGGGGCGGGCACCACGCGCGCCGAGCCGCTGTCCGGCGCGGGCGAGTACCTGCTGACCGGGCACAAGTGGTTCTGCTCCGCGCCGATGTCCGACGGTTTCCTGGTCCTGGCGCAGGCGCCCGGCGGCCTCACCTGCTTCCTGCTGCCCCGGGTGCTGCCGGACGGCGGCCGCAACTCCTTCCTGCTCCAGCGGCTCAAGGACACCCTGGGCAGCCGGTCCGAGGCCTCGGCGGAGGTCGAGTTCGCGGGGACGTGGGCGCGCCGGATCGGTGAGGAGGGGCAGGGGTTGCGCACGGTGGCCGGGACGCTGGCGGCGACCCGGCTGGACTGTGTGACCGGGTCGGCGGCGCTGATGCGGCAGGCGGTGGCGCGGGCCGTCCATCACACGGCGCACCGCTCGGCGTTCGGCGGCCCGCTCGCGGACAAGCCGCTGATGCGCAACGTGCTGGCCGATCTGGCGCTGGAGTCGGAGGCGGCGACCGTGCTGGCGATGCGGCTCGCCGCCGCGTACGACGACGGCGGCGAGGGCGAGTCGGCGTTCCTGCGGCTCGCGGTGCCGGCGGCCGCGTACTGGGTGACCAAGCGGTGCGCCCCGGTGGTGGGCGAGGCGCTGGAGTGCCTGGGCGGCAACGGCTACGTGGAGGAGTCGGGGATGCCCCGGCTGCTGCGGGAGGCGCCGCTCCCGTCGATCCGGGCGGGCTCGGCGAACGTCCAGGCGCTGGACGTGCTGGGGGTGCTGCGGAGCGAACCGCTCGCGCTCGACGCGTTCCTCCGGGAGATCGGGCGGGCGCGCGGCGCCGACCACCGGCTGGACGCGGCGATCAGGGACATGCTGACGGAGCTGGCCGATCTGGCGGGGGTCGAGGCGCGGGCGCGCCGGGTGGTGGAGCGCATGGCGCTGGTGCTCCAGGGTTCGCTGCTGGTGCGCTGGGCGCCGCCGGAGGTGGCGGACGCCTTCTGCGCGGCGCGCCTGGGCGGGGACGGGGGCGCGGTCTTCGGGACGCTGCCGCACACCCTGGACCTGGCGGCGGTCGTGGACCGGGCCCGGCCGGAGGGAGCGGGGGCGGCCTGAGGGGACAGCGACGGGGGGTGGTGCTGCGCCGACACGGCACCACCCCCCATGCTGTACACACCGGACCTGGGGCCGGGGGCCCGTCGGTACGGTGTACCGCCACTCTTGTACGGACCCGGGGGCGCTCGCCAGAGTTGCAGAGGGTTGCAACCATTGTGTGGAGTTGCGGTGGCAAGGCCACGAGTGGCGGCAGGATGGGGCGCGGTCCCCGGACGGGGCCCGCTGCGGGGTGAGGGGGAACGCGCGTGGAGACGACTCCGCCCGGCGTGATGCGGCTGGGCATCCAGGAGAGCGCGGGGGCCAGGCGCCTGGTGCACCGGGCCCGTGAGGCGCGGATGGCGGGCGACCGGATGCCCGCGGTGCCGCGTGCGGAGATCGGGGCATCCTGGGACCGGGTGCTGCGCAGCGGGATCGATCCCGAGCAGACGACGCACAGCAGGCTGCTGGAGGCGGAAGAGATCGAGCACCGGCGCCGCAGCTCCACGCTGGGCGAGGTGATGCCGCTGCTCAGCGACGGGCTGACGAACATCGCGGACGCCTCGCAGCAGATCATGGTGGTGACCGACGTGGACGGCCGGGTGCTGTGGCGCGAGGGCAACACCGCGGTGCTGCGCCGGGCGGACGGCATCTGCCTCGCGGAGGGCGCCGCCTGGTCCGAGGAGATCACCGGCACCAACGCGATCGGTACGGCGCTGGCCTCCCGCGCCCCGGTGCAGGTGCACTCGGCGGAGCACTTCGTGCGCAGCCTGCACGGCTGGACGTGTGCGGCGGCGCCGGTCCACGATCCGCGCGACGGGCGGCTGATGGGCATCGTGGACATCAGCGGGCCCGCGTCCACCTTCCATCCGACGACGCTGGCGCTGGTGCGGTCGGTGGCGCGGCTGGCGGAGAGCGAGATCCGGGTCCGGCATCTGGAGGCGGTGGACCGGCTGCGCGCGGTGGCGGCGCCGATCCTGGGCCGGCTGGGCGGCCGGGCGGTGGCGGTGGACGGCCACGGCTGGACGGCGGCGGTGACGGGGATGCCGCCGGTGGAGCGGCTGCCGCTGCCGAAGTCGCTGGGGCCGGGCCGGGTGTGGCTGCCGTCGCTGGGGATGTGCCGGGTGGAGCCGCTGCCGGGCGGCTGGCTGGTGCAGGTGGCGGACGGGGCGATGGACAGCCCGCCGCGCCGGGTGGTGCTGGATCTGAGCCGTCCGCGCGCGCTCGCGGTGAACGTGGTCGGCCCGGTGGGCACCTGGGCGCAGCGGCTCTCGCCGCGCCACGCCGAGCTGCTGTACGCGCTGGCGCTGCACCGGGAGGGGCGTACGGCGTCCGAGCTGGCGCAGGACCTGTTCGGCGACGCGACCCGGACGGTGACGGTGCGGGCGGAGATGTCGCGGCTGCGGCGCCATCTCGCCGAGGTGCTGGCGCACCGCCCGTACCGCTTCGTGGAGGGCGTGGAGGTGGAGGTCGTCGAGCCGGAGGACCCGGCGGACCTGCTGCCGCGCTCCAGCGCGCCGGTGGTGGCGGCGGCGCGCGGGGCCGGCTGAGGGGCGGGGCCCCGGGTTCCGCCCGGCGGCCCGGGCATGGTTGTCTGGCTGCCATGAACGACCCCGTACGTGCCGCAGGACCGGCCCTCGAAGAGGTGACCGTCTGGTCCCTGGAGCAGACCTCCCCCGACGATCTGCGGCCGTCCGCCGTGCCGGAGGGGGATGTCCGGATCATGCGGTCCGGGGTGCCGCTGCCCGAGTTCAGCCGGTTCCTGTACACGGCGGTCGGCGGTGACGTCCGGTGGACGGACCGGCTGGGCATGACGTACGCGCAGTGGCGCGAGGCGCTGGAGCGGCCGGGCGCGGAGACCTGGGTGGCGTACGCCGACGGCACGCCGGCCGGCTACATCGAGCTGGACCCGCAGGACGACGGGGTCGTGGAGATCATGTACTTCGGGCTGATCCCGGCGTTCCGGGGGCGCCGGATCGGCGGCCATCTGCTGTCGTACGGGACGGCCCGCGCCTGGGACCTGGCCGAGCGGTGGCCGGAGCGTCCGGCGACGAAGCGGGTGTGGCTGCACACCTGTTCCAAGGACGGGCCGCACGCCATGGAGAACTACCGCAGGCGCGGCTTCCGGCTGTTCGACACCCGGACGGAACTGGAGGAACCGGTGGCCACGCCGGGGCCGTGGCCGGGCGCCGACCGCGAGCCGCTTGGATAGCAAATCCCCTTGCTTGTCCGCTTTTACGCACCACCTCTGATGTCCGCCATGTCCGTGACGGGCGCCACAGCGTCTCACTGACCGGGACAGTCTCGTCCACATCATGGATAGTGGTGGACTGCCGCGAGATTGCCATGACACGCTTCCGTCATGTCCGGAACTGGAATTGCCTTGGTGAGTCGGCGCCACGTCGACCTCGGCCGCATGTCCAGCGCCATCTGTCCGGTGAGCTGAGAGTCCCAGCACCGCCGCGATCCCCTTGCCCAGTTCAGCCCTGCGCACCGCCGCGCCTCACGCGAGTGTGCAGTTCAGAGCCGCCCTCCTGCAGTCCCGAAGGACGTATTTGCCATGGCCAGCACCGAACAGCCTGCTACCGCCACGCCACGCCGCAAGGCCGGTCGGCACCGTGGCGAAGGTCAGTGGGGCCTGGGGTACATGACGCCGCTGAACGGCACCGAGCAGTTCAAGCGGGATGACGACGGTCTCAATGTGCGGACACGCATTGAGACGATTTACTCCAAGCGCGGCTTCGACTCCATCGACCCCAACGACCTGCGCGGGCGCTTCCGTTGGTGGGGCCTCTACACCCAGCGCCGTCCCGGGATCGACGGCGGCCACACCGGCGCGCTGGAGCCGGAGGAGCTCGAGGACAAGTACTTCATGCTGCGGGTCCGGGTGACCGGGGGCCGGCTCACCACCGCCCAGCTCCGCGTCATAGGCCAGGTTTCCCAGAAGTACGCGCGGGGCTCGGCGGACATCACGGACCGTCAGAACATCCAGCTGCACTGGGTGCGCATCGAGGACGTGCCGGCCATCTGGCGTGAGCTGGAGGCCGTCGGCCTGTCCACCACCGAGGCGTGCGGCGACTGCCCGCGCGGCATGCTGGGTTCGCCCGTCGCGGGCGTGGCCGAGGACGAGATCATCGACGGCACCGCCGCCCTCGACGAGATCGCCCGCCGCTACATCGGCGACCCGCGCTTCTCCAACCTGCCCCGCAAGTACAAGACCGCGGTCTCCGGCTCGCCCGTGCTGGACGTGGCGCACGAGATCAACGACATCTCGTTCGTCGGCGTCGTCCACCCCGAGCACGGCCCCGGCTTCGACCTGTGGGTCGGCGGCGGCCTGTCCACCAACCCCCGGTTCGGGGTGCGTCTGGGCGCCTGGGTGCCCGAGGAGGACGTGCCGGACGTCTGGGAGGGCGTGACCTCCATCTTCCGCGACTACGGCTACCGCCGGCTGCGCAACCGCGCCCGGCTGAAGTTCCTGGTCGCCGACTGGGGCCCGGAGAAGTTCCGCCAGATCCTGGAGGACGAGTACCTGCTGCGCAAGCTGAGCGACGGGCCCGCCCCCGAGCAGCCCAAGCAGCGCTGGCGCGACCACATGGGCGTGCACCGGCAGAAGGACGGCCGCTTCTACGTGGGCTGCGCCCCGCGCGTCGGCCGGCTGGACGGCTCCCAGATCGGCAAGATCGCGGAGCTGGCCGAGGCACACGGCTCCGGCCGGGTCTCCACCACGGTCGAGCAGAAGCTGATCATCCTGGACGTCCCCGAGGACCGGGTGACCTCGCTGGTCGAGAGCCTGGAGGCGATGGACCTGCGGGTGAACCCCTCGCCGTTCCGGCGCGGCACGATGGCCTGCACCGGCATCGAGTTCTGCAAGCTGGCGATCGTCGACACCAAGCAGCGCGGCAGCGACCTCATCGACGAACTGGAGCGCCGCCTCCCGGACTTCGACGAGCCGATCACCATCAACATCAACGGCTGCCCGAACGCCTGCGCCCGCATCCAGACCGCGGACATCGGCCTCAAGGGCCAGCTGATGATGACCGAGGACGGCGAGCAGGTCGGCGGCTTCCAGGTCCACCTCGGCGGCTCGCTCGGCCTGGACGCCGCCTTCGGCCGCAAGGTGCGCGGCCTCAAGGTCACCTCCGACGACCTGCCCGACTACATCGAGCGCGTCCTGACCCGGTTCCGGGCCGAGCGCGAGGAGGGCGAGCGCTTCGCCGCCTGGGCCGCCCGCGCGAGCGCGGAGTCGCTGTCATGAGCGAGCGCGCCGCCCCGTTCCACTGCCCCTACTGCGGCGACGAGGACCTGCGCCCGCACGAGAAGGGGCACGGAGCATGGGAATGCGCCTCCTGCAACCGCGCGTTCCAGCTCACGTTCCTGGGCCTGCTGAGCCGGGGACTGCAGCGCAACGACGTGGGAGGGGACGGGATATGACGGTCACTCAGGAAGTGGACACGCTCACCGACGACGAGCTGAGGGCGCTGGCCGAGCGGGCCGGGCGCGAGCTGGAGGACGCCTCCGCGCTCGACATCCTCACGTGGGCCGCCGACACCTTCGGCAAGCGGTTCTGCGTCACCTCCTCGATGGAGGACGCGGTCGTCGCCCACCTCGCCTCGCGGGCCATGCCCGGCGTGGACGTGGTGTTCCTCGACACCGGCTACCACTTCGAGGAGACCATCGGCACCCGGGACGCGGTGGACGCCGTGATGGACGTCAACGTCATCACGCTGACCCCGCGCCAGACGGTCGCCGAGCAGGACGCCGCGTACGGGCCGAAGCTGCACGACCGCGACCCCGACCTCTGCTGCAAGCTGCGCAAGGTCCGGCCGCTGGAGGAGGGCCTGACCCGCTACACGGCCTGGGCGACCGGGCTGCGCCGCGACGAGTCCCCGACCCGGGCCGGCACCCCGGTGGTCGGCTGGGACGAGAAGCGCCGGAAGGTCAAGATCTCGCCCATCGCCCGCTGGACCCAGGACGACGTCGACGCCTACGTCGCCGAGCACGGGGTGCTCACCAACCCGCTGCTGATGGACGGCTACGCCTCCGTCGGCTGCGCGCCCTGCACCCGCCGGGTGCTGGAGGGCGAGGACGCGCGGGCCGGCCGCTGGGCCGGGCGGGGCAAGACCGAGTGCGGGCTGCACGGCTGATGACGACTGATCAGGAGAATTCGATGAGCGTGACGGGGACGGGAGCCACCGTCTGGCTGACCGGTCTGCCGAGCGCCGGCAAGACCACCATCGCGTACGAACTCGCCGGGCGGCTGCGCGCCGAGGGGCACCGGGTGGAGGTGCTCGACGGCGACGAGATCCGCGAGTTCCTCTCGGCCGGCCTGGGCTTCTCCCGCGAGGACCGGCACACCAACGTCCAGCGGATCGGCTTCGTCGCCGAACTGCTGGCGGCCAACGGCGTCAAGGTCCTGGTGCCGGTCATCGCCCCGTACGCGGACAGCAGGGACGCCGTCCGCAAGCGGCACGAGGCCGAGGGCACCGCGTATCTGGAGGTGCACGTGGCCACGCCGGTCGAGGTGTGCTCGGAGCGCGACGTGAAGGGGCTGTACGCCAAGCAGGCGGCGGGCGAGATATCCGGGCTGACCGGGGTGGACGACCCCTACGAGGCACCCGAGTCGCCCGATCTGCGCATCGAGTCGCACCGCCAGACCGTGCAGGAGTCCGCGGCGGAGCTGTACGCGCTGCTGAGCGAGAGGGGTGCGGCGTGACGACCGTCGCGACTGTGGAAGAGGGCACCGACCATCCGTACGCGCTGAGCCACCTGGACTCCCTGGAGTCCGAGGCGGTGCACATCTTCCGCGAGGTGGCGGGCGAGTTCGAGAAGCCGGTGATCCTGTTCTCCGGCGGCAAGGACTCCATCCTGATGCTGCACCTGGCGCTCAAGGCGTTCGCGCCCGCGCCGGTGCCGTTCGCCCTGCTGCACGTGGACACCGGGCACAACTTCCCCGAGGTGCTGGCCTACCGCGACCGGGTGGTCGCCGAGCACGGGCTGCGGCTGCACGTGGCGTCGGTGCAGGAGTACATCGACGCGGGCAAGCTCCGCGAGCGCCCCGACGGCACCCGCAACCCGCTGCAGACCGTGCCGCTGACCGAGGCCATCCAGCAGCACCGCTTCGACGCCGTCTTCGGCGGCGGCCGGCGCGACGAGGAGAAGGCCCGCGCCAAGGAACGCGTCTTCTCCCTGCGCGACGAGTTCTCCCAGTGGGACCCGCGCCGCCAGCGCCCCGAACTGTGGCAGCTCTACAACGGCCGGCACGCCCCCGGCGAACACGTACGCGTCTTCCCGATCTCCAACTGGACCGAGCTGGACGTCTGGCAGTACATCCAGCGCGAGGCCATCGAGCTCCCGTCGATCTACTTCGCCCACGAGCGCGAGGTCTTCAACCGCTCCGGCATGTGGCTGACCGCGGGCGACTGGGGCGGGCCCAAGGAGCACGAGCGGACCGAGACCCGGCAGGTGCGCTACCGCACCGTCGGCGACATGTCCTGCACCGGCGCCGTGGACTCCGACGCCACCACGCTGGACGCGGTGATCGCCGAGATCGCCGCCTCCCGGCTCACCGAACGGGGCGCCACCCGCGCCGACGACAAGATGTCCGAGGCCGCGATGGAAGACCGCAAGCGCGAGGGGTACTTCTAAGATGACCACGCCCACCCAGTCGGCCGAACTGCTCGCGGCCACCACCCTGCTGCGGTTCGCCACCGCGGGGTCGGTGGACGACGGCAAGTCCACGCTCGTCGGGCGGCTGCTGCACGACTCCAAGTCGGTCCTCACCGACCAGCTGGAGGCCGTCGAGCACGCCTCGCGCAACCGCGGCCAGGAGGCGCCGGACCTGGCGCTGCTGACCGACGGCCTGCGCGCCGAGCGCGAGCAGGGCATCACCATCGACGTGGCCTACCGCTACTTCGCCACCGCCCGGCGCCGGTTCATCCTCGCCGACACCCCCGGCCATGTGCAGTACACCCGCAACATGGTCACCGGCGCCTCCACCGCCGAGCTGGCCGTCGTCCTGGTCGACGCCCGCAACGGCGTCGTCGAGCAGACCCGCCGGCACGCCGCCGTCGCCGCGCTGCTGCGCGTCCCGCACGTCGTGCTCGCCGTGAACAAGATGGACCTGGTCGACTACGCGGAGCCGGTGTTCGCCGCGATCGCCGAGGAGTTCACCGCGTACGCGGCCTCCCTCGGGGTGCCCGAGATCACCGCGATACCCATATCCGCGCTGGCCGGCGACAACGTCGTCGAGCCGTCCGCGAACATGGACTGGTACGGCGGCCCGACGGTCCTGGAGCACCTGGAGACGGTCCCGGTCAGCCACGACCTGACCGCCTGCCACGCCCGCTTCCCCGTCCAGTACGTGATCCGGCCGCAGACCGCCGAGCACCCGGACTACCGGGGCTACGCGGGCCAGATCGCGGCCGGCGTGTTCCGGGTCGGCGACCCCGTGACCGTGCTGCCCTCGGGCCGCACCACCACCGTCGAGGGCATCGACCTGCTCGGCGAGAGCGTGAACGTCGCCTGGGCGCCCCAGTCGGTGACCCTGCGCCTGACGGACGACCTCGACGTCTCGCGCGGCGACCTCATCGCCCCGACCGCCGACGCCCCGGCCACCACCCAGGACGTCGAGGCGACCGTCTGCCACGTCGCGGACGAGCCGCTCACCGTGGGCCGCCGGGTGCTGCTCAAGCACACCACCCGCACGGTCAAGGCGATCGTCAAGGACATCCCCTCCCGGCTGGCCCTGGACGACCTGTCGCAGCACCCGGCGCCGGGCAGGCTCGTCGCCAACGACATCGGCCGGGTCGTCGTCCGGACCGCCGAGCCGCTCGCGCTCGACGCGTACGCGGACTCGCGCCGCACCGGTTCCTTCCTGCTGATCGACCCGGCGGACGGGACCACGCTGTCGGCCGGCATGGCGGGCGCCTCGTTCGCCGCCGAGGCGGAGCAGCCGGCCGCGGACGACGACGCGGAGTGGGACTTCTGATGGGCATCGACGTCTTCTCGACCTTCGCCAAGGAGGGCGGCCGCGTCGGCAGCGGCGCGGTGGGGAGCGGTCAGGGCGGTGTCGGGCGATGTGCGCGATGACGTACGCGCACCGCCCGCGCGCCCGGCAGCACCAACCGCACCACCCGTCCAGACGCAGACCCGCCGATCTCCCGGCCGCGCCCCCGCACGTACGAGGGGCGTGAGCTCCGGGCCTCCGAGAGGAACACCTCCCGTGCCTGCCCCCCGTACCACGCGGCGCCGAGCCGTCGCCGCATTCGCCGCCCTGCCCCTGCTGGCCCTGGCGCTGACCGCCTGCGGTTACGGCTCCCAGGCGGCGGACGACGACAAGGCGCACACCGCCAAGGGCGAGAAGCTCTCCGTCGACACCGTGCGCATCGGGTACTTCCCCAACCTCACCCACGCCACCGCGCTCGTGGGCGACCAGGAGGGGCTGTTCCAGAAGGCGCTGGGCGGCACCCAGCTCAAGACGGCCGTCTTCAACGCCGGCCCGTCCGAGATCGAGGCGCTGAACGCCGGCTCGATCGATATCGGCTTCATCGGCCCGTCGCCGGCCATCAACGGCTACGTCAAGTCCAAGGGCGAGAACCTGCGGATCATCGGCGGGTCCGCGTCCGGCGGCGTCAAGCTGGTCGTGAACCCGGAGAAGATCAGGACCACGGCCGACGTCAAGGGCAAGCGGATCGCCACCCCGCAGCTCGGCAACACCCAGGACGTGGCGTTCCTCCACTGGATCTCCGAGCAGGGCTGGAAGGTGGACGCCCAGAGCGGCAAGGGCGACGTCTCCGTCATCCGCACGGACAACAAGGTGGCGCCCAACGCCTACCGCTCCGGGTCCATCGACGGCGCCTGGGTGCCCGAGCCGACCGCGTCCAAGCTGATCGCCGAGGGCGCGAAGGAACTGCTGGACGAGTCCACGCTGTGGCCGGACGACAAGTTCGTGATCACCAACATCATCGTGTCGCAGAAGTTCCTCGACGCGCACCCGGACGTCGTGGAGGCCGTACTGCGCGGCTCCGTGACCACCAACACCTGGATCAACGACCACCCGGAGAAGGCGAAGGACTCCGCCAACGCCGCGCTGAGGAAGCTCACCGGCAAGGCGCTGCCGCCCGAGGTCATCGACCCGGCCTGGAAGTCGATCCGGATCACCGACGACCCGCTGGCGGCCACGCTCGACGCGCAGGCCAAGCACGCGGTGGACGCGGGGCTGCTGGCCGAGCCCGACCTCAAGGGCATCTACGACCTGAAGCCGCTCAACAAGATCCTCAAGGCCGCGGGCAAGCCCGCGGTCGACGACGCCGGGCTCGGCGCCGAGTGACCGGCCGCCCGAAGACTCCCAGGAGGTGACGACCATGGCGACCACCCTCACCAAGGCCGACGACCGTGTCGCGGTCGGGCACGCCGCCCGCATCACGCACGTCTCGAAGTCCTTCGCCGGGCCCGCGGGCACGCAGCTGGTCCTGGACGACATCAGTCTCGATGTCGCTCCCGGCGAGTTCGTCACGCTCCTGGGGGCCTCCGGGTGCGGCAAGTCGACGCTGCTCAATCTCGTGGCCGGGCTCGACCGGCCGACCGGGGGGACCATCGAGACGCCCGGCGGCCGTCCGGCGCTCATGTTCCAGGAGCACGCCCTGTTCCCCTGGCTGACCGCCGGCAAGAACATCGAACTGGCCCTGCGCCTGCGCGGGGTGCCCAAGTCGGAGCGGCGCGGCGAGGCGGAACGGCTGCTGGAGCTGGTCCGGCTGGGCGGGGCGTACGGGAAGCGGGTGCACGAGCTGTCCGGCGGCATGCGGCAGCGCGTGGCGATGGCCCGCGCGCTCGCCCAGGACAGCCAGCTGCTGCTGATGGACGAGCCGTTCGCCGCGCTCGACGCCATCACCCGCGACGTGCTGCACGACGAGCTGACCCGGATCTGGCGCGAGACCAACGTCTCGGTCCTGTTCGTCACGCACAACGTGCGCGAGGCGGTGCGCCTCGCCGAGCGCGTGGTGCTGCTCTCGTCCCGCCCCGGCCGGATCGCCCGCGAGTGGGAGGTCGGCATCGAGCATCCGCGCCGCATCGAGGACACCGCCGTCGCGGAGCTGTCCGTCGAGATCACCGAACAACTGCGTGGGGAGATCCGCCGTCATGGCGAGCACTGACATCAAGTCGGACGAGGCGGAGTCCGGCAGGGGCAGGCCGGACGACCTGGCCGGCCTGGAGGCCGGGCTGGACGCCCTGGACGCCGTGCAGGTGCAGCGCACCCCGGTCCGCGAGGTGCTGCTGCGCAAGGTCCTGCCGCCGCTGGTCGCGGTGGCGCTGGTCCTGGTCGTCTGGGAACTGCTCGTCCGGGCGGAGGTGACGGAGGACTACAAGCTGCCGTCGCCCGGCGCCGTCTGGGACAGCGCCCGCGAGATGTGGCTCCGGGGCACGCTGCTGGAGGTGGTGTGGACCAGCGTCTCGCGCGGCCTGCTCGGCTTCCTGCTGTCGGTGGCGATCGGTACGCCGCTGGGGCTGCTGGTGGCGCGGGTCAGGTTCGTGCGCGCCGCGATCGGCCCCATCCTCTCCGGGCTCCAGTCGCTGCCGTCGGTGGCCTGGGTGGCGCCGGCGGTGATCTGGCTCGGGCTGAACGACTCGATGATGTTCGCGGTCATCCTGCTCGGCGCGGTGCCCTCGATCGCCAACGGCCTTGTCTCGGGCGTCGACCAGGTGCCGCCGCTGTTCCTGCGGGCGGGGCGGACCCTGGGCGCGACCGGGCTGCGGGGCACCTGGCTGATCGTGATGCCGGCCGCGCTGCCGGGCTATCTGGCGGGGCTGAAGCAGGGCTGGGCGTTCTCCTGGCGTTCCCTGATGGCCGCCGAGATCATCGCCTCATCCCCGGAACTGGGCCTGGGCCTGGGCCAGTTGCTGGAGAACGGCCGCAACAACGCGGACATGCCGGGGATCTTCCTCGCCATCATCCTGATCCTCTTCGTCGGCATCGCCATCGACCTGCTCATCTTCAGTCCGCTGGAGCGGTGGGTGCTGCGCAGCCGCGGTCTCCTCGTCAAGAACTGAGCCGCCATGTCCTCTCCGGTCCTCCTCGTCATCGCCCACGGCAGCCGCGATCCCCGGCATGCCGCGACCGTGCACGCGCTGACCGCGCGGGTACGGGCGCTGCGGCCTGGTCTGCGGGTGGAGACCGGGTTCCTGGACTTCAACGCGCCCTCGGTGCCGCGGGTCCTGGAGCGGCTGGCGGCCGAGGGGGCGGAGGTGGTGGCGCTGCCGCTGCTGCTGACCCGTGCCTTCCACGCCAAGTCGGACATCCCGGCGGTGCTGCGCGAGGCGCGCGCGTCGCTGCCCCGGCTGCGGGTGCGGCAGGCCGCGGTGCTGGGCCCCGCCCCGCTGCTGAACGCGGCGCTGGAGCGGCGGCTGCGCGAGGCCGGGGGGCGCCCCGGCGACCGAAGCTCGACCGGGCTCGTCCTGGCCTCGGCGGGCTCATCAGACCCGGAGGCGATCGCAGTGATCGCTGAAATCGCGCGGGAGCTGCGGCACACCGGTTGGTGTTCCGTGCGGCCTGCGTTCGCCTCCGCTGTTCGTGCCGGGGGCCCGTCCCGCACCGAGGACGCGGTACGGGCCCTGCGGGCCGAGGGCGTCGGCCGCGTCGCGGTCGCCCCGTACGTCATCGCGCCGGGCCGCCTCCCGGACCGCATCGCGGCGGGGGCGGCGGCGGCCGGCGCCGAGGTACTGGCCGGGGTGCTGGGACCGGCCCCGGAACTGGCCCGGCTGCTGCTCGACCGCTACGACGAGGCGCGGGTGCGGGCAGTGCGGCCGGTCCCGGTCCCGGTCAGCGCCTGAGCCGCGCCGGGGCCGGCCCGGGGGGCCGTCAGCCGACGTCGATGCCGCCCGTACGGGTGCGCTTGAGCTCGAAGAAGTCGGGGTGGCCGGCCAGCACCCGGAAGCTGTCGAACAGCCGGGCCGCCTCCTCGCCGCGCGGGATCGCCCGCAGCACGGGGCCGAACCAGACCGTTCCGTCGACGTGGATGGTGGGTGTGCCGACGTAGCCGCCGGCCTCCGGGTCCTGGCCCGCCTCGTGGCTGCGCCGCACGGCCTCGTCGTACCGCTCGTCGTGCGCGGCGTCCGCGAGGTCCGCGGGCAGTCCCAGGGCGGCGAGGGACTGGGCGACGACCTCGTCGAAGTCCTCGTTCTTCTCCTGGTGGATGCGGCTGCCGAGGGCGGTGTAGAGGTCGCGCAGGACCTCCTCGCCGTGCTGCGCGGCGGCCGCGGCGGCGACCCGGACGGGGCCGATCGAGCGGTCGACCAGGTCGCGGTACCAGTCGGGGAGTTCGTTGCCGGTGTTGTGCAGGTACAGGCTCATGACGTGGAAGCGGAGGTCGATGGCGCGGTGCCGCTCCACCTCCAGCATCCAGCGCGAGGTGATCCAGGCGAACGGGCAGGCCGGGTCGAAGTAGAAGTCGACGACGGGCCGGTCCTGTCGCGTGGTGGGGTGTGTGCTCATGGGCCGAGCCTAGCCAGCCGGTGGCGCACTCCCCCGGGCCATTCGGCGCCCGTCCGCCTGGGCCATTGCGGCCGGCCGTCAGGCGGCCGGGCGCCAGTGCGGGTCGCGTCCGCTCAGGGCCAGGGCGCGGGTGAAGCCGGTGGCTCCCGGCACGTCCACCGCGTCGGTGAAGCCCTCGTACTGCCGGTAGAGCGCGGCGGTCTTCTCCACGTTGGCCAGCACGTAGCCGGCCGCCGCGTCGGAGATCCGGAACTCCTGCCCGGTGGCGCGGGCGACGTCCCAGCCGTGCAGGGCGATCTCCTCGACGAGCATCGCGGCGACGTCGGCGGCCGGGGACGCCGAGTCGCCGGTGCCGATGGTGCCCTCCCAGGCGGCCGGGTCGGACCAGGCGGCGACGGCCCGGTCCAGTTGCGCGGCGTACCGCTCGGGCCAGTCGGCGTCGGCGGTGAAGTCGCGGGCGATCAGTTCCTCGGGGAGTTCCGTGCGCAGGGCGCGGTGCTCCATGCCGTGCGAGGTGTAGAGCACCCAGTGGTTGATCAGCGTGCGGAGGTCCCAGTCCGCGCAGGGGGTCGCGCCGGCCGCCGGGTGGGCGGCGGTGATTCCTCGGGCCACCCGGGCGGCTTCGGCGGCGCATTCGGTCATGTGGGCGTGCTCGGTCTTCATGGGCGCCACCGTAGGCGCGGCGGTCCGGCCGGTCTTGAAGAAAGGCGACAGCCGCCGGACGAGGCGGGTGTACGGGCCACGTATAGGCTTTCCGGAACGCAGCACGGCCCTCGCGCCCGTACGAAGGAGCAGCCGCACGTGACCACCACCGCACCCCTGTCCACCGCCGTCGCGCCGAGTTTGGTGCCGGTCATCCGGGCCGACGAGGTCTCGCTCGTACGCGACGGGAACGTCCTGCTGGACGCGGTGTCGCTGACCGTGCGGGGCGGGGAGCACTGGGCGCTGCTCGGCGCCAACGGGGCCGGCAAGAGCACACTGCTGGGGCTGCTGGGGGCGGTGAACCATCCGACGCGGGGGTCGGTCGAGGTGCTGGGCCGGACGCTGGGGCGGGTGGACCTGCGGGAGCTGCGGACGCTGCTGGGCCATGTCAATCCGCGCCATCCGCTGCGGTCGCCGCTGACGGTGAGCGAGGTGGTGCTGACCGGTCTGACGAACTCGGTGGAGCCGGTGCCGCGCTGGACGCCGGGTCCGGGACAGCGGGAGCGGGCGGCGCGGCTGCTGGCGATGCTGGGGATGGCCGGCAAGGAGGGGTCGCGGTGGCCGGCGCTGTCGCAGGGCGAGCGCGGCCGGACGCTGATCGCCCGCGCGCTGATGCCGGAGCCGCGGCTGCTGCTGCTCGACGAGCCGGCGACGGGGCTGGACCTGGCCGCCCGTGAGCAGTTGCTGGACAGCCTGGACGCGCTGCGCGAGGAGCATCCGGGGCTGGCGACCGTGCTGGTGACGCATCATCTGGAGGAGCTGCCCGCGTCCACGACGCACGCGATGCTGCTGCGCGGCGGGCGGTGCCTGGCGTCGGGGGCGGCGGACGAGGTGCTGACCACGGAGCTGGTGAGCGAGTGCTTCGGCCATCCGGTCCGCATCAGCCGCACGGACGGCCGGTGGGCGGCCCGGGCCCGGCGGGCGGCGCGCGGCTGAGCCGCCGGAACGCACCGGGCG
Source organism: Streptomyces sp. OfavH-34-F (assembly GCF_022347745.1). Classification (GTDB taxonomy): domain Bacteria; phylum Actinomycetota; class Actinomycetes; order Streptomycetales; family Streptomycetaceae; genus Streptomyces. The sequence continues at coordinate 17,710 of NZ_JAKRGC010000025.1, forward strand.
GCCGCCGTGCCCCGTGGGGGAGGGCACGGTGGCCGCCCGGTGGCCGGAAGGCTGTTACTCGACGATCTTCAGGAGCTTGTTGGCGGTTCCCGCGGTGGCGTTGGTGATGGCGTCCGGGGTGGCTCCTTCGGTCAGGGCCGTGGTGACCTCGGCCGGGGTGGCGTCCGGGTGTCCGGCGAGGTAGACGGCGGCGGCTCCGACGACGTGCGGGGTCGCCATCGAGGTGCCGGAGATGGTGTTGGAGCCGGTGTCGCTGTCGTTCCAGGCGGACGTGATGTCGGAGCCGGGTGCGTAGATGTCCACGACCGAGCCGTAGTTGGAGAACGACGACTGCTCGTCGTCCACGGTGGACGAGGCGACGGTGATGGCCTCGGGGACGCGCGAGGGCGAGCCCTGGCCGGCGTCGCTCGACTCGTTGCCGGCGGCGACCGCGAAGGTGACGCCGGAGGCGATGGCCTTCTGGACGGCCGCGTCGAGCGCTTCGTCGGCGCCGCCGCCCAGGCTCATGTTGGCGACGGACGGGCCCTGGTGGTGCTCGGTGACCCAGTCGATGCCGGCGACGACCTGCTCGGTGGTGCCGGAGCCGGAGTCGTCCAGGACGCGGACGGCGACGATCTTGGCGTTCTTGGCGACGCCGTAGGTGGACCCGGCTATGGTGCCGGCGACGTGGGTGCCGTGGCCGTTGCCGTCGTCGGCGCTGTCGTCGTTGTCCACGGCGTCGTAGCCGGAGGTGGCCCGGCCGCCGAACTCCTCGTGGGAGGTGCGGACTCCGGTGTCGATGACGTACGCGGTGACGCCCTCGCCCGCGCTGTCCGGGTAGGTGTAGGCGTCGTCGCCGGCGGTCTCCGTCTGGTCGATGCGGTCCAGGCCCCAGGAGGGCGGGTTGTCCTGGGTGGCGTCGATGTGGAACTTCTTGTTCTGGACGACCTTGGAGACGGCCGGGTCGGCGGCGAGCCGCTTGGCCTCGGTCTCGGTGAGGCCGTTGGCGGAGAAGCCGTTGATGGCGGAGCTGTAGTCGCGCTTCAGCTTCCCGCCGTACTCCTCGGCGAGCTTCTCCTTGTCCGCCGCCCGGTCCAGCATCACGATGTAGCTGCCGGCGACCGCGGTCGCCGCGTCGGCGCCGTAGATCTTGCCCTGAGCCGGGGCGGGGGCCGCCCCGGCGAACGGGGTGGCGAGCAGGGTGACGCCGGCGGCGGCCGCCACCGCGGTGATGGAGGCGGTCAGCTTGAACCGGCGTGCGCGCTTGTGAATGGCCATGAAGAGGGGTCTCCTCGTCATTCTTTGTGGGGGGATTGGCCCCCGGCCGGAAATTCTCCGGGGGTTGGCTCGAAACCCTGGCCGATTGACGCGCGCAGATCAAGGGCTCCCTACAGCTCCGACGCACTCACCAACCTTTCGTCACAAGACACCCGCCGCGGTCTCGGGATGCCCCGATCGCCTTTACGTGTAAGGGGCTTCGATCCTCCTTCTCGGGGGCATGGCCCCTCCCCGAGGCGGAGAGGAGCGGCGTCCGGTCAGGAACAGAGCATGACGAGACGGCTTTACGGCGCCCCTACCTTCGAATGCGGAGGCGGCGGCGAGGGGCCGGTGCCGGTCACGAGGGGGCACGCCCGTCATGGGGAATGTGGATGCGGCAGCGGCGAGGGGGCCGCGGGTCAAGGGGGTGGCGGCCCGCGCGGGCGGCTGGAGCGCGCGGCACCGCTGGGCCGCGGTGGGGATCTGGGTGCTGTTCGTCGTCCTGGCGATGGGCCTGGGCTCCGCCGCGGGCCGGGTCGATGTGAAGGAGAGCGACCAGATGTCCGGCGAGGTGGGCCGGGCGGTGCAGATCATCGAGGACGCGGGGCTCAAGGACCCGGCCGGTGAGACGGTGCTCATCCAGTCGGAGGCCGGGAGCGGTCCGGTGGCGGGCTCCAAGGAGTTCCGGGCGGCCGTGGCCGATGTGATCGACGCCGTGCAGGGCACCGGTGAGGTCACGGCCGTCACCTCGCCGTACACCACGAAGACCATCTCGGCGGACGGGCACAGCGCGCTGGTGCAGTTCGAGATGCGCGGCGACGCCGAGACGGCGAGCGAACGCGTCGGACCGGTGCTCGACGCCGTCGCGAAGGTGGACGCCGCGCACGAGGGGCTGCTGATCGAGGAGATCGGCGGCGCCAGCATGGGCAAGACGTTCAACGACGCGTTCGGCAGCGACTTCCAGCGGGCCGAGTTCTCCGCCGTGCCGGTCGCGCTCGGCATCCTGCTCATCGCGTTCGGGGCGCTGGTCGCCGCGCTGCTGCCGGTCGCCCTGGCCCTCACCGCGATCATCGCGACCATGGGCCTGATGGGCGTGGTCAGCCACGTCCAGCCGATGAGCGACACCGCCAACTCCGTGATGCTGCTGGTCGGTCTGGCCGTCGGCGTCGACTACTGCCTGTTCTACCTGCGCCGCGAGCGCGAGGAGCGGGCCAAGGGCCGGGACGCCCGGACGGCGCTGATGATCGCCGCCGCGACCAGCGGGCGCGCCATCGTCGTCTCCGGTGTGACGGTCTGCGTCGCGATGGCCGGGATGCTGTTCACCGGCATCGCCGAGTTCGAGGCGATGGGCCTGGCCTCGCTGATGGTGGTCGCCGTCGCGATGGTCGGTTCGGTGACCGTGCTGCCGGCGCTGCTCTCGCTGCTCGGTGAGCGGGTCGAGAAGGGCCGGGTGCCGTTCCTGGGCCGCCTCAAGCGCTCCCGGCGGGGTGGCGCGGACGGCGAGAGCCGGGTCTGGCGCGCGGTGCTCACCGCGGTGCTGCGCCGTCCGTGGACCGCGCTCGTGGTCGCGGCCGGGGCGCTCGCCGCGATCGCGCTGCCGGCGCTCGGAATGCACACCCAGAACCTCACGCTGGACCAGGAGTTCGGCGACTCGCTGCCGATCGTGCGGACCTACGACCGGCTGAACGAGGCGTTCCCCGGCGGCGCCGACCCGGCGCAGGTCGTGGTCCGGGCCGACGACATCGGCGCCGCCCCGGTCCGCAAGGCGCTGGAGGAGTTCCGCCGGCAGGCCGTGGCCTCGGGCGCCTCCAAGGGGCCGGTGGACATCGTGACGCACGACGCGGAGAACGTCGCGGTCATCGACGTACCGCTGGTCGGCGGCTCGGACCAGGACGAGGCCGTCAAGAGCCTGGACCTGCTGCGCGACACCGTGCGCCCGGCCACCCTCGGCAAGGTCGACGGGGTGGAGGCGCCGATCACCGGGCAGGTCGCCGGTTCGAAGGACTTCAACGACCAGATCGTCGGCTCGGTCGTGCCGGTCTTCGCCTTCGTGGTCGTCTTCGCCTTCCTGCTGATGCTGCTCTGCTTCCGCTCGCTGACGGTGGCGATCACCTCGATCATCCTCAACCTGCTCTCGGTGGGCGCCGCCTACGGCATCCTGACCGCGGTCTTCCAGCACGGCTGGGGCGCCTCGCTGGTGGGTGCCGAGGGCGTCGGCGCGATCATCTCCTGGCTGCCGCTCTTCCTCTTCGTGATCCTGTTCGGCCTCTCGATGGACTACCACGTGTTCGTGGTCTCGCGTATCCGTGAGGCCCGCCTCCAGGGCCGCACCACCCGCGACGCCATCGCCCACGGCGTGGTCACCACGGCCGGGGTGGTGACCAGCGCGGCCGTCATCATGGTCGCCGTGTTCGCCATCTTCGGCACGCTGTCGATGCAGTCCATGAAGCAGATGGGCGTCGGCCTGGCGGCGGCCGTGCTGATCGACGCGACGATCATCCGCGGGGTGCTGCTCCCGGCCGTGATGGCGCTGCTGGGCGAGCGCAACTGGTACTTCCCGAAGTGGCTGCGGTGGCTGCCGGACATGACGCACGACGAGTCGTACGACGACGCGCCGGCGGTGACCGCACCGGCGCGCGGCGGCGAGGAGCCGGAGCGGGTCGGCGTCTGATCCCCTCTTGGTACGCGGGCCCTCCTCCCGGACGCCGGGAGGAGGGCCCGCGCGTTCAGCGCTGGTAGCGGGCCAGGACCCGGTTGCCGTCGGTCACCAGGCGTCTCTCCAACTCCTCCGCGTCGATCGCGCCGCTGTAGTACTCCTGGAGGGCGGGCGTCGCCACCTTGTCCTTCCACTCGGGGTAGCCGCGCACCGACTGGGCCGGGGCGGACCGCAGCGACCCGGCGAGCGCGGCGCCCGTCGCCCAGCCGAGGTCCGGGGTGTGCAGGGCCGGGTCGGCCAGCGCCTCGGTGCCGGTCGGCAGCATCCAGTCCCCCTTGGCCAGGCGCACCATGTTGGCGGGGCGCAGCAGGAAGTCGATGAAGCGGACGGCCTCCTTCTTGTGCGGGCTGTCCTCGGCGACGGACAGGGTCTGCGGGCTGACCCCCTGGGCGAGCCCGTCCGCCCCGGCCGGGGCCGGCAGCACCGTCCACTCGAACCCCTCGGGGGCCTGCTCGGCGACCTGCTGGCGGTAGGAGAACCCGAGCGGCACCATCGCGTACTTGCCGCCGAAGAAGCCGGGCAGGGTGTCGCCGCCGCCCATGCCGAGCGCGGTGCGGGCGGCGCTGCGGTCGGTCACGACCTGGTCGTGGATGGTGTCGGGGACGACCCGGTCGCCCTTCCCCATGGCGAGCGTGACCTTGCCGTCGGGGCCCCGGTGGAAGAGCCGTCCGCCCGCCGAGAGGCCGAGGTTGAGGGTGACGGAGACCGGTTCGCGCAGCGGCCAGGCGACGCCGTGGCGGCCCTCGCCGGTCAGCCGCGCGGCCGCCTCGCGGAACTCGGTCCAGCTCCAGGGCGCGTCCGGGGTCGGGATGCGTACCCCGGACTCCTTGAGCAGCCGGGTGTTGGCGATGAGGACGCGGGGTTCCTGGAGGAAGGGCACACCGTAGACCCCGTCGCCGAAGGTGGCCGTCTCCCAGCTGTGGGCGGGGATGGCGGCGGTCAGCCGGTCCGGGAGCAGGGGCCGCAGGTCGGCGAGGTAGCCGCCGTACGCGAAGTCGGCGAGGTCGTCGGACGCGTCGTGGATGACGTCGGGGGCCTCGCCGCCCTCGAAGGAGGTGAGGAGCTGGTCGTGGACGCTGTCCCAGCTGCCCTGGACGTACTCGACGCGGATGCCGGGGTGGGCCGCGTTCCACTCCTTCACCAGCTGCTTGTTGATCTCGACGGACTCCTTCTGCCAGGCCAGGGACTGGAACCGGAGGGTGATCGTTCCGTCCGGCGCGTCGTCGCCGCCCCGGCCGCAGCCGGTGAGCAGCAGGGCCAGCGCGGTGGCCGCCGCGGCGGCCGTACGGAGCAGCGCGCGCATCAGTTCTTCACCGCCCCGGCCAGCATGCCGCCCGTGATCCGCCGCTGGATCAGGGCGAACAGGACGAGCGAGGGGAGGGTGGCGAGGAACGCGGCGGCGGCGAGCGGCCCGAGGTCGGCGGCCCCCTCCGCGCCGAGGAAGTGCGTCAGGACGACCGGCAACGTCTGCTTCTCCGGGGTCTTGAGGAGGACGAGCGCGAAGAAGAACTCGTTCCACGCGGTGATGAACGCGAAGAGGGCCGTGGCGACGATGCCCGGCGCCAGCAGCGGGGCGGTCACCGAGACCAGCGTCCGCAGCCGTCCGGCCCCGTCCACGGCGGCGGCCTCCTCCAGTTCGGCGGGTACGGCCCGTACGTAGCCGACGAGCATCCACAGCGCGAAGGGCAGCGCCCACACGACGTAGACCAGGATCAGGCCCCCCAGGGTGTTGATCAGCCGCAGGTTCTTGAGGATCAGGAACAGCGGGATGATCAGGAGGACGAAGGGAAACGCCTGGCTGACCACGACCCAGCCGGTGGCGGCCTTGGCGAGCCGGTTGCGGTGGCGGGCCATCACATAGGCCATCGGGGTGGCGATGAGGACGGCGATCAGCCCGGCCGCGAGCGCGGCGCCCAGTGAGTTGGCGGCGGCCCGCAGCAGCGGCTGCTCGTCGAACGCCTGCCGGAAGTTGTCGAGCGTGGGGTGCTGCGGAATCCAGGTCGGATGCAGGGAGCCCAGTTCGCGGGCGGGCTTGAAGGCGGTGGAGATCAGCCAGAGGAACGGGAACGCCAGGAAGACCAGGTAGCACAGCAGCGCCGCGTACTGCCCGGCGCGCACGGACCGCTTGGTGCGCATGCTCATCGCTCGTCCCCTCCCCCGAGCCGGCCGGCCAGGTACACGGCGAGGATGACGGAGATCACCGCGACCATCACACAGCCCATCGCGGCGGCATAGCCGAACTGGCCGTAGCGGAACGCCTCCTCGTAGGCGAAGAGCATCGGCAGCCGGGTACGGCCGCCGGGGCCGCCGCTGGTCAGCACGTAGACCAGGGCGAACGAGTTGAAGTTCCAGATGAAGTTGAGCGCGGTGATGGAGAGGGCGACCGGTCTGATGGCGGGCCAGGTCACCGTCCGGAACCGGCGCCAGGCTCCGGCGCCGTCCAGCGCGGCCGCTTCGTGGAGGTCGCGCGGGGTGTTCTGGAGGCCGGCCAGCAGGGCGACCGTGGTCTGCGGCATCCCGGCCCAGATCCCGACGACGATCACGGCGGGCAGCGCGGTGGCCAGTCCGGTCAGCCAGTCCCGGCCGTCCCCGAACCCCAGGTCGCGCAGGGTCTCGTTGAGGATGCCGGCGTCCGGGTGGTAGACGAGCCGCCACATGATGCCGACGACGACCTCGGGCATCGCCCACGGGATGATCGCCAGGGCGCGGGCCAGCCAGCGCATCCGCAGGTTCTCGTTGAGCAGCAGCGCCAGGCCGAGCGCGAGCACGAACTGGGGGACGGTGACGCCGACCGCCCACACCAGGCCGATCCGGAACGACTCCCAGAACAGTCCGTCGTGGAGGAGGTCCTGGAAGTTCAGCGTGCCGGTCCACCGGGTGGCCCGGGTGCGGCCGGACTGGGCGTCGGTGAAGGCCAGGGCGATGCCGTAGAGCAGCGGGCCGACGCTCAGGACCAGGATCGGGATGAGGGCGGGCAGGACCAGGAACCAGGCGCCGGCGTTCCGGCCGCCCGGGGCGGAACCCTTGCGGTGCGCCCCGCCCGGCGGGCCGTGCCGCCCGGTTCGGGGGGCCGCGTTCGCCAACGACATATACATCGACCCCTTTGCGTGATTCGACCGGCTATGTACCGTTCTGGCCGCTCAGGTGGCCCCCGTCATCGTGCTGACGGTCCGCCGGTTCGTCAAGGCGACCGGCGCGGGTGCGAAAATCGGACCATGAACGAGATGGAAGCGCGCGAGGTGCTGGTGGCCGCCGGATTCCCCGGGGACGCCGGACTACTCGCGCTCGGCGAGAACGCGGTGTTCGCGGCCGGGGACCTCGTGGTCAAGGTCGGCCGGGACGCCGTGCGCCACCCGGAGCTGTGGGAGCGGGCGGAGCGCGAGGTGGCCGTCGCCGTGGGCCGGGGCCGGTCCAACGCGGAGATCGCCGCCTCCCTCTACCTCAGCGTCGCCACCGTGAAGGCCCAGGTCTCCCGCATCCTCGCCAAGTTCGGCTTCAACAACCGGGTCCAGATCGCCCTCCTCGTCCACGACGCCGGTCTGCTCGACGACGAGAGCGGATCGAGCCCGGACTGAACCCGCTGCCCATGCCCGGCCTCGCGGCCTACGCTGGAGGCACCGGTCCGGGGGGCCGGGACGATGCGACCGGGAGGGGCGGCCCATGTCCGAAGTCGACTTGGATCTGCGGGGGTTGACCGATTTCACCGCGAACCCGTATCCCTACTACGAACGGATGCGCGCGGCCGGCCCCGTGCACACCATCCGCACCGACGACTTCGACCGGGTCTGGCTGGTCGTCGGCTACGAGGAGGGCCGGGCCGCCCTCGCCGACCCGCGACTCGGCAAGGACTGGCGCGCCCTCCCCGGCGAACTGGGCGGCGACCCGATCAACGCCAACATGCTGGAGATGGACGCCCCCGACCACACCCGGCTGCGCAAGCTCGTCGCCCGCGCCTTCACCGCACGCCGCATCGAGGCGCTGCGCCCCCGCGTCCAGGAGATCACCGACGAACTGCTCGACGTGATGCTCCCGGAGGGCCGCGCCGACCTGGTGGACGCGTTCGCCTTCCCGCTGCCCATGACCGTCATCTGCGAACTGATCGGCGTGCCCGACCTGGACCGCTCCGCCTTCCGCAAGCTGTCCAACGGAGTCGTCGCCCCGGCCGGCCCCGCCGAGGAGGGCGAGGCGATCCGGGCCATGGGCGCCTACCTCGGCGAGCTGATCCGGGACAAGAGCCGCTCACCCGGCGACGACCTGCTCAGCGCGTTGATCGCCGCCCGCGACGAGGACGACGACGCCCTCTCGCCCGACGAGCTGGTCGGCATGGCCTTCCTGCTGCTCGTCGCCGGACACGAGACCACCGTCAACCTGATCTCCAACGGGGTACGCGCCCTCCTCGACCACCCCGACCAGCTCGCCGCGCTCCGCGCCGACCCCGGACTGCTCGACGGCGCGGTCGAGGAGATGCTGCGCTACGACGGGCCCGTGGAGACGGCCACCTTCCGGTTCGCCCGGGAGCGGGTCGAGATCGGCTCCCGGACCATCGAGACCGGCGACCCCGTCCTCATCTCCCTCGCCGGCTCCGACCGCGACCCGGCCCGCTACCCGGAGCCCGACCGCTTCGACATCCGCCGCGACACCCGCGGCCACCTCGCCTTCGGGCACGGCATCCACTTCTGCATGGGCGCGCCGCTGGCCCGGATGGAGGGCCGCATCGCCATCCGTACGCTGCTGGAACGCTGCCCCGGTCTGGCCGCCGATCCGGACGCCGCCCCGTTCGACTGGCTGCCCGGCACACTCATCCGCGGGGTGCGCCGGCTCCCCGTACGCTGGTGAGCGGCGCGCGCCCCTGCGCGTGACGGCAGCGCGGGCTCGGGGATACTTGCCCAGCCGGACCGGGGCCACCGGCCCCGGTACCACCGGCAGCACAACGAGCAGCACAAGAAGGGCACGGCGTCGTGGCAAGGGTTCGGACAGGGGTACGTGCGATGGGCGCCGTGCTTGCGGCGGTGCTGGGGGTGTCCCTCATGGGATGCAGCAGCACCGGCGGCAAGCGGGCGGAGGAGCGTGCGGCCAAGGCCGCCGCCGAAGGCCGGGCCGCGGTGAACACGCCCCGCTGGACCTTCGCCATGGTCACCCACTCGGGCGACGGCGACACCTTCTGGGACATCGTCCAGAAGGGCGCCGAGACGGCGGCGAAGAAGGACAACATCAACTTCCTGTACACGCACGACGCCGAGGGCCAGCAGCAGGCCCAGCTCGTGCAGGCGGCCATCGACAAGAAGGTCGACGGGCTGATCGTCACGCTCGCCAAGCCCGGCGCCATGAAGGACGTCGTCGCCAAGGCCGTCCGGGCCGGCATCCCCGTGATCACCGTCAACTCCGGCTCCGCCGAGTCCAAGGAGTTCGGCGCGCTCACCCACATCGGCCAGGACGAGTCCATCGCCGGCGAGGCCGTCGGCGAGGAGCTGAACGAGCGCGGCCGCAAGAAGGCCCTGTGCATCCTGCACGAGCAGGGCAACGTGGGCCACGAGCAGCGCTGCGCCGGCGCCAAGAAGACCTTCGACGGCCAGATGCAGAACCTGTACGTGGAGGGCACCAACATGCCCGACGTCCAGGCGTCCATCGAGGCCAAGCTCCAGTCCGACAAGAACATCGACGCGGTCGTCACCCTCGGCGCCCCCTTCGCGGACGCCGCCGTCAAGGCGAAGAAGACTGCGGGCAGCAAGGCCGAGATCGACACCTTCGACCTGAACCCCGCCGTCGCCGCGGCCCTCCAGGCCGAGACCCTCGGCTTCGCCGTCGACCAGCAGCCCTACCTCCAGGGCTACGAGGCCGTGGACCTGCTCTGGCTCTACCGCTACAACCGCAACGTCCTCGGCGGCGGCCGCCCGGTCCTCACCGGCCCGCAGATCGTCACCGCGAAGGACGCCGCCCAGCTCGCCGAGTACGCCGGCCGGGGCACCCGATGACCGCCGGGCCCGGATCGACCGCCGTCGTGGACGAGCGGCTGCTGCACACCTCGCCGCTGCGCAGGCTGCTCGGCCGCCCGGAGCTGGGCTCGGTCGTCGGCGCGCTCGCCGTCTTCCTCTTCTTCGCGATCGTCGCCGACAGCTTCCTGCGCGCCACCAGCTTCGGCACCGTGCTGTACGCGGCGTCCACCATCGGGATCATGGCGGCGCCGGTCGCGCTGCTGATGATCGGCGGCGAGTTCGACCTGTCCGCCGGCGTGCTGGTCACCACGTCCGCGCTGGTCTCCTCGATGTTCAGCTACCAGATGACCGCCAACGTCTGGGTCGGCGTCTTCGTGTCGCTGCTGGTCACGCTCGCCGTCGGCGCGTTCAACGGCTTCATGCTGACCCGTACCAAACTGCCCAGCTTCATCATCACGCTGGGCACCTTCCTGATGCTGACCGGCCTGAACCTGGGCTTCACCAAGCTGATCAGCGGCACCGTCTCGACCAAGACCATCGGCAACATGGAGGGCTTCCCCTCCGCCCGCAAGCTCTTCGCGTCCTACTGGACCGTCGGCGGCGTCGAACTCAAGGTGACCCTGCTGTGGTGGGCGGGCCTGGTCGCCGTCGCCACCTGGATCCTGCTCCGCACCCGCTTCGGCAACTGGATCTTCGCCGTCGGCGGCGGCGCCGAGGCGGCCCGCGCGGTCGGCGTCCCCGTCGTCCGCACCAAGATCGGGCTGTACCTCGGCGTCGCCTTCGCCGCCTGGGTCTCCGGCCAGCACCTGCTCTTCAGCTACGACATGGTGCAGTCCGGCGAGGGCGTCGGCAACGAGCTGATCTACATCATCGCCGCCGTCATCGGCGGCTGCCTGATCACCGGCGGCTACGGCTCCGCGATCGGCTCGGCGGTCGGCGCCTTCATCTTCGGCATGACCAGCAAGGGCATCGTGTACGCGGAGTGGAACCCCGACTGGTTCAAGTTCTTCCTGGGAGCCATGCTGCTCCTGGCCACCCTGCTCAACGCGTGGGTGCGCAAGCGCGCGGAGGCGACGACATGACGGCCCCCAAGACCCCCGAGGTCCCCGAGGCCCCGGACAATCCGCAGAGCCTGCGGGAGCCCGGCGGGCAGCCCCTCGTCGAGCTGGACGACGTGGCCAAGTACTACGGCAACATCAAGGCCCTGGAGGGCGTGTCGCTGAAGGTGTACGCGGGCGAGATCTCCTGCGTGCTCGGCGACAACGGCGCCGGCAAGTCCACCCTCATCAAGATCATCTCCGGGCTGCACCGGCACGACGCCGGACGGTTCCTGGTGGACGGCGAGGAGACCGCCCTCGCCAACCCGCGCGAAGCCCTGGACCGGGGCATCGCCACCGTCTACCAGGACCTCGCCGTCGTCCCGCTGATGCCGGTCTGGCGCAACTTCTTCCTCGGCTCCGAGCCGACGACCGGCGCCGGTCCGTTCAAGCGGCTCGACGTCCGCCTCATGCGGGAGACGACCCGCTCGGCGCTGCTGCGCATGGGCATCGACCTGCGCGACGTGGACCAGCCCATCGGCACCCTGTCCGGCGGCGAACGCCAGTGCGTCGCCATCGCGCGCGCCGTCCACTTCGGGGCGAAGGTCCTGGTCCTGGACGAGCCGACGGCCGCGCTGGGCGTCAAGCAGTCCGGCGTCGTCCTGAAGTACGTCGCGGCCGCCCGCGACGCCGGCCTCGGCGTGGTCCTCATCACGCACAACCCGCACCACGCCTACCTCGTCGGCGACCGGTTCGTCCTGCTCAAGCGCGGTGCGATGGCCGGCAGCCACACCAAGGAGTCCATCGGCCTGGACGAGCTGACCCGGCAGATGGCGGGCGGCAGCGACCTGGAGGAGCTGAGCCACGAGCTGCGCCGCGCCTCCGGACCGGGCCCGGCCGGCACCCCGTAGCACGTCCGCCCGCCGCCCCGGACGGCGGCCCGGCCCTCCCGGCAATGGCAGAATCGGGACGGACGGGCGCCGTCCGCCACCGGGACACCCCTCCCGGTCACACCGATCCACCCGGGGACGATGAGCACGTACCGCGACTTCACCCACCGCGGCTCCGCCCGCGCGACCGTCCTGCGTACCGTGGGCACCCGCGAAAGACGCTCCCACCTCACGGCGCCCCGCGTCCCCACGGTCGGCATCGACATCGGCGGCACGAAGGTGATGGCCGGCGTCGTGGACGCCGACGGCACGATCCTGGAGACGGTGCGCACCGAGACCCCGGACAAGTCCAAGAGCCCCAAGGTCGTCGAGGACACCATCGTCGAACTGGTCCTGGACCTGTCCGACCGGCACGACGTGCACGCCGTGGGCATCGGCGCGGCCGGCTGGGTGGACGCGGACCGCTCGAAGGTCCTGTTCGCCCCGCACCTGGCCTGGCGCGACGAGCCCCTGCGCGACTCCCTGGCCTCCCGGCTCGTCGTCCCCGTCATGGTGGACAACGACGCCAACACCGCGGCCTGGGCCGAGTGGCGCTTCGGCGCCGGGCGCGGCGAGGACCACCTCGTGATGATCACGCTGGGCACCGGCATCGGCGGCGCCATCCTGGAGGACGGGCAGGTCAAGCGCGGCAAGTACGGCGTCGCCGGTGAGTTCGGCCACATGCAGGTCGTGCCCGGCGGCCACCGCTGCCCCTGCGGCAACCGGGGCTGCTGGGAGCAGTACAGCTCCGGCAACGCCCTGGTCCGCGAGGCGCGGGAGCTGGCCGCCGCCGACTCGCCGGTGGCCCACCAGATCATCGAGCGGGTCAAGGGCCACGTCCCCGACATCACCGGACCGCTCATCACCGAACTGGCCCGCGAGGGCGACGCGATGTGCGTCGAGCTGCTCCAGGACATCGGCCAGTGGCTGGGCGTCGGGCTCGCCAACCTGGCCGCCGCCCTGGACCCCTCCTGCTTCGTCATCGGCGGCGGCGTCAGCGCGGCCGACGACCTGCTGATCGGGCCCGCCAGGGACGCCTTCAAACGCCATCTGACCGGTCGCGGCTACCGCCCCGAGGCCCGGATCGCCAAGGCCCAGCTGGGCCCGGAGGCCGGTATGGTCGGCGCGGCGGACCTCGCCCGGCTGGTCGCCCGCCGCTTCCGCCGCACCAACCGCCGCCGCGTCGAGCGGTACGAGCGGTACGCGCAGATCTACGACCAGGCGACGAGCACCCTCCGCAGCAACCGCAGCACCCGTACGTCTTAGGGACTCCCACACCGATGACCGCAGCCGAGCACCCCGTCGTGCCGCGCCAGTCCACGCCGCCGGACGAGGGCGACGGGCCGCGGCCCGAGACCCGCCGCCATCTGATCCGCCGCCGTCTGATCACGGCGACGATCATCGTGCTGCTGATCGGCATCCCGGCGGGCTATCTGCTGATCTCGGCGGGCCAGAGCCGCCGCTCCGGCCAGGACAAGGCCGCCGAGGCCGCCGCCCAGGGGCTGCGGCCCGGCTGGCCCTCGCGGATGCTGCGCCGCATCTTCGAGGTGCCGATCCCCGGTTACGCGACCGAGGTGGAGTACTACGAGACGAACAACTGGAAGGTCAGCCGGATGTACGTGCGCTTCCGCACGACGTCCAACGGCCTGGACGCCTTCCTGACGAACCTGGGTTCGGGGCGCGCCGCCCTGCGGCCGGGCAAGGTCACCATCGGCGAGCGCGACACCAGGATCGCGGGCTGGTACTTCGGCAAGGGCGTCTCCTGGGCGGGCACCACGCACACCAACGAGGACCCGCGGCCCACCCAGGACATCACGGTGGACATGACGGACCCCAGCTCTCCCGTCGTCTACGTGGTCTCCGCCGCGACGCCCTGACCGGCGCCCCCGCCGGGCCGCTTCCAGGGGGATCGCGGGACCGGATTCCTGTCGGCCGATCAGGGTACTTATCGCACTTTCCCGTGTGTTACACCGCGTTTGCCCCGCGCGCCATGGCATCTCTTAGGCGATCGATTGATCAGTACGACAATCATCCCGGCTCCAAGGAGATCAGCATGCGCATGTCCGCTTCCCTCCGTGCCCGCAGCGTCCGCGCGGGCACCGTCGCGGCCGCCGCGGTCGCCCTCGCCGCGGCCACGGTGGCCGGGGCGTCCACCGCCTACGCCGCCCCCGGCGACAGCGGTGACATCGACATCCGTCCGGGCGGCTGGGCGGCCCGGGGCGGCGACGGCAACGAGGTCTGCAAGTTCGTCCTCCAGGCCAGCAACTTCGGCGACATGCCGGCCGTCCCGTGGACGATCACCGCGCAGCCCCCGACCGTCCCGCCGGGGGACACCCTGGCCAGCACCCTGCCGCTGGTCAACGGCTCGGCCCGCAGCCAGGAGTACCTGCTCCCCGAGGGCACGTACCAGCTGGTGTGGATCGTTCCGTCCGGCCCGAAGAACAAGGCGTTCAAGGTCGACTGCACCAAGCCGGCCGACGACAGGGGCACGCAGAACGGCGAGCACGGCTCGTCCGCCTCGGGCGCCGAGACCGACTACCGCCAGCCGTCCGGCGGGGTGCCGGCCGGTGGCGGCGGCGTCCCGGACATGGAGAGCGTCAGCTCCGAGAGCGACTCCAACCTCGGCACCACCGCCGCCCTCGCGGCCGGGGCCGCCGGAGCCGCCGGGCTGATCATGGTCCGCCGAGCCGCACGCCGCCGTGCCCGCAACGAGGCATAACCCGCGCAGAAGACGCCGACGGGGCCCGAGCCGGGCGTGTCGTCTCACGATGACACTGAGTGTGACCTTCTCGCTGGTGAGCGGCATCGTCTGGGCGAGTTCCGACTCGTCCGACGATGCGGTCGCCGCCGCCCACGGCAACGACGCCGCGGGCGGCGGCGACCGGCCGGTCGCACACGCTCCCCTGTCGCCGTCGCGGCCGGTGAAGATCGCGGTGCCGGCCATCTTCATCGAGGCCCCGGTCACCGGCCTCGGGCTCGACGCGAAGGGGCGCCTGGGCGCCCCGCCTCTCAGCAAACCCCGGGAAGTGGGCTGGTACCGCGACGGGCCGTCGCCTGGCGAGAAGGGCACCTCCCTGATCGTCGGCCACCGCGACACGGAGACCGGCCCCGCGATCTTCCTCAACCTGAACGCCCTGCACCGGGGCGACAAGGTGAGGGTCACCCGCGCCGACCGGCAGACCGCCGTCTTCACGGTCGACGCGGTCGAGACGTACAAGAAGGACACGTTCCCCGACGACAAGGTGTACGGCAGCACCGGCCGTCCGGAACTCAGGCTCATGACCTGCGGCGGGCGCTTCAACAAGAAGGACGGCTACTCCGCCAACGTCGTCGTCTTCGCCCATCTCACCTCCCTGAAGCAGCAGAAGGTCTGACGCGCCCGCGCCCACCACCCGGCCGGGCGGCCGCTCAGTCCGGGCCCGCCCCGACGCCACCGATCCGCCGGACCGCCACCGCCGCCCGGTGGCCGGCCGGGGCGGCGATGTCCGCGATCAGCCAGCCGGCCGGGGCGGCCGGGGCCGGACCGGCACCGACGTACTCCGTGGACGGGTCGGCGCCCAGGCCGATGCCCAGGCCCTTGAGGTACGCCTCCTTCCGCGTCCACACCCGGGCGAACGCGGCCGGCCGCGACTCCGGCGCCAGCGCGGCGAGTTCCGCCGCCTCCAGGGGGTGGACCACATCGGCGGCCTCGGTCAGCGTCCGCGCGCCCGGCACAGGTTCGACGTCCACGCCGACCGGCGCGGCGGCGACCGCGATCAGGCTCAGCCCCTCGCAGTGCGACAGCGAGAAGTGCAGTGGCTCGCCCGGCAGTACGGGGCGTCCGTGCGGCTCCCCGCAGCACGGGCAGGGGGCGCGGACCACCGAGACCGTGCGGGGCGCGACGCCCAGATGGCTGCCGAGGACCCGGCGCAGTCCGACATGGGCGCACAGATACGTGGCCCGGTCGGTGGGGCGGCGGAACTCGTCGGCGCGCGCCAGCTCCGCCGGGGCCAGCACGAGCGGGGCGTAGCGGGCGGCGCTCTCCTCGTGGGCGGCGGTGGCCACCAGCCAGAGGCGCGGACCGCCGGACCCCGGATCGGCCGGCGGCGGCAGCGCGGCCGGCAGCGGGGGGAGCGCGGTGGGCAGGAGCAGGGAGTCGAGGGCGGACGGGGGACCGGGTTCCAACAGGGACATGTCTGCCTCACACGGCGGTTGCGGTGGGCTCGGGGGCGGCCGGCGCCCCCGGCGGGACGGGGGCCTTCCGGGTGGCGGGCGCACGCAGCGCGAGCGTCGCGGCGACCGGCGAGCACAGCGCCAGGCAGGCGCACACCAGCCAGGTGCCGGTCACACCCAGCGCTGCGGACAGCGAACTGAACACGGCCAGGGACAGCGGCGCGGCCCCGATGCTGGAGAGCGAGAACGTCGACATCGCGGCGCCCAGCTTCCCCTCGGGCACGGCCTGCTGATAGGCGGTCACCAGCGCCGGGCCGTTCATACCGGAGCACAGGCCGACCGCGCCGGCCACGGCCGCGAGGACCGGCGGCGACGGCACCAGCGCCATGGCGCCCAGGCCGACCGCGAGCCCGGTGCCCGTGACGACCAGCTTCACCGGCGCCGGAATGCGGTGCGCGAGCGCGGCCCCGGCCGCCGCCGACACCAGGGCCCCGACGCTGAACGCGGACAGCGCCGCCGCGACCGCGCCGATGCCCCAGCCCTCACCGGAGGCGCGCAGCGGCAGCGCGACCTCGGCCGGCCACAGGAACGCGAAGTCCATGCAGAAGCAGGCGACGAACATCCAGCGCAGCCGGGGGTGGCGGGCCAGCAGCAGCAGTCCGTCACCGGAGCGCCGGAACAGCGACGGGCCGGAGCCGGCGCCGCGCGCGGGCCGGACCATGCCGCGCGTCACATGGAACGCGCAGAGCAACCAGACGGCGCAGCCGGCCGCCGCCACCAGCATGGCCCCGGACAGCCCGCCCGCCACGACCAGCCAGGCCCCCAGCGGCGATCCGGCGATCGGCGCCAGCCGCATCACCATGGAGAACAGCGAGTTGGCGCGGCCGAGATGCTCCTGCGGGGCCAGCCGGGTGAGCAGCACGCCCGACGCCGGTCCGGTCAGACCCAGCAGTGAGCCCTCGACCACGGCGACCGCGACCAGCGGCCAGAGGCTGTCGGCGCCCGCGGTGATCAGAGCCCCGACGGCCAGGACGGCGAGCCGGGTCGCGGTCGCCCGGAGCACGACCGCGCGCGGGCCGAGCGTGTCGGCGAGCGCGCCGCCGAACAGCAGCATCAGGGCGCGCGGCAGCGTGGAGGCGAGGATCACGCAGGTGACCGCGGACCGGCCGCCCATCTGCACGGCGGTCCAGTTCATGGCGATGATCAGGGCGAAGCTGCCGCACTGCACGGCTGCCTGACCGGTGACGAAACTGCCGATGCGCCGCCAGTCGGGCGCGGGCCCCGCCTCGGGTGACGGGGCGGTGGAATGCGTGGTCATGGGACTCGACTTCCTGGGGGAGTGGGCTTTGAGTGGTGGGGCGGCTTCCTCGTGGGTCGGCTACCGGCGGCGGGGGCCCGCCGGGACGCGTACGGCGGTGGTCTCCCCGCGCAGCGCCGCCGCGAGCCGGGCGACCCCCTCGGGGATGCGCTTGCGCGGGACGTTGCTGAAGCAGAGCCGCAGGCTGTCGCCGCACTCGCCGTCGAGCCCGAAGTGGCTGCCGGGGACGAACGAGACGCCGTGCCCGGCCGCGGCCTGGGCGAGGCGGCCGGTGTCGGCGCCGCCCTCGTGCCGCAGCCACAGGTAGAAGCCGCCGTCCGGCCGCCGCCAGCGCCAGGGGCCGTCGGTGCCCAGCTCCCGCTCCAGCGCGTCGGCCATCAGGCCGCACCGCTCCCGGTAGCGCTCGCGGTAGGCGTCGATCAGGGCGTCCCAGCCGCCCCGGGTGTGGAACGCGGCGAGCGCGGCCTGGGCGAACGCGGAGGGCGAGAGCGCCATGACCTCGACCGTGCCGCGCAGCCGCTCGGCGACCTGCTTGGGCGCGGCGATCCAGCCGCAGCGCAGTCCGGGGGCGAAGACCTTGGAGAACGTGCCGAGGTAGACGACGTTCTCCGGGTCGATGCCCTGGAGGACGGGGACTGCGGCGCCGTCGAAGCCGAGCAGCCCGTACGGGTTGTCCTCGACGATCAGCAGGTCCAGTTCCCGCGCGGCCTCGGCCAGTCGGTGGCGCCGCTCGACGGAGAGGGTGGCCCCGGTCGGGTTCTGGAAGGTCGGGTTGCAGTACAGCATCCGGACGCGCTGCCCGTCCGCCCGCAGCCGGGCGACGGTCTCCCGCAGCGCCAGCGGGTCGAGCCCTTCGGCGTCCTCGGGGGCGCCGTGCAGCCGCAGGCCGGCCGTGCGGAAGGCGACGGCCGCGCCCGGGTAGGCGGGCGTCTGGCACAGGACCGTCTCCCCCGGCGCGGCGAGGCCGAGGCCGAGGGCCAGCAGGCCCATCTGGGAGCCGGCGGTGGGCACCAGGTGCGCCGCGTCGGCCCGGCCGCCCTCGCGGGCCATCAGGTCGGTGATGGCGGGGACGAGGGCCTTGGCCACGTGCGGGGTGCTGTACTGGAGCGCGATCCGGCCGCCGATCCGGGTGAGCCGGGCGAACTGCTCGGAGAGTTCCTTCAGGGGCAGCAGGTCAAGATCCGGCAGGCCGCCGGCGAAGGAGATCAGGTCGCCGCCGCGTTCGAAGAGCTGCGGCATCCCGGGCGAGGGTCTGACGTCGGTCCACATGGCCGTCAGCTCCCCGACAGGGCGTTCGCGCCGGTCGCCAGCTGCTCGTGCACGAGTCCGAGGAGGCCGGCCGACGAGGTGAGCGAGAAGTCGGCGAGCGCGTCGGGGTCCAGCTCGATGCCGAACCGGTCCTCGACGGCCATCATCAGGGCGACGGTGTGGAGCGAGTCCACGCCGAGGTCCACGAGCGGCGTCTCGGAGCTGGTGACCCGCACGGCGCATATCTCTTCGACGAGCTGGTCAAACTGCGACTGGTCCATGGGAGCTCCCTGTGAGTGCGGCGGGGACGGTGAGGGCGGTCGTGCGGGCGGCGTCGGCGGGCGTGTCGGCCCCGGCCAGGAGCCGCCGGGCGACGGCGGCGCGGTCGGGCTTGCCGTTGGCGGTCAGCGGCATGGAGGCGATCGGGACGATCCCGTCGGGCCGGCGGGCCGGGTCGAGCAGGCGGGTGAGCGCCGCCCGGACCTCGTGCGGGTCGAGATCGGTCTGCACGGCGAGCAGCAGCGGGGCGTCCTCGCTCGCGGGGCGCGGGGCGACGGCGGCGTACACCCCGGGTATGCGCTCGGCGGCGAGTTCGATCTCGGACAGGGCCATCCGCACGCCGCGCCGCTTGACCACGTCGTCGTCGCGGCCGACGAAGTACAGGAGCCCGTCGGCGTCGAGCCGGCCCCGGTCGCCGGTGCGCAGCTCCAGGGAGCCGTCGGCGAGGGGTACGTACCGGCTCTGGCGCTCCAGCGGGACGCCCCAGTAGCCGGCCATCACGGTGTCGCCCCGGACGACGATCTCGCCGACCTCGCCGGGCGGCAGGGTCTCCCCGTCCGGGCCGGTGATCCGTACCTGGAGGCCGGGGATGGGGCGGCCCACCGAGTCGGGGTGCCGTGCGTACAGCGCGGGGTCCAGGACCGAGATGCGCTTGCACTCGGTCATGCCGTACATCGAGGCGAACGCCGAGCCCGGGAAGGCGTCGAGCAGTCCGCGCATCACGGCCGGGCTGGGCCGGGCGCCGGTGTTGGTGAACAGCCGCACCTTGGTGGCGTGGCGCAGCTTGCGCTGGAGCAGGACGAGGATCTGGGCGAGCGAGGGGACCAGCGGGACGACGGTGACGCCGTGGCGTTCGATGACCCGGATGAGTCCGACGTCGCCGCCCCGGTCGGTGAGGACCAGGGCCGCGCCGGCCAGCGTGCACAGCAGGGCCTGGTAGAGGCCGTAGTCGAAGGAGAGCGGCAGCCGGCACAGCACCACGTCGTCGGCGCGGTAGCCGAGCCCCGCGTTGATGGCGCGGACCGCGGCGAGGATCTGCCGGTGCGGGCAGACGACGCCCTTGGGGCGGCCGGTGGTGCCGGAGGTGTAGATCAGCAGGGCGACCGCGTCGTCGGCGACCTCGGCGGTGGTGCGGTCCCGGGGCGTCTCGGCGATCTCCCGTGCGGCCCGCTCCACCTCCACGGTCCGGCGGGCGGCGCCGCCGGCGGTGGGCGGGCAGACGGCGAGGGCGGCCCCGCAGTCCCGGACGATGTGGTCGATCTGGTGGTCGGTGAGTTCGGGGTGCACCGGGACGAACACGGCCCCGACGCGGAGGGTGGCCCACAGGAGGGCGAGGAAGGTGCGGTCGCCGCCGCCCGCGTAGACGACGCGCTCACCGGCTTCCACCCCCCGGCCGCGCAGCCAGCCGACGGCCCGGTCGGTCTCGGCGCCCAGTTCGGCGTAGGTCAGCGGGCCCGTGGCGTCGACCAGGGCGAGGTGGCCGGGGCGCTCGGCGAGCGCGCGGGTGAACAGCTCAGACACCGGCATGGACGAGGTCCTCCTTCCAGGCGACGGCGGCACCGATGCGGACGCGCGCCTTGTCGAGGTCGCGGGGCGCGGTGACGCAGACGACGGCCAGCTCCGGGAGCCGGCGCTTGAAGATCCCCGCGAGGGTGCGGGCGGGCGGCAGGCAGACGGTCACCTCGGGCGCGATCCGGCCCAGCGACTCCATGCACAGGTCCCAGCGCACCGGCCTGACCACCTGGTCGACGAGCCGGCGGCGGATGTCGTCCGGTTCGCGGACGGCCGCCCCGTCGGCGTTCGAGAGGAGGGTGCCGGTCGGCTGCCGGAACGGGGTCCGTTCGGCCGCCGCGGCGACGGCCAGGCGCGCGGACTCCATGTACGGGGTGTGGAAGGCGCCGGCGACCTGGAGCGGCTTGACCGTGGCGGAGTGCGGCGGGGCGGCGGCGAGCCGTTCCAGGGCCTCGGTGGCCCCGGCGGCGACGATCTGCCCCGGTCCGTTGAACGTGGCCGCGTACAGGCCCAGTTCGTGGATGCGGTCCAGCACCGCGGCCTCCTCGCCGCCGACCACGGCGGCCATCGAGGTGGGCGCGTCGGCGCAGGCGGCGGCCATCGCCCT
>NZ_JAKRGC010000260.1 GCF_022347745.1 Streptomyces sp. OfavH-34-F
AGCCGCGCCGGGACCGTACCGAGATGAACGGCTGGGGCTCCGCGCCCTGGGCGGTCGATGTGCCGACCACCGTCCAACCGCCCCGGCCCCCGGTCACCCCGGTCGCCGCGTTCTCCACCGGCGCGGCGCCGTCCGCCGGGCCCGGCTGCGTCAGCCCGAGGTCCGTCCAGCGCCCCCGCCGCCACGTCCACGCCAGGGCGTCCCGGCGTTCGCCGAGCGTCTGGCCGACGACGGCGATTCCGCCGCCCGGCCGCGCGGTCAGGCCGAACAGCCGGGCCGGGACGTCCGGTACGGGGACCTGGTGCCAGCCGGTGGCGTCGTGGCGGGCGACCAGGGCGCGGGTGGAGCCGTCCTCGGGCGACCAGTCCTCGCCGGCCAGCCACACCTCGCCGGCCGCGGTGACGGCGAGGCCCTGCGCCTGGCCGGGGAGGTCCGTGACGCCGGGAGCGCCGACGCGCCGCCAGCCGGAGCCGTCGTAGTGCAGCAGCAGCGGACTGCCGGTGTCGCCGTCGTAGCCGGCCGCCCAGACGTCGTCGGCGGACAGGGCCCGTACCGCGTTCAGGTACCAGTAGTCGCCGGGCAGTTCGGGAAGCGGGACGTCGCGCCAGGCCGTCCCGTCGAAGTGGCGGACGATCCCGGCCGTCCGGGAGACGATGATCCAGCCGCCCTTGGCCTCGTTCCAGGTGCGCGAGACCTCGATCTGCGCGAAGCCCGCCGCCCAGGCACCCGCCGGGCCCGCGTCCACGTCCAGCAGGGAGCCGGCCTCCGACCCGGCCGGCAGCTCCGCGGGCACGACCCGCCACGTCCTGCCGTCGAAGTGCTGGGTGTAGACGCGGCCGCCGAGCGCGGCGGCGTCGTCGCCGACGAGCCACACGTCGCGGCCGCCGTCCGCGTCCATGGCGTTGACCCGGCTGCTGACCTCCCCGGCCGCCGCGGCGGCCGGGGCCACCGGGGTCCACGCAGCGCCGGGCGCGGTGCGGGCGGCCACGACCGGCCGGAAGCGGGTCGCCTTGCCCTCCGTACGCACGGTGAATCCGGCCGCCCACATCCCGCCCCGGCCGGTGTGCGCGACATCGACAAGGGTGGCGTCGGTGAATGGCGCCGCCTCGCCCGTCCAGCCGGGAGCGGGAGCGGCGGTGGTGTCGTGCGCGGACGCGGGCAGCGGGGCGGACAGGGTGGCGGCCAGGGCGGCCGTGGCCACGGCTGCGCGGAGCAGCGTGCGGCGGCTGGAGCGGGGCACGGGTGGTTCCTTCCGGAGAACGGTCTCACCCGGTAAGTGCGCCGGCCCGGCCCGCGCGTTGCGGGCGGGGCCGATCCCCCTGCGATCAGCCCTTGCGGTAGGAGGCGTCCAGGTCGCGGACCTCGGCCGACAGGTGCAGGACGGGGCCGGTGACCGCGCGGAGGTGGCCGGCCAGCAGCTCCACGACGGCCTCGGTGAGCCGGGCCTTGGTCTCCGGGGTGCGGCCGGGCAGCAGCGAGATGTCCACATGGACGAGCGCGTCGCCGGCCGGCGCGTCCGCGACCACCGTCTCCTCGGTCCGGCGGAAGCGGGTCTTGCAGGCGGCGAGCTTGGTGTCGACGGTCTCGGCGACCAGCGGGTGCAGGGCCAGGGCGAAGGCGGGGCGGTCGAAGGCCCCGTCGAGCTCGGCGGAGTAGTCGACGGTGATCTGCGGCATGGCGGTCTCCAGGGCGGTCGGGCGGGTGGGCGGACAGCGGCCAGCCTTCCCCGTACCCGCGCACGCGCACAACGGTGACTCAGCATGTGGGCGCGGGCGCGCCCGGCCGGCCCCGCGCCTTCGGTGCTACGTCAGCAGTTCCCCGTGCAGCGCGAGGGCCAGTCCCGCCTCCGCGCTGTCGGAGCGGCCCTGCTCGAAGGCGCGCCGGTACGCCGCGTCGCCGACGGCCTCGCGGGCGCGCCGTTCGCACGCCTCGCGGACCGGGCCCAGTTCGGGGGTGCCGCGCTGGGGGTGGCCGACCATGCGCCAGTACACCTGCCCCGTGCCGTAGACCCGGGCGGCCCTGGCGCCTTCGCCCTGGGCGGCGATGGCGGCGGCCAGCACGTCCAGGCCGAGGGCGATGCCGAAGCGGTCGCGGAGCCGGTGCTTGCCGGCGAGCATGGCCCGGGCGTGCGCGGCGGCGGGGGCGGCGCGGCCCTGGAGCAGGGCGATCAGGGCCAGTTGGTAGTCCACGTAGGAGCGGGTCCAGCACTCGTCCTGGGCGTCGCAGGCGGCGCGCAGCACGACGGCCGCCGACGCCGCCTCCTCCAGCCGGCCCAGTCCGGTGAGGGCGAAGACGATGATGAGGTGGCAGCGCAGCCGGTAGGCGGCTTCGAGCCGGCTGCCGGAGCCGGTGGTGCGCAGCACCCGCTGGGCCTCGCGCAGCCCCTTCCCGGGCTCGCCGGTCATCAGATGGGTGAGGCCGCGCAGATAGGCGGCGGCGAGCACGCCCTCGTCGGTGCCGTCCGCCGCGGCCGAGCGCACGCACTCCTCGCCGATCCGTTCGGCGGCCGGGTAGTCGCCCTGGAGCAGGACGCACATGCCGAGGACCCACAGGACGCGGGTGCGGTGGGGGCCGCCGGCCGGTCCGGAGTCGAGGGCGCGCTGGGCGTAGCCGCGGGTCTGCGGCAGATGGCCGCAGCAGCACCAGAAGAAGCCGATGCGGCCGGCCATCTCCTGGGCGGCGGCGGGGTCGTGGGCCAGGAGGTGGTCGAGTGCGGCGCACAGGTCGGCATGCGCGTCGGCGATGCGGTGGTACCAGAGGATCTGGTCGTCGCCGGTCCAGCCGGCGTGGGCGTTGCGGGCGAGGCGCAGGAAGCAGGCGGCGTGCCGGTCGGCGGCGGCGCGTTCCTCGCCGAGTTCGGCCAGCCACATCCGGCCGTACTCGCGCAGGGTGTCGAGCATGCGGTGGCGGGTGCCGTCGCGGGTGACGACGGACTTGGCGGTCAGGCCGCGCAGCGCGGTGCGCACGCCGTCCTCGCCGAGCGGGCCGCCCGCGCAGACGGTGACGGCGGTGGCCTCGT
The DNA here is from genome assembly GCF_022347745.1 of Streptomyces sp. OfavH-34-F. Taxonomy (GTDB): domain Bacteria; phylum Actinomycetota; class Actinomycetes; order Streptomycetales; family Streptomycetaceae; genus Streptomyces. The sequence goes on from NZ_JAKRGC010000260.1 coordinate 3,020, forward strand.
CGAAGTCGCCGCGGAGCACGGTCAGCCGGGCCCACAGCAGCCGTTCGAGCGGGGTGCACAGTTCGTGGGACCAGCCGATGGTGGTGCGCAGGGTGCGGTGGCGGACGGGGCGCAGGGAGGCGTCGGCGAAGACGTCGAGGCGGGAGCCGAGGCGGTGGGCGATCTCCTGGACGCTCTGCCGGCCGACCGCGGCGGCGGCGAGTTCGATGGCGAGCGGGATGCCTTCGAGGCGGCGGCAGATGTCGGCGGCGGCCTCGGCGGTGCCGGGTTCGCGGAACGGGGTGGCGGGGGCGGCGGCGGTGGCCCGTTCCCGGAAGAGGGTGAGGGCGTCGGCGGCGCCGTCGACGGGCAGCGGATCGACTTCGATGAGCTGTTCGCCGCGCAGGTCCAGGGGCTGGCGGCTGGTGGCGAGGACGGTGAGGCCGGGCGAGGTGGTGAGGATCTCGCCGAGGAGGTGGGCGCAGGCGGGGCGCAGGTGTTCGCAGGAGTCGAGGACGAGCAGGAGGTGCTTGTCGGCGAGCCACTCGCAGAGCACGTCCATGGGGTTGCGCAGGGTGTGGTCGCTGAGGCCGACGGCGTCGGAGACGGTGGCGAGGAGCAGTTCGTCGTCGTGCAGGGGGGCGAGGTCGGCCCACCAGACGCCGTCGCGGTAGGCGGTCGCGGCGCGGCGGGCGGCGCGCAGGGCGAGCCGGGTCTTGCCGACGCCTCCGGTGCCGGTGAGGGTGGTCAGCCGGCCGGTGGTGAGGGCGTGTTCGAGATGGGTCAGCTCGGCCGTCCGTCCGACAAAGCTGGTGGTCTCCTCGGGGATGTTGCTGGCCATCGTCACCGTCGCTGCACAGGTGGAGCGGCCGGTCCCGGTCCCCGCGTCCGCACGGGCCGGCGAGGAGGGACGCCGGGCCGTGCGCCGGGGGCCGGAACCGGCCGGGTGGAGTGGAAGGCGTGCCCAGGGGGTGCGAGCTGCGGCACCCCCTGGACGGCTGCCCCATACGGTAGTCCTGATATCGGTCAGCGCAGGGTGAATACCGCCACTGTGCGTCCCGGAACGGTGAAGCTTCCCGAACTCCGTTCGTACGAGGAGCGCTTGACGGTAGAATCCGCGCCCTTCGCCTGGACGGGGTGCAGGGTGTACGACCGGCCGGCCAGGGCGCCGATCTTCTGGGTGGTGGTGCCGGGCGTGGCGTTGAAGACGACGACCAGGTCACCGAGGCGCATGGTGATCACGCCGGGGGTCTCGTTCTCGCCGGAGAGCGGGAAGGAGAGCCGGGACTGCACCTGGGCGGCGGAGGACAGGCCGAAGTCCTTCTCCGTGGCGCGGATGGTGAGCAGGTCCCGGTACGCGGCGGCGGTGCCGTCGATCTGCGCGCAGCCCGGGTTGATCTCCGGGTTGGCCAGCAGCGGCTTGGCGTAGGGCCACTTGGCCTCGTTGTCCGCGGCCGGGGGCAGTCCGCGCCCGAAGCCGTTGCCGGCCCGGCAGTCCCAGTGCAGGGCGTTGAACCAGTCGCCGCTGTCGTAGGAGTTGCGGTCCAGCGACTTGGAGCGCAGCAGGTCGGTGCCGGCCTGGGAGAGCGCGGGGCCCTGCGAGAGGGTGGCGGTCGCCATGGCCAGGACCTGCATGCGGGCCCGGTCGGCGGCGGTGGTGTCCGCCGGGAGCTTGTAGGCGAGGGCGTCGTACAGGGTCTCGTTGTCGTGGGCGTCGGCGTAGGCGAGGGCGTCGCCGGGGGCTTCGGCGTAGCCGGCCGGGGCCCCGTTGTAGTCGACGCCGGAGCCCTTGACGGTCTTCCCGGAGGTGTCGGTGAAGGTGTAGTCGGCGAGGTTGCCGGTGAGGCCGACCTTGATCAGGTCCTGGTAGTGCAGCAGGCGGGCCTTCTGCTCGGCCTTCGTGCCGTTGGCGGTGGAGGTGTTGGGGTCGGTGTAGAGGCCGGTGGCGAAGCCCTGCACGCCGGGGTCCTCGTCGAACGGGGAGCCGCCGCGCACGGCGTCGCGGGCCCGGTCGGAGAAGGTGGCGATGCCGGTGCCGGCCATGTTCTTCTGGGTGGCCTGGACGAAGCGGGCGTCGTCGGCGATCTCACCGAAGTTCCAGCCCTCGCCGTACAGGATGATCTTCTTGCCGTCCACGCCGTCCCGGGCGGGCGTGAGCGCGTCGAGGGCCTTGCGGACGGCGAGGATGTTGGCCTTGGGGTGGTGGCCCATCAGGTCGAAGCGGAAGCCGTCGACCTTGTACTCCTTGGCCCAGGTGACGACCGAGTCCACGACGAGCTTGCCCATCATGGTGTTCTCGGGGGCGGTGTTGGCGCAGCAGGTGGAGGTGGCGACGGTGCCGTCCTCCAGGAGGCGCTGGTAGTAGCCGGGCACGATCCGGTCGAGGACGGACTTGTCGTCCTGGCCGGAGGCGACGGTGTGGTTGTAGACGACGTCCATGACGGTGCGCAGTCCGGCCTTGTTGATCCCCTGGACCATCTGCCGGAACTCGACCGTGCGGTCGGTGCCGTCGGGGTCGGAGGCGTAGCTGCCCTCGGGGACGGTGTAGTGCAGCGGGTCGTAGCCCCAGTTGAAGGCGTCCTTGGCGGCGGCCTTCGCCACGCAGGCCTGCTGTTCGGCGGAGTCGGGTGCGTAGACGTGCAGGTCGCAGGCGGGTGCGGCCTGGTTCTTCTTCTTTTCCGGGATGGTGCCGATGTCGAAGGCGGGCAGCAGGTGCACGTACCCGGTGCCGGCGTCGGCGAGCTGCCTGAGGTGCTTCATCCCGTCGGAGCGGGTGTCGGTGAAGGCGAGGTACTCGCCGGGGTGCTTCGAGGTGGGGTCCGCGACGGAGAAGTCGCGGATGTGGAGTTCCTGGATCTGTGCGTCGCGCAGCGGTACGGCGGCGGGCTTGCGGAGGGTGTCCCAGCCCTTGGGGGCGAGCCGGCGGTCCTCCAGGTCGACGACGAGGCTGCGGGCGGAGTCGGCGGTCAGGGCGGTGGAGTAGGGGTCGGTGACCTTGTTGGTGACGCGCTTCTGGACGGTGGGCGCCCAGACGTCCACGACGTACCGGTAGGGCTTGCCCTTCCAGTTCTTCTTTCCGGTGACGGACCAGACGCCGGTGCGGTCGTCGCGCCGCATGGGGACGGTCTTGCCGTCGAGTTCGAGCGCGACGGTACGGGCGGTGGGCGCCCACACCGAGAGGGTGGGGGTGCCGTGGCGGAAGACCGGGCCGAGCGCGGCGCGGCTCGCCTTCTCGCCGTAGAGGTCGTCGAGCACTCCGGCGCTCTGGACGCCGGTGGCGGCGAGGAGGGCGCCGTTGGCGGCGCGCTGGGTGGCGATGAGCTGGCCGCGCAGCGCCTCGCGGACGCGGTCGCGGTCGCGGGCGTCGACGGTGAAGGCGGGGTAGTCCTTGAGGTGCGGGTACTTCGCCTTCTGGGCGTCGGTCAGCGCGGACGGCGTGAGCCGCAGCCACCGGCCCTCGTCGCTCAGGGCGCCGTCGACGACGGAGATGCCGCCCTTGCCGGCGTAGACGAGCTGCTGGCTGGTGGCGTCGGTGGCCTTCACCTTCCAGACGACGGTGTCGGCGTCGATCCACTGCGCCTCGGCCTTGGTGAGGTCGGGGGCGGGGATGCCGCCGGCCTGCGGCAGGAGGTAGCCGGGGGTGGCGCCGAGCAGCCACACCTCGTGGCCGTGGGTCGCCAGGTCCAGGGACTGGTCGCTGGGCAGGTCCTTCTCGTCGCCCCGGTGCAGGATGTAGCTGAGCGAGGTGGCGCCGTCCACGAGCGGGACCTCGAAGGTGAGGCCGGAGGCGTCCTTCTTGACGGGCTGGAGCGGCCTGGCCCAGTCGGTGGGCTCCTTGGCGCCGGTCCAGGTGTGCAGGCCCCAGCCGTCGTAGTCGCCGTCGGCCCGGTAGTAGTGCAGGACGGCCTTGGTGGTGTCCGGGGCCGGGTAGGCGCCGTCCGGCGCGGTGCCGGTCTGGCCGTCCTCGCCCTGGGTGATCCACACCTCGCCGGTCTCGGCGAGTTCGACGGTGCGCTCGGGCCCGTCCGCGGTACCGTCCTTCTCGACGGTGTAGGCGACGGTGGCGGCGCCCTCGGGGACCTTGACCCAGGCGAACGCGCCGTAGGCGTCGCGGCCGGTGAAGGCGGCGGTGGTGTCGCCGGACCTCAGCCGCCAGCCGTCGTAGTCGCCGTCGGCGCGCTTGTAGTGGACGACGGCGTAGTCGCGTTCGACGGCGACGGGCTTGGCGGGGGCGGGGGCCCGGCCCGCGGTGGTGGCGGCGGTGGCGCTCGCGGTGCGGCCGGCGCGGTCGACCACGACGGCCTTGTAGCGCAGCGGCGTTCCGGCGGCGGTGTCGTCGCCGATGATCTGGGTGACCTTGTACGGGGCGTGGTCGGCGGTGCCGAGGGTGGTCCACCTGCCGTTGCCGGTCTGGGCGGCGAAGACGACCCGGTTGAGGGAGCCGCCGTCCACGTCGGCGGTCAGCTCGACGGTGCCGGTGGCGCCGGCGGCCGGGGCCTTCAGGGTGACGGAGGGCTTGGTGGCCGGGGCGGCGAGGGGCCCGGCGGCGCGCAGCACGGTGCTCGACAGGGCCGGCACGGTGACGGTGATCTTCTTGTCGGCGCCGCTGCGGACGGTGCCGGAGCCGCCGTACAGGGTGCGGAAGTCCATCCGGGCGGACTCGGTGGTCAGCTCGACGGTCTTCGCGGAGGTGCCGTTGTTGACGGCGACCACGTACTCGACGCCGCGCTTCGCGTCCGTGCGGGAGAAGGCGTACACGGAGCCCTCGGCGTACCGCTCGGTCTGCACGCCGTCGCGCAGCGCCGGGTTGTCCCGGGTCAGCTTCGAGAGGGCGGCGATGTTCCGGTAGAGCGGGTGCGCGGTGTCGTACGCGTCGGAGGCGTGGGTGCGGTCGGTGCCCAGCTCGTCGTCGTCGAGGTAGTCGGCGGTCCGCGAGGCGAACATCGTCTGGCGGGCGTCCTTGTCGCCGCCGGCGCCGGTGAAGCCCTGCTCGTCGCCGTAGTAGACGACGGGGTTGCCCCGGCTGAGGAACATCAGCTCGTTGGCCAGCCCGGCGCGCCGGACCAGTTCCGCGTCACCGGCCTTCGGGTTGTCCTGCTTGAGGAAGGTCCCGAAGCGGCCCATGTCGTGGTTGCCGAGGAAGGTGACCTGCTCGTAGGCGTTGGCCTTGTCGGTGGTGTAGCGGTAGTCGTCGCCGAAGACGGCGGCGAGCTTCGAGGCCGGGGCGCCCTGCGAGGCGAACTGGCGGGCCGCCTCCTGGAACGGGAAGTCGAGTGTGGCGTCGAGCCGGCCCCGGGTGACGTAGGGCGCGGTGACGGAGGTGTCCGAGGAGTAGACCTCGCCGAACATGAAGAAGTCCTTGCGCCCGTGCTTGGCCGCGTAGGCGTCGAGCGCGGTGGCCCACTGGGTCCAGAAGTCCATGTCGACGTGCTTGACGGTGTCGACCCGGAACCCGTCGATGTCGAAGTCCCGGACCCACCTCTGGTAGATCTTCTCCATCCCGGCGACGACCTCGGGCCGTTCGGTCCACAGGTCGTCGAGGCCGGAGAAGTCGCCGTAGGTGGTGGACTCGCCGGCGTAGGTGGAGTCGCCCCGGTTGTGGTACATCGTCGGGTCGTTGAGCCAGGACGGCGTCTTGCCGCCGCCGCCGACCGGCTTGTACGGGAAGGAGTCGGCGTCCACCTTCGCCATGCCCGCGGCGTCGTCGAAGGGGCGGCCGTCGCGGTCGAGGTAGGGGTAGGCGCCCTTGGACCGGTAGCCGTAGGTCTTCTCGGCGTAGTCGACGGTGTCGGCGGTGTGGTTGGTGATGACGTCGAAGAAGACCTTCATGCCCTTGCGGTGGGCCTTGTCGATCAGCTTCGTGAGGTCGGCGTTGGTGCCGAAGTGCGGGTCGACCTGGGTGAAGTCGGTGATCCAGTAGCCGTGGTAGCCGGCCGAGGCGTCCTTGCCGGTGCCCTGGACGGGCCGGTTCTTGAAGATCGGCGCGAGCCAGATGGCGGTGGTGCCGAGGTCCTTGATGTAGTCGAGCCGGTCGGTGAGCCCCTTGAGGTCGCCGCCCTGGTAGAACCCCTTGTCGGTGGGGTCGTAGCCGGTCTCCAGCCGGGAGCCGGTCAGCCCGCCCCGGTCGTTGCCCCGGTCGCCGTTGGCGAACCGGTCCGGCATGACGAAGTAGAACTGCTCGCGGGTCAGGTCGTGCCGGGTGGCCTGTCCGGCCAGCTTGGCGTCCGAGGGCGCGGCGGGCGGCCGGGCCGCGGCGGCGGGCAGCG
>NZ_JAKRGC010000261.1 GCF_022347745.1 Streptomyces sp. OfavH-34-F
CCGCGCCGGGCGCGCGGCCGCCGCCGGCACCCTGCCGCTGCTCGCGCTGCTGGTCGCGCTGACCACGGCCGCGTTCGGCGGCTCCGTTCTGGCCGGAATCGCCGACGCGCGCGACGACGCGGCCGTCCTGGCCACCGGCGCCGACGCCCGGATCAGCGGCCAGGGCGACTCCGTACCGCTGCCCGACGGCCTGATCCGCGCGGCCGGGAAGGCGGACGGCGTACGCGAGGCGGTGCGGGTCCAGATCGAGTACGGGGTCGCGCTGCCGCCCGCCGAGAACGGGGTCGAGGACGCCAAGGGCGCCACGCTGATCGGCGTCGACCCGGAGGCGTACGCACGGCTGGTGCGCGGCCTCGGGCTCGACTCCTTCCCGGCCGGCCCGCTGAAGGCCACCGGCGCCCGGCCCGTGAAGGGCGAGCCTGCCTCCCGGGACCGGGTGGTGCCCGTGATCGCCTCGCCGTCCGTCGCCGAACGGCTCGGTGACCGGCCGCGCGACCTGGAGTCCGTGGCCGGTGACTTCAAGGTGAAGCTGGCCGGCACGGTGGCGCACGCCCCCGCCGTCAACGGCTCCTCCTTCATGATCGTGGACGCCTCCGCGCTCACCCACCGGCAGACCACCGTGCTGCTGCTCACCGGCGACCACCTGGACGCGAAGGCCCTGCGGGCCGCCGCCGGCAAGGCGGGCGACCACTTCTCCGTACAGCTGCGCTCCGAGACGCGCGAGGCGTACGTGGACACCCCGATGCAGAACGGCGCCGAGCGGATCTATCTGGCGGCCATCGCGGCCGGCGCCGGATACGCCCTGCTCGCCGTCCTGCTGTCGCTGCTCCAGACCGCGCCCGAGCGCACGACGCTGCTGGCCCGGCTGCGCACCATGGGCCTCACATCCCGGCAGGGCGGGCGGCTCCTCGGCTTCGAGGCCCTGCCGCAGGCGGTGCTCGCCGCGGTGGGCGGGCTGCTCGTGGGCCGGGCGACGATCGCCCTGCTCGCGCCGGGCATCGACCTGGTGCACCTCGCGCTCTCGACCGGCGCGGGTTCCGGCCTGCCGGCCACCGCACCGCTGCGGACCGACCCGTGGTCCCTGGTCCTGCCGGCGGTGGGCGTGATCGTCCTGGCCGCCGCGGTGGCCGGGGTGCAGGCCTGGTGGACCGGCCGCCGCGGATCGATCACCGAACTCAGGGCAGGAGACTCCCGATGACGACGCCGTCGACCGATTCCACGCTGGCCGAGCTGGAACAGCGGGCCACCGCCCGGCGCGACCGGCCCTCCTACGGGCACGACGCGCTGATCGCCTGCGACCGCCTGGTGCGCATCTTCACCACGGACGGGGTCGAGGTGCAGGCCCTCCAGGGGCTCGACCTCCTCGTCGAGCAGGGCGAACTGCTGGCCCTGGTCGGCGCGTCCGGCAGCGGCAAGTCCACGCTGATGAACATCCTGGCCGGGCTGGACGAGCCCACGGCCGGGGCGGCGAAGGTGGCGGGCTGCGATCTGCTGAACATGGGGCAGAAGGAGCGGCTCCGCTACCGCCGGGACGTCGTCGGCTTCGTCTGGCAGCAGACCGCCCGCAACCTGCTGCCGTACCTGACGGCGATACAGAACGTCACCCTGCCGATGCAGCTGCGCGGGCGCGGCCGGGCCCGCGAGCGGGCGGCGCGCGCCGAGACGCTGCTGAAGATGCTGGAGGTCGAGGACTGCCGGGACAAGCGCCCGCAGCAGATGTCGGGCGGCCAGCAGCAGCGGGTGGCGATCGCCGTCTCGCTCGCCAACTCCCCCTCGGTGCTGCTCGCCGACGAGCCGACCGGTGAGCTGGACTCGGCCACCGGCGAGCAGGTCTTCGCCGCGTTCCGCCGCGCCAACGAGGAGCTGGGCACGACGATCGTGATCGTCACCCATGACCAGGCGGTGGCCTCCGAGGTGCGGCGTACGGTCGCGATCCGCGACGGCCGGACCTCCTTCGAGGTGCTGCGCCGCACCGAGGTGGACGCGGCGACCGGCCAGGAGTCCCAGGTGGCCCGCGAGTACGCGATGCTGGACCGCGCGGGCCGGCTGCAACTGCCTGCCGACTACACCGAGGCGCTGGGCATGGAGCACCGCGTGATGCTGGAGCTGGAGCGGGACCACATCGGCGTCTGGCCGGACGGCGCCACCCCGGGCGCGGCCCCGGACGCGGGTGCTGAGGGGGGTCCGGACGCGGGCGCCGACGCGGGTGCGGGCGCCGCGTAACCGCCGCTCGGGCGTCCGCTGACCGGCCGTTAGTATCCGGCCATGACGACGTTCGAACGCGAGATCACCGAGCCGGTCGACCTCTGTCTGCCCGACGGGCGCCTCGACCCGTCGGCGGTCGGCTGGTCGCGGGTGCCGCTGCACCGCGCCAATCTGCGCGGCTGGGGCCGGACGAAGCGCTGGGAGTACTGGTGCGTGACGACGCCGACCCATCTGGTGGCGCTGACCGTCAGCGATCTGGACTTCCTGGCCCTGAACAGCGTCTACCTGCTGGAGTACGCGCCCGGCGGGCTGGAGTTCGAACGCACGGCGGTCATCCCCGGCGGCGTGGGCGTGAACCTGCCCGACACGGTGGCCGGCTCCCCCGGTACCCCGGCCGTGGTGACGGGCCCGGCCCGCCCGACCGGCGGCAAGGTGCGCGTGGAGATCCGCGACGAACCCGGCGGCACCCGGCTGCGGGCGCGCTGTCTGACCCCGGAGCGGGTGCCGGTGGAGGTGGACCTGCTGGTCGCCCGCCCGGCGGGCCACGAGTCGCTCTCCGTCGTCGTGCCGTGGGACAGCCGGCGCTTCCAGTACACCTCCAAGCAGACGGCGCTGCCCGCCTCCGGCCGGGTCCGGGTGGGCGGGGAGTACCTGGACTTCGACGGCGAGGACACCTGGGCCGTCCTGGACCACGGCCGGGGGCGCTGGCCGCATACGGTCGACTGGAACTGGGGCGCCGCCTCCGGCCGGACGGACGGCCGTACGGTGGGCCTCCAGCTGGGCGGCCGCTGGACGCTGGGCACCGGCTCCACGGAGAACGCGCTGTGCGTGGACGGCCGGCTGAGCAAGGTCGGCGAGGAGCTGGACTGGCGCTGGTCGCCCTCCGACCCGCTCGCGCCGTGGACGATCCGCACCCCGCTGACCGGGCAGGTGGACCTGACGTTCACGCCGTTCCACAACCGGCGCGCCCGCACCGAGGCGGGCCTGCTCGTCAACCGCACCGATCAGTGCTTCGGCCACTACGACGGCCGCGTCCGCACCGACGACGGGGCGGAGATCGCGGTGGAGCGCCTGCTGGGCTGGGCGGAGGACGTGCACATGCGGTGGTGACCGGGCGGGCCGCCGCTGCCGGCCCGGTACGCGGTGCGGGTCAGCCGCGCACGGAGACCGCGAGGTTGCCCAGGCCGCCCGCCGCGTCCGCCCGGCGCAGGGCGACGGAGCCGTACGGGGTGCGCAGGCGCAGCCAGCTGCCGGCCGCCAGGAGGGCGACGGGGAAGCCGGGGGCGGCGCGCAGGAAGCCGAGGGACTGCGCGGCGTGCACCGCGCGCAGCGGGAGCCCGGTGGCGGCGACGGTGCGCGACCAGATCTCGTGGCCGATGCGGTCGCGCTCGGCGCGGGTGCGCCGGTCCTCGGGCAGGGCCTCGTCGCGGGTGCGGAACTCGTGGACGGCGGCGGTCAGCGTGGTGCGCAGGGCGACGGGGTCGGGCAGTCCGCCCTGTTCGCGCCAGCCGCGGCGGGGCGGCAGGACACCGGCCCAGGGCGGTCCGGTGACCGGGGCGGGCAGGGCGCCCGCGGCGGCGCCGGGTCCTTCGGCGTCCCCGGCGGGCAGGGCTTCCAGGAGGTCGCCGGCCGACACGGTGGTGTCGAACTCCTGGGCGTCGGCCAGCCGTACGGCACGGACCGCCAGCACCTCGAAGGAGGGCGGCCGGCCGAACACGGCGAGCGCGCCGCCGCCCGCCTGGAGGCGTACGGCGGCGGCGCGGTCGTAGTGGAGCAGCCGGCCGAGGAAGGCCGCGAGATCCGCGGCCTCCCTCGCGTCGGCGAACCGAAGCGGCTGTACGGACACGGTCATACCGCGGCGGGCTCCTCCGCGAGGTACTCCTGGAGGAACAGCTTCTCCTCCGGGGAGATCCGCCGGGGCCGCCCCTCGGCCAGGTCGTAGGGGACGACGACGGTGGACGCCCGCACGTAGACCTGTTCCGGGTCCTTGATCTCGTAGGCGATCGTCAGCGACGCGGCGCCGATCTTCGTGACCCAGGACTCGACGGTCACCGGACGGTGCCGGTGGACCAGGGGCCGCAGGTAGTCGATCTCGTGCCGCGCCACGACGGAGCCGCCCGCGAAGGACGGCGAGCCGTCCCCCGGCGCCAGCCGGAACATGAAGTCGATGCGCGCCTCCTCCAGATAGCGGAGGAAGACCACGTTGTTGACGTGGCCGAAGGCGTCCATGTCCGACCAGCGCAGCGGGCAGCTGTAGATGTGACGAGCCAAGACGATCAGCCTCGCGTGAGCTTCTTGTACGTGGCGCGGTGCGGACGGGCCGCGTCCGGGCCGAGCCGTTCGATCTTGTTCTTCTCGTACGACTCGAAGTTGCCCTCGAACCAGTACCACTTGGAGTCGCCCTCGTACGCCAGGATGTGCGTGGCGACGCGGTCCAGGAACCAGCGGTCGTGGGAGATGACGACGGCCGCGCCGGGGAACTCCAGCAGGGCGTTCTCCAGCGAGGACAGGGTCTCGACGTCGAGGTCGTTGGTGGGCTCGTCGAGGAGCAGCAGGTTGCCGCCCTCCTTGAGCGTCAGCGCCAGGTTGAGGCGGTTGCGCTCACCACCGGAGAGGACGCCGGCCGGCTTCTGCTGGTCCGGGCCCTTGAAGCCGAACGCGGAGACGTACGCCCGCGAGGGCATCTCGACCTGGCCGACGTTGATGTAGTCCAGCTCGTCCGAGACGACGGCCCAGAGGGTCTTCTTCGGGTCGATGTTGGCGCGGGACTGGTCGACGTAGCTGATCTTGACGGTCTCGCCGACCTTGATGGAGCCGCTGTCCGGCGTCTCCAGGCCCTGGATCATCTTGAACAGCGTGGTCTTGCCGGCGCCGTTCGGGCCGATGACGCCGACGATGCCGTTGCGCGGCAGCGTGAACGACAGGTCGTCGATGAGGACCTTGTCGCCGAACGCCTTCGACAGGTGCTCGACCTCGACGACGATGGAGCCGAGACGCGGCCCCGGCGGGATCTGGATCTCCTCGAAGTCCAGCTTCCGCATCTTGTCCGCCTCGGCGGCCATCTCCTCGTAACGGGCGAGACGGGCCTTGGACTTGGTCTGCCGGCCCTTGGCGTTGGACCGCACCCACTCCAGCTCTTCCTTGAGCCGCTTCTGGCGCTTCTCGTCCTTGCGGCCCTCGACCTTGAGGCGGGCGGCCTTCTTGTCGAGGTACGTGGAGTAGTTGCCCTCGTAGGGGAGCGCGCGGCCGCGGTCCAGTTCGAGAATCCACTCGGCGACGTTGTTGAGGAAGTAGCGGTCGTGGGTGACGGCGACCACGGCGCCCGCGTACTTGGAGAGGTGCTGCTCCAGCCAGTTCACCGACTCGGCGTCGAGGTGGTTGGTGGGCTCGTCGAGGAGCAGCAGGTCGGGCGCCTCGATGAGGAGCTTGCAGAGCGCGACGCGGCGCTTCTCGCCACCGGAGAGGTTGACGACGGGCCAGTCGCCGGGCGGGCAGCCCAGGGCGTCCATGGCCTGCTCCAGCTGGGCGTCCAGGTCCCACGCGTTGGCGTGGTCCAGGTCCTCCTGGAGCTTGCCCATCTCGTCCATGAGCGCGTCGGAGTAGTCGGTCGCCATCAGCTCGGCGACCTCGTTGAACCGCTTGAGCTTGCCCATGATCTCGGCGGCGCCGTCCTGCACGTTCTCCAGGACCGTCTTGCTCTCGTCCAGCTCCGGCTCCTGCATGAGGATGCCGACGCTGAACCCGGGCGACAGGAACGCGTCACCGTTGGACGGCTGCTCCAGACCCGCCATGATCTTCAGCACGGTGGACTTACCGGCGCCGTTGGGCCCCACGACACCGATCTTCGCGCCGGGCAGGAAGTTCAGGGTGACGTCATCGAGGATCACCTTGTCGCCGTGCGCCTTGCGCGTCTTGCGCATGGTGTAGATGAACTCAGCCAAGAGAAACCGTCCGGCAATCGATGTGTGGGCAGATACACCCCATCTTGCCTGACGGCCGCCTCTTGACGGAAACCGGTCCGGTGCGCGATACGCGCGGTCCCGGCTCGCGGTACGGCGCGGTACGACAGGAGGCGGGGCGTTCGCCTCCCCGGGCCGGGGCGCGGGGTGGGCCGGGGGACGCGAAGGCCCCGGCGGGGCTGTGGCTCGCCGGGGCCTTCGTCAGTGGCGGTGACGCCGCGTCGCGGGGTCACTCACCGGGGGTCACTCGCTGGCGGTCCGCTTGCGGCGCAGGAGGACGACCGCTCCGCCGCCGACGACGACGAGGGCGATGGCGACGCCCGCGATCACCGGGGTGGCGCTGGAGCTGCCGGTCTCGGCGAGGTCGGTGCCGCCGGAGGTGCTGCCGCCGGCCGTGGCCGTGGTCGGCGCGGTCGGGGTGGGCTCGCTGCCGGTCTGGGTCTCCGTGCCGCCGGCGCCGCCCGTGCCGCTGCTGGTGGTCTGGCAGTCCAGGACGCCCTTGAAGGTCTTGGAGAAGCCGTTCGGGCCGGTGACCGTGATGTCGTACGCCTGGTCCTCGGCGACGGGGACCGTCACGGTCGTGGTCTTGCCGGCCTCGACGGTGTGCTCCTTGCCGTCGAGCTCGAAGGTGAACGCCTCGTCACCCTTGTTGCCGACGGTGATGTCGACGCCGCCCTTGTCGCAGTTCTTCTCGGCGGTGGCCGTGGGGATCGGGCCCTGCTTCGCCCAGGTGGCGGTGGCGGACGCGGAGACCGTCGACTCGCTGGAGCCGGCCAGGATCATGGTCTGGCTCTTGGTGACCCCGGCGAAGGCGCGGCCGACCGGGACGGAGGTGGTCGCCTGGACGGTCAGCGAGGCGTTGCCCTCCTCGGAGTCCGCCGGGACGTCGAAGTAGAGCTTGGTGCCGTTCGAGGCGGTGGTGACGGGCTTGCCGTCCTTGTCGGTGACCTTCACGCCGCTCGCAAGGTCCGCGGGCGGGGTCACGGTGGCCTGGCCGGCGTTGGTGTGGACGGTGACCGGGCCGACCCGCTCGCCGGAGCGGCCCGAGACGGCGACCGGGTCGAGGGCCAGGGACGCCTTGGGCTCGGGGATGTCGGTGGCGGACTTCTCCAGCCAGTCGGCGAGCTTCTCCGCCTGCTCGTCGGCGGCCTCCACCTGGACGTGGTCGGAGAAGCGCCAGATCGCGACCTGGGTGCCGGCCGCCGCGGTCTTGTCGGTGAGCGTGCCGGTGCCGGCCGCCTTCGCCAGCTCCGAGAGGTCGTTCACCTGCGGGTAGGAGTGCTGCAGAATCCAGAGGATCTTGCCCGCGTCGTTGTTGCCGCCCAGCGAGGACTGGCCCCAGGGGGTCTCCAGGTACTTCGCCCGGTCCTGGGTGGGGTTGTGGATGTCGATGCAGTACGTCTTGAGCGTGCCGCCGCCGTCGACGTTCATCTCGAACAGACCTGCGGCCACGTTGCGCTTCTTGCCGTCCTCGTGCAGGACCGCGGTGCCGTAGGTCTTCAGTCCGTCCAGCACGGCGGTGGCGCCGCCCTGGTGCGCGGGCACCTCGTCGGCCGCGGCGCTGCCCGCGCCGACGAGGGCACCGGCCACGACCAGGCCGGACGCCGCCACCGAGGCGGCCAGCCGGGTGATGCCCCGGCGTCGTCCGGTGCGGTCCGCCGTGGATGACGAAACGGTCGCTGAAGAAGCTGAGAACACTGATTTCCCCTCCGGGCGAGACCCTCGCGCCCGGTACGCGTGTGGGGATTGTCCCGCCTGCCACTCAAGTGCCTTGTGAGTACGGGGAGATCCTATGGAGCGGGCCAAGGACAGTCCCCCGTCATACCGTCCGACAACCATTCCGAATCGCAATCGTTATCACGGGTAACCTTCGCCGCCGAGGGGCCGCCGGTCCCGGCCACGCTTGGTCATCGACCGGTCGCCGCCCGGTCACCGCGCCGCCACCAGGTCGGACTCCTTCTTCCGGGGTGCGGCGGCGGTCTTCTGACGCACTGTCCGCCTGCGGGGCGCGGGGCGTTCGGCCCGGTCCTCCGTCCGGTCCTCCGCCGGGGGTTCCTCCGGCCGCGCCGCCGCGCCGTCCCGCGCGGGCCCCTCCGTCCGCTCCCCGGCCACCCCCTCGTCCCGCTCCTGCGGCGCCTCCCGGACCGCCCACGGATCGTCCCCCGCCGCGACCGGCGCCGGACCGAACCGCGAGGCCGGGGCCGGGTCGTTGCGCAGCGCCCGGCGGAAGGCCGCCGTACCCCGCGTCAGGTCGTGGCCCACCGCGACCGCCTCGATGTCCACGAACGTCCGGCGCTGCCCGTCCACTTCCTCCTCGCGCACCTTCAACCTGCCGTGCACCACCAGCGGCTCCCCCACCGACACCGACCCCGCCAGGTTCGCCGCGAGCGTCCGCCACGCCCACACCGTGTAGAAGCTCGTGTGCCCGTCCGCCCACGCTTCCTTGGCCCGGTCCCACCGCCGGGGCGTGACCGCGAACCGGAACCGGGCCATCCCCCCGGTCGCCGTCTCCCGGAACTCCACCGCCGTCGCCGCGTTGCCCACCAGCGTCACCAAGGTCTCGTTCATGACTCCGCCTCCCCTTCACCCGGTCCCGTGCCGCGCCGTACGCGCGGTCACCGATCCCATGCTGGAGGGGAGGCGGACATCCTGCCGGAGGCTGTGGACTAACGGCTCGTTGTGGAGAACTCCGTCACCGCCACGTACCGTTCGCGCACTTCGCGGTAGCGGGCCAGTTCGGCCGCGACCGGGTCGAGCACCCGGGCCCGTCCGCACGCCGCCGCCGCCTCGCGCAGCCGCCGTTCGGCCTCCTGGCCGTACCGCCTGGCCGGCCCCCGGGCCGCCGCCGCGCACGACCACTCGACCAGCGGGCCGCCGACGATGCCCGCCAGCATCACCAGCGCGGGCGTCAGCAGCCCCGGCTCCAGGACGCCGACGATCTGCCCGGCCAGCCACAGGCCGCCGAAGATCTGGAGCAGCGTCATCGCGACCTGGGCCAGCACGGCCGCCGGCCACCAGGCGGGACGCGGCGGCCTCCCGCCCGCCCGCCCGCCCCGGCCCTCTCCCGTACGCGCCCGCGCATCACCCCCC
>NZ_JAKRGC010000262.1 GCF_022347745.1 Streptomyces sp. OfavH-34-F
CTCTGCGCTGGCCCCACCGGCCGCGCGCGCCGGCCCTGACCGTGCCGAACAGTTCCTCGTAGGCGTCGCCCACCTGATCCGTGCCCGCGGCGTGCGCGATCCGCAGGGCCGCGTCCCGGTGGGCGGCGCGCAGCCGTTCGTCGGCCATGTAGCGCTCCAGCGCGTGGGCCGTGGCGTGGACGTCGCCGACCGGGACCAGCAGCCCGGCGTGACCGTCGGTGAGCACTTCGGGGGCGCCGTAGGGCGCGTCGGTGGCCACGACCGGGGTGGCCTGGGCGAGCGCCTCCAGCACCGGGCGGGCGCTGTCCATGCGCTCGTAGGTCACCAGGGCGATGTCGGCGTCGTAGAAGTCCTCCTCCGCGGCTTCGCGGTTGAAGACGAGCACGCGGTCGTGGAGTCCCAGGGCCGTGACCAGGTCGCGGGTCTCGCGCCGCAGTGGCCCGGTGCCGAACAGCCGCAGCTGCCAGCCGGGCTGCGTCGCGTGGGTCCGCGCGAAGGCGTGCAGGGCCAGGTCCACGCGGCGGTGCGAGACCAGCCGCCCGGCGCTGATGACCACGCCGGTCGTCGGCTTGTCCGGGCCCTCGGCCAGGAGCACCGGTTCGGCGATCTGGCGCACGTCGACGCCGGCGCCGCGCAGCGCCTGGTACTCGGGGGCGTCGGCGTCGCCCCGCGTCAGGGGGACGACCGCGTCCAGCTCGCGGTACAGCTCCGTCCACCGGGCGCGGACGGACTCCGGGAGCCGTTCGACGGGCGCCGGCTGGCGGGCGACGCGCCGGGCGTGGGGCACGGGGCACTGCGCCAGGACCGCGCCGAGCGCGGAGCTGAGCGCGATCACCACATCGGCGCCGGTGCCGGCCAGGTGCTTGCGGAGCCTGTCGTCGTCGGCGCGGTTGTAGCGGCGGAACTCCGGGTCGCCGGCGATGACGAGCTGCGAGGTGTCGTCGTCGTCCCGGTCGCCGGGCCCGACCGAGGGGGCCAGGGCGGTGACGGCCACGTGCTCCGGGAGGCGGAGGGCGGCGTGCGGTGCGGCGGGGCCGCGCGCGGCCACGACGGTGACCCGGTGCCGGGGGGCGAGGGACTGGGCGAGCCGGGCGGCCGCCCGTGCGCCGGCGGAGTCGGTGGCCAGGGTGTGGGCCAGGATCTCGATGTTCACAGGCTCAGGCCGCCGTCTTCTCGTACGGGCTCGGCACCGGGTAGAAGGCTTCCAGGAATCGGTGGAGCAGGTGGCTCTGGTGCTCGATCTCGGCGGGGTCGCTCGCGGAGTCGTTCAGGCAGAAGGTGTCCCGGTCCCGGCGCAGGAGCAGCAGTTCCAGCTTGTGCTCCAGCTCGGGGTCGTCCAGCGCGAAGTAGCCGTACCGCAGGTCGCCGGGGAGGCTGCACCCGGAGTAGTAGGCGTAGTAGTGGTGCAGCGAGGACGCGATGGACAGGTCGGTGATGCTGCGTACAGGGCTGGCGGAGGTGCGCCGGTGCTCCTCGGGGAAGTCGCGTTCGATCGCGGCGAGGATGTCCCGGTTCAGCGCGTACGGCACGTGCTTCATCTTCTGCACGAGGGTGCGGCCGAACCGCTGCTGGATGAGCCGGCGGTTGTTCTTCGCGGCGACCGAGGTCGGCACCTCCTCGGGCTCCGGCGGGCCGTAGGGGACCTGGGCCGGGGACGGGAAGAACTTGGCGATGCCGTTCGGGTGGAAGAACGCGGAGGGCGTGAGCGTCCGCCCGATGAACATGTCGTCGTTGAAGTAGACGAAGTGGCGGGAGAGTCCGGGGATGTGGTGCAGCCGGGACTCGATGGCGTGGCTGTTGAAGGTGGGCAGGTGGGAGGGGTCGTCGAAGATCTCCCGGTGGTCCACCACGCGGGCCCGGCCGTCACCGGGAGCCCACCAGTGCGGGGTCTGCTGGTCGGTGACGATGTAGATGTTGCGCACCCACGGCATGAACATCCGGACCGAGCGGAGGCTGTACTTCAGCTCGTCGCGGGAGACGTAGCGGGCGAGGCTCGCCGCCTCCGCGTGGAACACCTCGCCGCGGCTCTCGGCGCGGCGCCGCTGCCAGGCCGGGTCGTCGCCGTCCACCCAGGTGTAGACGACGTCGATGGGGAAGGGGTGCTCGTCGGGGAAGGGGATGTCCAGTTCGGGCCGGGTCCGGGTGGGGCGCAGCTGCGGCACCTCGGAGCCGTGGGCCCGGCCGACCAGCTTGGTCATGTGCTCTCCGGGCACGACGAGCTGCGCCTGCGCGAGGGAGACGTATTCGCTGGCCCGGTTGCGGCGGGGGGCGACGAGCCGGTCGATCCCCTGGCCGGGCACGCTCTCGGCGGGCTCCCAGAACTCGATGTCGCAGCCGGTGTCGGCGCCGTGGGTCAGGCGGCCTTCCTCGGTGGTGCGGAACCAGAAGGCGCGGACGACGGAGAGGCCGGCCGCCCGCTCCCACGTCTTGGCCGAGGCGCCGTCCCAGGCGCCGTCGCCGGGGGCCATGCCGGTCTTGGGCCGGGCCAGGTAGCCCTTGCTCCCGGACAGCCGGGCGCGCAGCGCGGCCAGGGCCTCGGGACGCCGGCGGGCGTCCACGCCGACCGCGGAGGCGGTGTCGTCGAGGCCCGGTACGGCGAACCAGTCGATCCCGCCGGCCTCCAGGGCGCGGCGGACCTCCAGGTTGTTCATCTCGCGGGCGGCGAGGGGCGTGAGGCGGTCGTGCACCAGCGCGACACGCTTGTGCATGTCGACGACGACCTGCCGCTCCGTACGGCTCCCGCGCAGTTGCGCGGGCGCGGGCTCCGGGCGGCGGCCGGGGCCCGTGAAGGTGTCGCCAGCCGTTTCTCGACTGGAGGTGTCAAACACGCGGTTCACTTTCGTTTCGTACGGGGAATGGGCGCTGCGGCGGGGGGACCGGACGGCTCACTGTCTGAGCTCGGCCTTCTCCGGCCGTTCCGGACGGTGCACGGCACGCCGGCCGTCCCAGTCCGCGCGCTCGAACCGGCTGGGGACCGGGAAGTACGTGTCCAGGAAGTTCCTGACCATGCGTTCCTGGGCCTCGGGGTCCGGGTGCTCGACGGTGTCGTTCAGGCAGAACGTGTCGAAGTTCCGGTGGGCCAGGAGGTTGTCCAGGCGTCGCCGGGCCTGGTCGGCGGCGAGGTCGATGTACTGGTAGCGCAGGTTCCCGGTGGTCGTGCGCCCGGTGTGGAAGCCGTAGTAGTGGTGCAGCGAGGAGGCGATGGGGACGTCCTCGGGCGACCGGAAGCGGGAGTGCTGGGTGCGGTGGTGCTCCGCGCTGTAGACCAGCTCGATGTCGGCGAGGATGCTGCGCCGCAGGGCGTGCGGGGTGTGCTTCATCTTCTGCGCGATGCGGGTGCCGAAGGACCGCTCGATCAGGGCCCGGCTGTTCTTGCCCGCGGCGTTCACGGGGAGGTCCTCGGTGGCCACGGGGCCGCTGGGGATGAGCGCCTTGGACTGGAAGAACTTGGTCAGGCCGTTGGTGTGGAAGAAGCGGTCGGCGCCGACCGGACGGCCGAGGAACACGTCGTCGTTGAGGTAGAGGAAGTGTTCGGACAGCCCTTCGATGTGGTGCAGCTGGCTCTCGATGGCGTGCGAGTTGAACGTGGGCAGGGCGGTGGGGTCCGAGAAGATCTCGCGGTGGTCGACGACCTTGATGCCCGGTGCGTCGGTGTCCAGCCAGCTGGGCACCTGGCCGGCGGTGACGAGGTAGATGGTGCGGACCCAGGGCGCGTACTGGTGCAGGGAGCGCAGGGAGTAGCGCAGTTCGTCGCGGCTGGTGAAGCGGGAGTCGTTGGCGGCCTGGGCGTGCAGGGTGCGGGCGGGGCTGTCCGGCCGGCCCGAGCGGTAGGCGTCGCGTTCGGCGCTCCACTGGGGGTCGGAGTCGTCGACCCAGGTGTAGACGACGTCGATGGGGAAGAGGTGGTCCTCGGCCAGGGGCTGGGTGAACTCGGCGACCGTACGGGCGCTGCCGGTGGTGTAGGCGCCGGGGATCAGGGCGAACAGGGCCTGCGGGACGGTGTAGCGGGGGGCGTCGACGGGCACCTCGGTCACGACCCGGTTGGGGCGGGGTGCCTCCAGCAGTCCGCCGTGCTCCTTCCAGAACTCCAGGTCGCAGCCCTGGTCGGCTCCGAAGGACAGTTCCTCGGTGGGGTCGGTGACGTACCAGGCGAGCCGGAGGGCGTCGTGCTTGCGGAGCTGGCGCCAGGACTTGGCGCTGTCGCCGGGGCGCATGCCGGACTCCGACGCGGTGGCGGCGCCGACGTAGCCGGGGGTCTGGTCGAAGGCGATCTGGAGCATCTCCTCGGCCGCCTCGCGCTGGTCCGCGGGCACGGCGACGGTCGGGAGGTCCTTGGTGGCGCCCCGGACGCAGAAGTAGTCGACCCCGCCGGCCTCCAGCGCGGCGACGAGGATGTGGAGGTTGCGGGCGCGGGCGGCCCAGGCGGTGGCGCCGTCGACGACGAGGGCATGCATGTGCCGGCCCTTGACGCGGACGACGCGGCGGGTGGCGGCGACGCTGTGCCGGGGGGCGTTGCGGCGGCCGCCCATCGCCCAGACGACGGTCGCGGACCGGATGGCGTCGACGGAGCCGAAGGACGACTTGACCGCGGAGCGCAGCGGGGCCGGCACCTTGCGGACGATGCTCTTGCGCGCACCGGCCGGCACCACGGACCGGTACGCCGAGACCAGCGATCCCGCCTCCGGATTGCCGGAACCGACCACGAGGCATCCACCACCCACGCCACTGCGGTCCAGCGCCCGACTCGACCGGACGCCTCGTTGCGACCGGACGAGGACGGCATGAGACCGAAACCTGTCATCCCCCAATGAAGACCGCCCCAAGAGACGGTCAAGCTTGCTCGCTAGAGAACAAGCCACAGAACCTTCACATAAAAAAGCGGTCAACGTCCAGTCAAAAAAGCGGACACATCTGACATATGCCAGTGACGAATCCCACCGAGCAGACGTACAACCCTTTACAACTTCACGAAAACGTCACGTGAACACGGAGTGAAGGCGCGGTCTCACCCGGCGTGTACGCCCGACACTCGGGTGTCAGCGCGTGGGCGGACCGGGGACCGGGGTCACAGCCGCTGCCACCGGGACGAGAGCGTGAGCCCCTGCCCCTCCTCCTGCCGCGCGACCGAGATCGCCCCGTCCCGTCCGCGCACCGCCACGACGACCCGGCCGAGCCCGTCCGCGGCGAGCGCCGGGTCACCGGTGCACTCCTCGGCGGTGTCCGACCACCAGACGCCGCCCTGCTCCGCCTCGGTCCCGCAGACCCCGACCAGCAGCGTGCCGCCCGCACCACGCTGGGCGAGCACCGTGCAGTCGTAGCCGTCGAGCGGGGTGCGCAGGGCCACCACGGCGCCGTCGCCCGGCTGCCCGCCCACCGGTACGGGCCAGGCGCCCGCCCGGTGGCAGACGACGCCGGTCCGGTGCACGTCGGTCCAGTAGTACGTGAGCCGGTCGGGCGCCGTCTCCAGCGCCGTCACGGAGCCCTCCACGGCGTAGAACTGCAGGGCGGGGGCCTCCACCAGCGGTCCGTCCGGGGCCTCCTGGCGCCACTGCCGCACGCCCCGCTCGCCCGTGACGAAGACCTCGACGAGACCTCCGGAGGTCGCCGAGGCCACGATCTCCGCGGAGAGGCCGGAGCCCTTGAGGTCCTGCCACGAGCCCCACTTGCCGCCCTTGCCCTCGCGGCGCAGCTGGAGGCCGCCGCCGGCGTTGCGCGCGAAGACGAAGACGGTGCCCCGGGCGTCGACGACCCCGGCCGGCGGGCCCACCTTCAGGCCCCGTTCCCGGTCGCGGTAGATGTTGCCGAGGGAGCGCCACTCCGTGACGGGGCGGCCGGTCTGGTACTGCACGGCGTGCACGAAGTCCACGTGGGGGCCCTCGGCGTCCCGGCGTTCGCGGCGGCCGAGGAAATGCACGTACGCATCGGCGCCCTGGACGACGGTCAGGTCCGTCAGGCCCTCGACCGGGAAGAGGTCGGGGCCGTCCCACGCGTCGCCGCCGACGCCCCGCTGGGTCCAGCGCAGCAGCCCGCCGTCCGCGCGGGCGTACAGCGTGAGCCTGCCGTCCTTACCGAGCGTCATCCAGCGCCCGCGGGGCGTCCCGGTGACCTGGTGACGGCCGGACGAAGGCGCCGACAGCAGGGTGCCGCCCGAGAAGTCCGGTTTCTTTCGCCGCATGACCCCTGACCCCCCTGCCCTTCACGGGTTCTTCATCCCGTACACACGGGATCATTAGCATCATATGCTCAGTCCCGGCCTGCCGGTCGCGGCCATTCGGCCCCCGGTCACCGGGAACCAAAACACCCGTTCGCACGATCCTCTGTTCTATAGTGCACGCTCAGTCATACACGCACGGACCGGCCGCGCCCCCCACCCGAGTCCCACGCACTCCACAGCCCGCCCCAGGGGCCACGAGATTTGAGGACTCGACCACGATGACCCACGACGCGACAGCCGAGAGCACGCAGGAAAGCGGTCCGGCGTCCCACGGCCGCGCCGGGAAGCGCAAGGCGAGCCGCAAGGCAGGCCGCAAGCGGCGCCGCGGCCTCAAGATCACCCTGATCGTCCTGCTCGTCCTGCTCATCGCCGCAGGTGGCACCGCCTACTGGCTCTACAGCCGGCTCGACGGCAACATCACGGGCGTCGACATCAACAAGGCCCTCGGTGAGGACCGCCCCGAGAAGCTGCCGACCAGCGGGCAGAACCTGCTCGTCCTCGGTTCGGACTCGCGGGCCGGGTCCGAGAACAAGGAACTGGGCGGCGGGGCCGGCGTCAGCGGAGCGCGCTCCGACACCGCGCTCGTCGTGCACATCCCGGAGGGCCGCGACAAGGCCGTCGCCGTGTCCATCCCGCGCGACACCCTCGTCACCCGGCCCGAGTGCACCAAGGAGGACGGCTCGACCGTTCCCACCGCGAACCGTGTGATGTTCAACTCGGTCTACTCGCAGGTCGGCCCGGCCTGTGTGGTCAAGACCGTCGAGAAGATGTCCGGCGTGCGCATCGACCACTACCTGGAGATCAACTTCGCCGGGTTCAAGGGTCTGGTGGACGCCATCGGCGGCGTGACCATCGACGTCAAGGAACCCATCCACGACAAGAGGACCGGGCTGAACGTCGAAGCCGGACCGCACAAGTTCGACGGCGCCGAGTCGCTGAAGTTCGTCCGCACCCGTTACAGCCTGCGCGACGGTACGGACCTGAGCCGCATCGGCCTCCAGCAGCAGTTCCTCGTCGCGCTGCTCAAGGAGGTCAAGAGCCAGGACCTGCTCGGCAGCCCGACCAGCGCCTACAAGATCGCCAACTCG
The DNA here is from genome assembly GCF_022347745.1 of Streptomyces sp. OfavH-34-F. Taxonomy (GTDB): domain Bacteria; phylum Actinomycetota; class Actinomycetes; order Streptomycetales; family Streptomycetaceae; genus Streptomyces. The sequence goes on from NZ_JAKRGC010000262.1 coordinate 7,303, forward strand.
GCCACCGCCGCCCTGACCACCGACGACGAACTGGCCTCGCTCACCTCGCTGGCGAAGTTCGGCCGCTCGATGAACGGGGTGGACCCGGAGTCGATGGAGACGATCATGCTGCCCGTCGAGTACGACAAGGTCGACCGCAACCGGGTCGTGGCCGTCGAATCGCGCGCCTCGGCCCTGTGGAAGGCGATCCGCGAGGACGCGCCCATCCCCGAGTCCGCCAAGAAGTCGCCCGCGCTCGGCCAGGGCTGACCCGGCCTCGGGGGCGCACCGCCCCACGCAGCGCCGAAAGGAGCGGGGCGCCGGCAGTGGTCCGGCGCCCCGCTCCTTCACGTCCGTCCGCTCACACCCGCTCGGCCGGACCCAGTGCCAGCCCCGGTTCGCCGTTCTGCCGGGCCACGAACAGCCCGCCGCGCTCGCCGATCACCGCGAGCACCACGCGCCCCTGGCCGTCCAGGGCCAGCGCCGGCGGGGCCGGGGTGCGGACGCCCGTCTCCGCCCACCACAGGCCGCCGGCCTCGTTCTCCGTACCGCAGGCCGCGAGCATCACCCGGCCGTCCCGGGTGCGGTGTGCCAGCACCGTGCAGTCGTAGCCGTCCAGTTCGGCGCGCAGCACCGCGACCGGGCCCTCGGCCGGGGTGTCGCCGATCGTGACGGGCGGGGTGTCCAGCCGGTTGGCGACCAGGGTGCCCGCGGCGCCGTCGGTCCAGTAGTAGGTGATGCGGTCGGGGGCCGTGGCCAGCGCGCTCACCGCGCCGCCGGCGATCCTGACGTTGAGGTTGGTGCCCTTCTCGAGGGCGCCGCCCGGCTCCTTCTGCGCCCACCGCATCGCCTTGGTGACGCCGGGGACGACCAGCTCGACGCGCCCGGACTCGGCGACCGCGACGGCCATCGTCTCCTTGCCGAGGGTGCCCCGGAGGTCCTTCCACCCCTCCCACTTGCCGTTCTTCGCCTCGCGGCGCAGCATCATGCCGCCGTTGGCGTTGCGGACGAAGACATGGACCGCGCCGGTCGGGCCGACCGCGGCGAACGGGGGCCCGATGCGGGCGGTGCGCTCGTCGCCGTCCTTGTACGGGTTGCCCAGCGAGCGCCACGCGGTGACCGGGCGGCCCGTCTGGTACTGGACGGCGTGCACGAGGTCCACCTTCGGCAGGCCCTCGTCGTCGCGCACCGAGCGGCGCCCGAGGAAGTGGACGTAGCCGTCGTCGCCCTGGGCGAGGGCGATGTGGTTCAGGTCCGGGGCCGGGAAGTGCTCCGGGCCCTGCCAGCGGGGACCGCCCGGACGCTCCTCGGTCCAGCGCGCGATGCCGTCCTCGTCGCGGACGTACGCGGTGAGCCGGCCGTCCTTGCCACGCACGAGCCAGCGTCCGCCGACCGGGGTTCCGGCCGTCCCACTGGGGCTTTCGACGTCTCGCAGGGCATCCTCGCCCTTGCCGGAGGCGCTCCCCCGGACACGTCTCGACCTGACTCGCATGTCGTGGCGTCTTCCTTCCGTGATGGTCCGCTCCCGATCTGCGGCTTTGTGTCACGACCGGCGCCCGGAAGTCGGGGAGCACCCATCATAGAATCACCGTTCGAACCCATGGAATCACCGCGTCCGCCCGCGCTCGCGGGGCCGCGGACCGCGGCTGCCGGCGGGGCGTGGCAGGCTGGTCCCATGCCGAGCCCGCTCCCCCTGGTGATCGTCGACGCCGCGAATGTGGTCGGTTCCGTGCCGGACGGCTGGTGGCGGGACCGGCGGGGCGCCACCGAACGGCTCCGGGACGCGCTGGTGCCCCTCGCCGACGCCGGTCTGCCCGGCCTGCCCGGACCGGTCGAGCTGCTCCTGGTGGTCGAGGGCCGGGCCCGGGACGTCGCCCCGGTGGCCGGGGTGCGGGTCGAGG
>NZ_JAKRGC010000263.1 GCF_022347745.1 Streptomyces sp. OfavH-34-F
GCCCCGCGCCCCGGCCGGCCGCCGCGGCCACCCCGGCGGACGGGGCCCCGGCGAAGCCCATGACGCGCATGGAGGCGCGCCGCGCGGCCAAGGCCGCGAAGGACAGTCCCGCGGTCGTCATCAGCCGGGGCATCGGCGAACTGTTCATCACCCTCGGCGTCCTGATGCTGCTGTTCGTCACCTACCAGCTGTGGTGGACGAATGTGCGCGCCGACCAGATCGCCGGGCGCGAGACCCACAAGATCCAGGACAACTGGGCCAAGGGCGGCGGCAAGCCGGAGGCATTCGAGCCGGGGCAGGGCTTCGCCATCCTGCACATCCCCAAGCTCGACGTGGTCACGCCGATCGCCGAGGGCATCAGCAAGGAGAAGGTCCTCGACCGGGGCATGGTCGGCCACTACAGCGAGGAACCGCTGCGTACGGCGATGCCCTCGGACAAGCAGGGCAACTTCGCGCTGGCCGGTCACCGCAACACGCACGGCGAGCCGTTCCGCTACGTCAACCGCCTGCGCCCTGGTGACCCGATCGTGGTCGAGACGCAAGAGGCGTACTACACCTACGAGATGACGAGCGTCCTGCCACAGACCTCACCGTCCAACGTCTCCGTGATCGGCCCGGTGCCGCCGCAGTCCGGGTTCACCAAGCCCGGCCGGTACATCACATTGACGACGTGTACGCCCGAATTCACGAGTACGTACCGTTTGATCGTCTGGGGCAAGATGGTCGACGAACGGCCGCGCAGCAAGGGGAAGCCCGACGTGCTCGTGGACTGAACGGGCTCGACGCCATGACGACAGGGCGGTGCTATGACAGCGACGACCGAGGACCAGGAGCTGACCGACGAGTCCGCGCCACCCGAGCGGAAGGGCGGCCGGCACCCCATCGCCACCGCCGTCAGCGTCTTCGGTGAACTCCTCATCACCGCAGGTCTGGTGCTCGGCCTCTTCGTCGTCTACTCCCTGTGGTGGACGAACGTGCTCGCCGACCGCGAGGCCGCCAAGCAGGGCGACAGCGTCCGCGACCGCTGGGCCGACGGGCCCGGGGCCCTGGACACCAAGGACGGCATCGGCTTCCTGCACGTCCCGTCGATGAAGAACGGCGAGGTGCTCGTCAAGAAGGGCACCGACACCGAGACCCTCAACGACGGGGTCGCCGGCTATTACACCGATCCGGTGAAATCCGCGCTCCCCTCAGACCAGGAGGGCAACTTCACTCTGGCCGCCCACCGCGACGGGCACGGGGCGAAGTTCCACAACATCGACAAGGTGCGCACCGGGGACGCGATCGTCTTCGAGACCAAGGACACCTGGTACGTCTACAAGGTCTTCAACGAGCTTCCGGAGACGTCGAAGTTCAACGTGGACGTGCTGAAGCCGATCCCCAAGGGGTCGGGTGCCAAGAAGGCGGGCCGCTACATCACGCTCACGACCTGCACGCCGGTCTTCACCTCGAAGTACCGCTACATCGTCTGGGGCGAGCTGGTCCGCACGGAGAAGGTCGACCGCGACCGTACGCCTCCGGCGGAGCTGCGCTGAGCGGCCGGTACGGCAGAGGGCCCCGGTCACCGTGAAGGTGACCGGGGCCCTCTGCTCGTGCGGGGGCGGGGGAGGTCAGTGACCCCGTCCGCCGTTGGGCCCGCCGAAGATGTTGCCGCCGCTGTCGATGGTGGTGAGGGTGACCGTGCCCCCCGCGTCCACCGGCTGGCCGCCCATCGGGCTGCTCATGACCACCTTGGCGTCCGGCTTGTCGACCGACCCGGTACCGAGCACGACGTTGAGGCCCATGGCCTGCAGCTGCGCCTTCGCGTCCTGGTACGTCTTGCCGGAGAGATCACCCGGTACGGTCACCTGTTCCGGCTCGGCCGGGCCCTTGGAGACCTTGAGGATGATCGAGGTGTCCTTGCCGGCCTTCGTGTTCGGCTCGGGGTTCTGGCCGATCACCTCGTTCGCCGGCTTGTCGGAATCCTCGTCGGACCTGCCGATGTTGGTGAAGCCGAGACCCTTCAGCTGGGCCACCGCGTCGTCGTACGAGCGGGTGGACACGTTGGGCACGGTGAGGAGCTTCTCCGTGGCGACCTTGAGCGTGACCTCGGAGTTCTCCTCGGCCTTCGAGCCACCCTTCGGGGACTGCTCCAGGACCGTTCCGGGGGCGGCCTGGTCGGACTCGACCGACGTGACGTTGACCGTGAAGCCCTCGTCCTCCAGGGCCTTGCGGGCGCTGTCCTCGGACTTCTCCGTGACGTCGGGGACCTTGACCTTCGGCGGGCCGCTGGAGACGAAGACCGTGACGGTCTCCTGCTCCTTCATCTGCTGGTCCGCCGTCGGCGTCTGGCGGCAGATCTTGTCCTTGGGCTGGTCCTCGCACTCTTCCTTGGGACCGATCTTGAGCACGACGTTCGCGTTGTCGGCGAGTCTCTGCGCGTCCTTGACCGTGCTGCCGACCATGTTGGGGACGTCGAACGCGCCCTCGTCACCGCCGTCGCCGGGGAAGACCGCCTTGCCGATGAGGATGGCACCGATCAGCACCAGGACGCCCGCGAGCACCAGCAGGATGGTCGAGGTGTGGTTCTTCTTCTGCCGGCGGCGGTCGGGGCGGTCGTCGTAGCCGTAACCGCCGTCGTCCGGGTTGACCGGCGGCAGCATCGACGTGCGCTCGCCGTTCTGGTCGGCGGCGCGCAGGGCGGTGGTGGGCTGGTCGTTGTCGTACCCGCCGGCGTAACCGCCGTAACCCGCCGCGCCCATGGCGGCGGTGGCCGCGACCGGCTGGCCGTCGAGGCAGGCCTCGATGTCGGCCCGCATCTCGTCGGCCGACTGGTAGCGGTAGTCGGGGTCCTTGGTGAGCGCCTTGAGCACGATCGCGTCCATCGCGGGCGTGATCTCGGGGTCGAAGCTGCTCGGCGGCTGCGGCTCCTCGCGTACGTGCTGGTACGCGACCGCGACCGGGGAGTCCCCGATGAACGGCGGCCGGACCGTCAGCAGCTCGTAGAGCAGGCAGCCGGTCGAGTAGAGGTCGGAGCGGGCGTCGACCTGCTCGCCCTTGGCCTGCTCGGGGGAGAGGTACTGGGCGGTGCCGATGACGGCGGCGGTCTGGGTCATCGTCATGCCGGAGTCGCCCATGGCGCGGGCGATGCCGAAGTCCATGACCTTGACCTGTCCGGTCCGGGTCAGCATGACGTTGGCGGGCTTGATGTCACGGTGGACGATGCCCGCGCGGTGCGAGTACTCCAGCGCCTGGAGGATGCCCACGGTCATTTCGAGCGTGCGCTCGGGCAGCAGTCTGCGCCCCGAGTGCAGCAGCTCCCGGAGCGTCGAGCCGTCGACGTACTCCATGACGATGTACGGGATGGAGACCCCGTCGACGTAGTCCTCGCCGGTGTCGTACACCGCGACGATCGCCGGATGGTTGAGCGAGGCGGCGGACTGGGCCTCACGGCGGAACCGGGCCTGGAAGGACGGGTCGCGGGCCAGATCGGCCCGGAGCGTCTTCACAGCCACGGTGCGGCCGAGCCGGGTGTCGTGCGCGAGGTAGACCTCGGCCATGCCACCACGGCCGAGCACCGAGCCCAGCTCGTACCGGCCGCCGAGGCGACGCGGCTCTTCCATAACTGTTCCAGCCCTCTCCGTCAGTCCTGACCGCACCGGTGCGCGGTCCGGCGGTGTGCTGTTCGCGCATACGCTACCGGCCGCGCATCAGCTGATCGGCCCCTGGGCTCCACCTGATATCCGACCGGTATCCGCAGGTGCGCGTTTACGGCCGGCTGTGAGCGGTGTCACTTCTCGCTGTCGATGACCGCCTTCATGACCGCCTTGGCGATCGGGGCGGCGAGACCGCCACCGGAGACGTCCGCCCGGCTGGCGTCGCTGTCCTCCACGACGACGGCCACGGCGACCGGGGAACCGTTGTCGGTCTTCGCGTACGAGATGAACCACGCGTACGGCTTCTCGCTGTTGTTCAGACCGTGCTGGGCCGTACCGGTCTTGCCACCTACCGTGACGCCGGGGATACGGGCATTGGTTCCCGTGCCGTTCTCGACGACGGTCTCCATCATTTCCTGGAGCTTCTGGGCGTTCTCCGCGGAGAGGGGGCGGCTGAACTCCTCCTTCTCGTGCGTGTAGATGACGTCCAGGTTGGGCGCCTTGCGCTGGGCGACCATGTACGGCTGCATCAGCTTGCCGTCGTTGGCGACGGCGGAGGCGACCATCGCCATCTGGAGCGGGGTGGCGCGGTTGGAGGCCTGGCCGATCCCCGCCATCGCGTTCTGCGGACGGTTGTCCTCGGGGTAGACGCTGACCTCCGCGCGGACCGGGGTGTAGATCTTCTCGTTGAAGCCGAACTTGTCGGCCTCCTCGATCATCTTCTTGTTGCCCAGGTCATCGCTGATCTTGCCGAAGACGGTGTTGCAGGACCAGCGCAGTGCCACGCGCAGCGAGGCGTTCTTGCACGGGATGTTGCCCTCGTTGTCGAGGTTGCCGGTCGTCTGCGGCAGTCGCCAGGGCAGCGGGGAATCGGTCTCGTCGTCGATGTCGGTGTAGAGGCCGTTCTCCAGCGCCGCGGCCGCGGTGACGACCTTGAACGTCGAACCGGGCGGGTAGGTCTCGCGGAGCGCCCGGTTGAGCATCGGCTTGTCCTTGTCCTTCAGCAGGGCCTGCCATGCCTCGCTGTCGGACTTGCTGTTGCCGGCGAACGTCGAGGGGTCGTACGAGGGGGTGCTGGCGAGTGCCAGGATCGCGCCGGTGCGCGGGTCGAGGGCGACGACGGCGCCCTTCTTCTTGCCGAGCCCCACGAAGGCGGCCTTCTGCGCGGCGCCGTTGAGCGTGGTGACGATGTTGCCGCCCTGCTTGTCGTCACCGGTGAACATCGACATCGTGCGGTTGAAGAACAGCTGGTCGTCGTTGCCCGTGAGGATGCCGTCCTCGATCTTCTCCAGCTGCGAGGCGTCGAACGCCTGCGAGGAGTAGCCGGTGACGGGGGCCCACATGGGGCCGTCCTTCCAGACCCGCTTGTACTTGAAGTCGCTGTCCTTGGTCTCCTTGGAGCCGGTGACGGCCTTCCCGTCCACGATGATGTTGCCGCGTTCGTGGGCGTACCGCTCGATGCGGACGCGGCGGTTCTCGTCGCGGGTGTTCAGCTCGTCGGCCTGCACGTACTGCAGATAGTTCGTGCGCGCGAGCAGGGCGAAGATCAGGACGCCGCAGAAGATCGCGATCCGGCGAAGGGGCTTGTTCACGGGCGGACCACCTGGGTCATCTCGGCGTCGGTCGAGGGTGCGGGGGCGGGCGCGGGGCGGCGGGCCGTGTCGCTGATGCGGATGAGGATGCCGATGAGGGCCCAGTTGGCGAGAACCGATGAACCACCGTAGGCGAGGAACGGCATGGTCATACCGCTCAGCGGGATCAGGCCCATGACTCCGCCGGCCACCACGAAGACCTGGATGGCGAAGGCGCCGGAGAGACCGGCGGCCAGGAGCTTGCCGAAGGGATCGCGGGCAGCAAGGGCGGTACGGATGCCGCGCTCGACGATCAGGCCGTAGATCAGGAGGACGGCCATCATTCCGGCGAGGCCGAGCTCCTCACCGACGGTGGAGAGGATGAAGTCGGCGTTGGCGGCGAACATGATCAGGTCCGAATGTCCCTGGCCCAGCCCGGTGCCGAGAGTGCCCCCGGACCCGAAGGACATCAGGGACTGAGCGATCTGGTCGCTCTGCGCCATCGTGGCCTCGGAGAACGGGTCGAGCCAGGCGTTCACCCGGGACTGGACGTGTGGCTCGAAGCTCGCCACGCCCACTGCCCCGGCTGCCGACATCAGGAGCCCGAAGACGATCCAGCTCGTTCGCTCCGTGGCCACGTACAGCATGATCACGAAGAGACCGAAGAACAGCAGGGACGTTCCGAGGTCGGTCTCGAAGACGAGGATCAGGATCGACAGGGCCCAGATGGTGATGATCGGCCCGAGGTCGCGGCCGCGCGGCAGGTACAGGCCCATGAAACGACGGCTGGCCAGGGCCAGCGCGTCCCTTTTGACCATCAGGTAGCCGGAGAAGAAGATCGCGATGAGGATCTTGGCGAACTCACCCGGCTGGATCGTGAACGGGCCGAGGCTGATCCAGATCTTCGCGCCGTTCACCGCGGGAAAGAACATCGGTACGACCAGCAGGACCAGGGCTGCGGCCATCGAGATGTAGGTGTAGCGCTGCAGGATGCGGTGGTCCTTGAGGATCAGCAGCACCGCGACGAACATCGCGACACCGATCGCCGAGTAGAGCAGCTGCTTCGGGGCGTCCGGGCTGTATGCCCCGTACAGGTACTCCGCGCGCCGGATCAGCCGCTCCGACTGGTCCAGCCGCCAGATCAGCACCAGCCCCAGACCGTTCAGCAGCGTGGCCAGGGGCAGCAGCAGCGGGTCCGCGTACCGGGCGAACTTCCGCACGATGAGATGGGCCACACCGCCGAGCAGGATGAGCCCCGCCCCGTAACCGAACATGCCGGACGGGAGCTTGCCGTCGAGGGCCAGGCCCACGTTGGCGTAGGCGAAGACCGAGATGGCGATGGCGAAGACCATCAACATCAGTTCGGTGTTGCGCCTGCTCGGCGCGTCGATGGCGCCGATCGTGGTCGTGTTGGTGACAACGCTCATGGTGCTGAAGGCCCCCTACGGCTCTACTTCTTACCGCACTGCGGGACCAGCTTCTTCTCTTCCTCCGAGAGGCTGGGCCCAGGAGTGGGAGTCGTGGAAGTCTGCTCGGACTTGGTGTCGCCACCGGATGACTTGTCGGACTTCGACGTCTTGGTGGCGTCGCCGTCCGTGCCCTGGGCCCGGCCCTCGTCGCCGTGGGCCTTCTCGGCCTCGCGGCGCTGCGCGTCCTTCTTGCAGGCCGAGGCCTGTGTGGAGAGTTCGCTGATCTTCTCGCGGGCGTCGGCGAGGCTGCCCTCGGCGATCGTGTCCTCGACCTTCTTGCGCTGGTAGGGCGGGAGGTACTTGAGTTCGATCTCGGGATGGTCGGTCTCGATCTTCGAGAGCGACACCCAGCCGAGGTCCTGGCTGATGCCCCGGTACAGCGCGACGTTGTCGTTCTTCGCGCCCACGTAGAACTGGGTCTGGGTCCAGCGGTAACCGCCGTACAGACCGCCGCCGACCACGGCCAGGGCGAGCGCGATGTACAGGGAGCGCTTGAGCCACTTGCGGCCGCCGCGCTTGTCGAAGTCGTCGTCGGTGTACGACGAGAACGCCCCGTCGGACAGGTCGCCGTAGCCGGAGTCGTCACCGCTGCCGGGAGGGCCGAAGCTGCCGGCCGGCGGCGGCACGGGACGGCCGAGGCCGGCCGCGCGCCCGGCGGGCGTCTGCATCGCGCCGCCGTCGTTCAGCTGGGCCGCCTGGTTCTCGGCGACCGCGCCGACGACGACCGGGGTGTCGTTGAGCTGCCCGGCCAGGGTGTCGTTGCTGTCGACGTCGAAGACGTCGGCGACGATGCAGGTGATGTTGTCCGGTCCGCCGCCGCGCAGGGCGAGCTGGATCAGGTCCTGAATGGTCTCCTGAGGGCCCTGGTAGCTGGCGAGCGTCTCCTCCATCGTCTGGTGGGAGACGACACCGGAGAGCCCGTCGGAACAGATCAGGTAGCGGTCGCCGGCCCGGACCTCACGGATGGAGAGGTCGGGTTCCACGTGGTCGCCACTGCCCAGCGCGCGCATCAGCAGGGAGCGCTGCGGGTGGGTGGTGGCCTCCTCCTCGGTGATCCGGCCCTCGTCGACCAGCCGCTGGACCCAGGTGTGGTCCTGCGTGATCTGGGTGAGCACGCCGTCGCGCAGCAGGTACGCGCGCGAGTCGCCGACGTGGACCAGGCCGAGGCGCTGGCCGGTCCAGAGCAGGGCGGTGAGCGTGGTGCCCATGCCCTCCAGCTGCGGGTCCTCCTCGACCATCATCCTCAGCTGGTCGTTGGCCCGCTGGACCGCCGTACCGAGCGAGGTGAGGATGTCGGAGCCCGGTACGTCGTCGTCGAGCTGGACGAGGGTGGAGATCACCTCGGAGCTGGCGACCTCACCGGCGGCCTGGCCGCCCATGCCGTCGGCGATCGCGAGGAGACGGGGACCGGCGTAACCCGAGTCCTCGTTGCCCTCGCGGATCATGCCCTTGTGCGATCCGGCGGCGAAGCGCAGGGACAGACTCATGCGCACCTCACCCGTCGGTTCGGTGTACCGCCGGTCTCGAGCCACACTGCCCACCCTCCGGTCGGGAGCCCGGCCGGGTCCGATTCCCGGATTCCCGCGGCTCGCTCGCTCCGCTCGCTCATTGTCGTACTACTTCCGCAGCTCGATGACGGTCTTGCCGATCCGGATCGGCGCGCCCAGCGGAACAGGCGTGGGGGTGGTGAGGCGGGTCCGGTCCAGGTAGGTGCCGTTGGTGGACCCGAGATCCTCGACGATCCACTGGCCGTCACGGTCGGGGTAGATCCTGGCATGCCTGCTGGACGCGTAGTCGTCGTCCAGCACGATCGTTGAATCATGGGCGCGGCCCAGCGTGATGGTCTGTCCCTGGAGCGCCACCGTGGTGCCGGTGAGCGTGCCCTCGGAGACGACCAGCTTGGTCGGTGCCCCCCGGCGCTGGCGGCCGGACTGCTGGCGCTGCTGCGGCGGTGCCGCGTTCTGGCGTCCCTGGGCGGGACGCGCGTCGGTCGCGGTGCGGCGTGAGCCGCGCTGCGTGACACGGGTTCCGAACAGGTCACTGCGAATGACCTGGACGGCCACGATCACGAACAGCCACAGAACAGCCAGGAAACCTAGCCGCATGACCGTCAGGGTCAGCTCTGACATTGCCCCCGCTTCACCCTTCGGCTTGCCGGTAAACGATGGTGGTGCTGCCCACGACGATCCGCGAGCCGTCGCGGAGCGTAGCGCGGGTGGTGTGCTGCCCGTCTACCACGATGCCGTTGGTAGACCCGAGATCCTGGATCGTCGAGGGCGTTCCGGTCCTGATCTCACAGTGCCGGCGGGACACGCCGGGGTCGTCGATCCGCACGTCGGCGTCGGTGCTGCGGCCCATGACCAGGGTCGGGCGCGAGATCTGGTGGCGGGTGCCATTGATCTCGATCCAGCGTCGCACCTGTGCGTTCGGCAGGGAGGTGGGGGTGGCCGGCGGGCGCCGGTCGTGGCCGCCGGGGCGCCCGGCGCCCGGC
>NZ_JAKRGC010000264.1 GCF_022347745.1 Streptomyces sp. OfavH-34-F
GGGCGCCCCGCTCGGCGCCCTCGTCGGCACGGACCGGGACGCGCCCCGGCTGCTGGCCGTCTCCCAGCCCCGCGACCGGGACCTGCGCTTCGCGTTCCTCGCCGAGCTGGCCGAAGCCGTCCTGCCGCACATCGAGGCGTACACGGACGTGGTGGAGCCCGCCGAGCGCAGCGAGGCCGATCCGGCGACCGGCAAGCGGGTCAAGGTCGAGACGGAGCTGTGCGTGGACGCCGCGCAGCTCGTGGTGCCGAGCCGGGCGGGCATCGAGTTCGTCCGGCTGCTGGGCCGCTCGATGCGGTTCCGGCGCACCGCCGAGGACGATCCGGACACCCCGTACCCGGCGCCCGCGCGGGTGCCGCTGCTCGGGCGCTGGCTGACGCACTACGGGGAGCGGGCGCGGGTGCCCGGCTCCTCGCTGCTGCTCGCCTGCACGGACCTGCTGAACCGGCACTGGGCGACCGGCCAGTCGAACCTGGAGGACCAGCATCTGGGGGCCCTGCTCGCCTGGATCGACCCGCCGGCCGGCGAGTCGGGGGCGCAGGCGGCGCTCCGGGCCGAGCTGGCCCGGGACGCGGCGGGGCAGCTGCTGTGCCCGCCGGCCGGTCCGGCCACCGACCCGGACTTCGACAACCGGCTGCTGGCGCCCGCCATCGAGCGGTACGACCGGGCGCGCGGCGCGTTCGCGGCGGCCGAGGACGGGCTGGTCGCCGATGCCCGGCTGGCCGAGCTGACCGGCGCCGAGCGGGAGATCCGGGCCCTGCTGGCCGGGGTGCTCCGGCCGACCTGGGACGCGGTGTGGCGGGGTCTCGACCTGCTGCGGGAGCTGCCGGAGGGGGCCAGGACCGAGGACCGCTGGACCAGGGACCGCTGGTCGTTCACGGCCCACCGCGACCGGGTGCGCTCCGGTGAGCCGCCGCAGCCGCGCCGGGACGACGCGGTGACGGCCGCCCGCAAGCTGGCCTCCCGGGAGACGGCCCAGGCCCAGCTGGAGGCGCAGGAGGCGCTCGACGATCCGCTGGTCATGGCGGGCCGCCGGCTGGCCGGGGAGGCGTTCGTGGGCGAGGTGTGCGCCGTGGAGATGACGTACACCGAGTCGAAGCGGCCCTCGCCGCGCCCGCTGGTCACCGTCGTCACGGACGAGCGGCCGCAGCTGGGCGCGGGCGTCAAGGTGTACCGCTCGCTGGACGGCAGGCCGCAGACCGCCGAGTTCGTCGCGCTGGAGCCGGCGGAGGACGGCGCGCTGTCGCTGGTGCTGCGGATCACCGACCGGATGGGGCGCGGCCGGGAGCCGGCGCCGGGGTCGGTCCCGGAGCGGGGCGACCGAATCGCCTGGACCCTGTTCGAGCACGATCAGCGCGGCGGGCCGCGGCTGCCGGACGCGGAGGAGACGCCGTGGACCCACGGCGGTCCGCCGGGCGGCCTCGACGCGGCGGAGCGACCCGATCCCGTGACCCCGGAGGACCTGCTGTGACGGCCGTTTTCGACCCGGGCGCGGCGGCGGGCCTGGCCACCGCGAAGATCCTGGACGACACGTTGAACGGCACGGCGCGGGGGGTCGTGGTGGACTCCCCGCCGGGGGCCGGCAAGTCGACGCTGGTGGTGCGCGCGGCGCTGGAGCTGGCCGCGGCGGGCCGGCCGCTGATGGTGGTCGCGCAGACGAACGCGCAGGTGGACGATCTGGTGGTGCGGCTCGCCGAGAAGGAGCCCGGACTGCCGGTGGGGCGGCTGCACAGCAGCGATTCCGATCCGTACGACAAGGTGCTGGACGGCCTGGCGAACGTGCGGAAGTCGGCGAAGGCGGCGGATCTCGCGGACCTGGACGTGGTGATTTCGACGGCGGCGAAGTGGGCCCATGTGAAGAACGTGGAGCCGTGGGGGCACGCGATCGTCGACGAGGCGTACCAGATGCGGTCGGACGCGCTGCTGGCGGTGGCCGGGCTGTTCGAGCGGGCCCTGTTCGTGGGTGACCCGGGGCAGCTGGACCCGTTCTCGATCGTCGGCGCCGACCAGTGGGCGGGGCTGAGCTACGACCCGGCGGCCAGCGCGGTGAGCACGCTGCTCGCGCACAACCCGGAGCTGCCGCAGCACCGGCTGCCGGTGTCCTGGCGGCTGCCGGCGTCGGCCGCGCCGCTGGTGTCGGACGCGTTCTACCCGTACACGCCGTTCCGCAGCGGCACGGACCACGGCGACCGGCGGCTGTCCTTCGGGGTGGCGTCGGACGAGTCGGCGGCGGACCGGGTGCTGGACGAGGCGGCGGAGTCGGGCTGGGGGCTGCTCGAACTGCCGGCCCGGCACACCCCGCGCACCGATCCGGAGGCGGTACGGGCGGTGGCCCTGGTGGTCCGCCGGCTGCTGGACCGGGGCGGCGCGGCCGTCAGCGAGCGTTCCTCGGACCCGGCCCCGGTGACGGCGGACCGGGTCGCCGTCGGCACGGCCCACCGCGACCAGGCGGCGGCGGTGCGGGCCGCGCTGGCGGAGCTGGGCGTGACGGGCGTCGCGGTGGACACGGCGAACCGGCTGCAGGGCCGCGAGTTCGACGTGACGGTGGTGCTGCACCCCTTGTCGGGCCGCCCGGACGCCACCGCGTTCCACCTGGAGACGGGCCGCCTGTGCGTCCTGGCCTCCCGCCACCGCCACGCGTGCGTCGTGGTCTGCCGCGAGGGCGTGGCGGACCTGCTGGACGAGCATCCCTCGACGGAGCCGGTCCAGCTGGGCGTCACCGTGAAGTTCCCGGACGGCTGGGAGGCGAACCACGCCGTCCTGGCGCATCTGGCGGAACACCGGGTGGGGTGGGGTTGTTGAGTGCGCCGGGGGCGCGGTCGCGGTGGCGCGGGCCCCGGCCGTGAACACTTCTGGCGCTCTTGCGGGGGTCCGGACAATGGAGGGTGGCCGTCCGGCCGTCCGAGGAGGAAGCACATGGCACAGTCCGAGCGGAGCGACCAGCGGCGGCTGCGGCCCGCACCCCTGCTCTTCGAGCCGGCGACGGCGGTCGCCGACCCCGAGCACTTCTTCGACCTGGAGTCGATGGAGGACCCGAAGGAGTTGCTGGGCCGGGCGACGGAGCTGGCGCTGGCCTTCCGCGCCGCGACCGACCGGGCGGTGGAGTTCCAGGCGATAGCCGCCGCCCAGCTGGCCGATCCGCGCCGCTTCGACCGGCTCACGACGGCGGACATCGCGCGGCGTGCGGAGTGGACCGAGGACTACGCGCAGAAGATGGTCGAGTACGGCCGGACGCTGCTGAACACGCCGTCGGCGTAGGCGCGGGAGGGGTGGCGGGTACCACCACGGGCATATGCCCGCGCGAACCATACTCCTCGTGCGGTTATCGCGTCCCGGTTTTCGGCAACTCTGGGAATCCGGTCCGTCACTGCGGGTAGACCAGTGCACATGACCGCATGGCTGCCCGACGAAACGACCCTGCACCACGGCGACGGCCCCTGCCTCCGCCCCGGCCGCGACCACGACCCGTTCGCGGAGCTGCGCGAGCCGGCGCGGCACCAGACGGCTCAGATCACCGCGGCCGGTGCCGCGTGGCTGGCCGGGGCGACGGCGTATCCGCGCAGCGCCCTGTCCCAGTGGGAGGCGCGCCCCACGGCGCCGGGGGTGTTGCCGTGCGGGACGGCGTTCGACGTGGTGAACGTGCCGACGCTGTTCGGGCGCCGGATGCTGGAGCACCTGTGGGCCGACGGTCCGGGCTCGGGCCCGGTCGCCTCGCACCGGGGGCGGATGCTGCTGTTCGCCTCGCCGGGGACCGCCCAGCGGCTGCCCTCGCTGCTGGACTGGGAGGAGTGGGGCGACGGGGCGCAGACGCCCGCGCTGCTGTGTCACGGCACCGGGGACGCGGTCACGGTTCCCCCGCTGACCTGCGGGGACAGCTACACGGGGCCGCGCTGGCTGGTCGCTCCGGACACCCGTAACCCCTGGCTGCCCGGGCCGGACGTGCTGCTGTGGGCGTGCGTCCGGGTGGCCCGTTCGGCGCCGGCTCCGGGGCCCCGGATTTCGATTTTTCCTCTCACGGATCAGGGTGCTAAGGTCTACGACGTCAGCAGGCGCCGCTAGCTCAGTTGGTTAGAGCAGCTGACTCTTAATCAGCGGGTCCGGGGTTCGAGTCCCTGGCGGCGCACAGACGGGAGAAGCCCCTCGCGAGAGCGAGGGGCTTCTTCGTCGTCCGGGGGCGGACCGGGTCAGGTGCCCGTGGTGATGCGTACGGTCCAGTCGCCGGACGGCGTCCGGCCGGCGACCTCGACCGTGGTGTGCGCGCCGGGCACGGTGTACGTCTCGCCGACGCGCAGCGGGGCGTCCGCGAGCGGCGGGTAGACCGAGCGCTCCCAGCAGGCGTCGGTCTCCGGATGGGTGTCGAGCACCTCGACGGGGCCGCCGCCGGACGGGGTCTCGTTGCGCACCCGGTAGAGCAGGATGCCCTCGGCGCAGGTCCCGCGGTCGTTGCCGGTGGCGCCGCGGGCCTCGACGGCGATCGCGGTGCCCTCGCCGGTCCTGATCACGGCGAGCCTGGTGCCGAGCGTGGCGCCGGGCACGGGCACGGCGGCCATCGGCTCCAGGGTGACGACCCGGTCGCTCTGGACGCAGACCACCTGCCGGTCGTCCAGCCAGCCCAGTTTCCACTTGTGCCAGCCGAAGAGGTCGGGCGCGAGGCCGAACTGGCTGCCCATGACGTCCCAGTCGCCGACGAAGGTGTCCCAGTCGCCCTTGCCGTCGGAGGGGCGGTGGTAGAGGTCGGGCAGGTCGAAGACGTGGCCGGTCTCGTGGGCCAGGACGTTGTGGTCGGGCGGGTGCTGTTCGAAGAGGGTGACGACGCGCCGGATGTCCGTGCCGTCCGCGCGCACCGGCCGGTCGAAGTTGACGACCTTGGTGGCGTCGGAGTCGACGCCCGGGGCGTCCGGGTCGGCGACGAAGTAGACGATGTCGTAGCGGGAGAAGTCGATCCGGGCGTCGGCCACCCGGATCGCGTCGCGCAGGTAGGCGCTGCGCCGGTCGCTGTCCCAGTCGCGCTTTATGCCGTACCAGGTCGAGGGGCGGGGCATGGTGGTCCACCGCGCCTGCGGGTGCGGGCGCAGGGTGAACTTCCCGTACGAGGCGCGGCGGAAGAAGCGGGTGGTGGCCGGGAAGTAGTCGGCGGTGAGTTCGGCGGGGGTGGTGACCGGCCGGGAGTCGGGGAACGAGAGGAAGACCATCACCGCGTCCAGGGCGCGGACCGGGCGCGGGTAGGCGCCGTTCCAGCGGTCGACGCCGAGGGAGTGGTGGGCGGTGGTGCGGGGCAGTGCGCAGGGGGCCGCGTCGCCGGTGGCGGCGGCCACGGGTCCGGCGACGAGGGAGGTGGCGACGAGGGCCACCAGCGAGATCAGCCCGGCCGTCAGCCCGCGGGGGCCGATCGTCTCCACCCCCGGCGGGGGCCCGGACAGACGCGGCACATCTACCTCCGGCGCGGCGAGCGGATACCTGCCGTCCACCTTGTGGGGTTATGGCCGTTTCGTCACGTCATGGTCACCCAGTCGGGTCCAGTCATTTCACCCCTTCATCTCCTCACGTACAGTCACAAACGATCACGTGGCCACCGGGAGGAAACAGAGGCGCGCAGAAACAATCACTCGGGGACAAACCGGATCGGGTCCGCCTGGGCCGTGCGAGTCGTTCGCGGCCCCGTAGGGGACCGGCGCGCTGGAACCGCCGGGGCGCCGCCCTCTATGCTTCACCTCGCCTTCCTGCGCGGTTTCCGCCTCTCACGACGGCGAACCAGCGCGGCAGGCCAGTCCGACCAGAGATGTCCGGGAGAGAGCGGCAGGGCGGAGCGAACGGTGAGCGCAACCTCCGAGGGGCCGGTGCCCGCGGCGGGCCCGACACCCTCCGCACAGCGACCCGGAGTCACGGAGCGTGACGAACCGTGGTCGACGGGCGCCCCGGCCGGCCCCTCCCCCGGCGAACCGCACGACTACCGGGCCGCCTTCCGTGCCGCCGCCCTGCCGATGGCCGTCGTGGACCACGAGGGCCTGATCGTCACCGCCAACGAGGCGCTCGGCGCGCTCACCGGCACCCGCGCCGCCGCGCTCACCGCGCGGTCGGCCGCCGACCTGGTGGACCTCCCGGCGGACGCCCGCACCTGGCACGCGTACCGCGAGGTGCTGCGCGGCCGGCGCTCCCGGTTCCGCTGCACCCGCCGGCTCAAGCACCCCGACGGCCGCGCGCTCTGGGCCGAGATCACCGCCGTCCCGATGCCCGGCGGGCAGGCGGCGGACGGGGGCGCGCCGGGCCAGGTGCTGCTCTCCGTCGCGGACGTCAGCGACCGGCGGGAGCTGCACCAGCGGCTGCGCCACCTCCAGCTGCACGATCCGGTGACCCGGCTGCCCAACCGGACGCTCTTCTTCGAGCGGCTGTCGTCGGCGCTGCGCGCCCCGGCCGACCGGGACGAGGCCGCCCGCGTCGGGCTCTGCTATCTGGACCTGGACGGCTTCAAGGCGGTCAACGACACCCTCGGCCACCGGACCGGCGACCGGCTCCTCGCGGCCGTCGCCACGCGCCTCACCGACTGCGCCGGGCGGCAGGACGCGCGGGCCGCCCCGCTGGTGGCCCGGCTCGGCGGCGACGAGTTCGCCATCCTGGTCGAGGAGTCCACCGGCACCGAGCAGCTCACCGAGCTGGCGCGCTCGGTGCTGGGCGCCCTCCAGCAGCCGTTCGACCTGGCCGGGCAGCGGCTGGCGGTCTCGGCGTCGATCGGGGTGGTGGAGCGGCCCGTCGCGGGCACGTCCGCGACCGGTCTGATGCAGGCCGCCGACACCACGCTGTACTGGGCGAAGGCGGACGGGAAGGCCCGCTGGACCCTGTTCGACCCGGAGCGCAACGCCCACCGGATGACCCGGCAGGCGCTCTCCTCGACGCTCCGCCCGGCCGTGGAGCGCGGTGAGTTCACCATCGAGTACCAGCCGCTGGTCGGTATGGCGGACGGGGTCGTGCGCGGGGTGGAGGCGCTGGTGCGCTGGAACCATCCGCAGTTCGGCATGCTGGCGCCGAATCGGTTCGTCGCCATCGCCGAGGAGGACGGCTCGATCGTCCAGCTCGGCCGGTGGGTGCTGCGCTCCGCCTGCCGGCAGGCCCGCCGCTGGCAGCTCGACCACCCGGCCGAGCCGCCGCTGTTCATCAGCGTCAACGTCGCGGTGCGCCAGGTCTGGGACTCCGACCTGGTCACCGATGTCGCGCAGATCCTGGCGGAGACCGGGCTCGACCCGGCGCTGCTGCAACTGGAGCTGACCGAGTCCGCGGTGATGGGCTCGGCGGGCCGGCCGCTGCGCGCGCTCCAGGCCCTCAGCGACATGGGGGTGCGCATCGCCATCGACGACTTCGGCACCGGCTACTCGAACCTCGCCTACCTGAGCCGACTGCCGGTCTCCGCGCTCAAGCTGGACGGCGCCTTCGTCCGCGGCTTCCGCCACGAGGACGGTACGTGCCCCTCCCCCGCCGACGAGACGATCGTGGAGGCGATGGTCGGGCTGGCCCACCGCCTGGGCCTGACCGTCACCGCGGAGTGCGTGGAGACGGCCGGCCAGGCGGAGCGGCTGCGCCGGATCGGCTGCGACACCGGACAGGGCTGGCTCTACTCGCGGGCGGTGGCTCCGGAGCGCATCGCCGAACTCATCGGGACACGCGCGCCGGGCGCGTGAGACCGCCCCCGCTCACTCCTGCGGCAGCCCGTAGGCGTCCGCAATCAGGTCGTAGCTGCGCAGCCGGGCGTCGCCGCTGTGGGCGTTGGCGGTGATCATCAGTTCGTCGGCTCCGGTGCGCCGGACCAGGTCGTCCAGGCCGGTGCGCACCTCGTCGGGGGTGCCGTGGACGATGTTGGCCAGCCAGCTGTCGACGAACTCGCGCTCCATCGGGGAGAAGGCGTACGCCTCCGCCTCCTCGGGCGTCGGCACCAGGCCGGGCCGCCCGGAGCGCAGCCGGAGCATCGACAGGGCGCCGGTCAGCACCTGGCGCCGCGCCTCGCGCTCCTCGTCGGCGGCCAGGGCGGCGACCCCGATCAGCGCGTAGGGCTCGTCCAGGACCGTGGACGGCTTGAAGGAGTCGCGGTACAGCTCCAGGGCCGGCACGGTGTTCTGGGCCGAGAAGTGGTGCGCGAAGGCGAACGGCAGCCCCAGGACGCCGGCCAGCCGGGCGCTGAAGCCGGACGAGCCGAGCAGCCAGATGGGCGGGCGCGCCGGGGACTGGACGCCGCCGTCGGCGGTGGCCTGCGCGGGGCCGGGGACCGCGTGGATGCGGGCGTAGGGGTGGCCGTCCGGGAAGTCGTCGTCCAGGAACCGGGTCAGCTCCATGAGCTGCTGCGGGAAGTCCTCCGCGCCCTCGCCCAGCCGGTCCGTGCGGCGCAGGGCGGCGGCCGTGGCGCCGTCGGTGCCGGGGGCGCGGCCGAGTCCGAGGTCGATGCGGCCGGGGGCCATCGCCTCCAGGGTGCCGAACTGCTCGGCGATGACGAGCGGGGCGTGGTTGGGCAGCATCACGCCGCCCGAGCCCAGCCGGACGCGTTCGGTGCGGGCGGCGGTGTGGGCCAGCAGCACGGCCGGGGACGAGGAGGCGACCCCGGGCATCGAGTGGTGTTCGGCGACCCAGTAGCGGTGGAAGCCGCGCCGGTCGGCGAGCCGGGCGATCTCGACGCCGGTGAGCAGGGCCTGGCTCGCGGTGCGGCCCTTGCCGACGGTCACCAGGTCCAGCACGGACAGGGGCACGGGGGCGGTCCCCCGCGCGGTGCCCCGGATCTCGTCGCCCCGGACTCGGTCGTCCCGGGTTCCGTCGCCTCGCATCTCGTCCACGTCCTGGCCCTTCCAGTGGTGCGTTTCAGTGCCTCGTATCTCCGGGAGGACCCAACAGGAGGATGGCTCCGTTTATTCCGGGGCCGGTGCGGCGCGAACCCCGCTCAGCCCTTCTTCCCGTGCGCGTACGCCCGGCCGCTCCCCCACCCCACCGGCGCGGGCGGCTGCTCGCGGCCGGCGAAGAGGGCGCCGAGGCGGGGGGCGAAGGCCGGGCGGTCGGCGAGGCGCAGGGCCTCGCGGGCGGCGACCTGGTTCGCGGTGAGGACGGGCTTGCCGAGCGCCTCCTCCAGCGCGGGGAGGTGGGCGACGGTGTGCAGGGCGGTGTCGGGCAGCAGGACCGCCTCGGCGTCGGGGC
>NZ_JAKRGC010000265.1 GCF_022347745.1 Streptomyces sp. OfavH-34-F
GGCCTGGCCGGGCTGCGGCAGCTCCGCGTCGGGCAGCGCCTTGGCCCGGTCCACAGCGGCCTGCCACTGCTCCAGCTGGCGCCGTCCCATGCGCGGGCCGAAGCCGGGCAGGGCGGTCAGCGCGTGCACGTTGGGCGGCAGCGCGAGCGCGGCCTCGATGATCGCGGCGTCCCCGAGCACCTTGCCGGGCGAGATGTCGCGGCGCCGGGCGATCCGGTCCCGGGCGTTCCACAGCTCCCGGACCACCGCCATCTGCCGGCGGCGGCGGACCTTGTGCATCCCGGAGGTGCGGCGCCAGGGGTCCTGGCGCGGGGGAGCGGGCGGCGCCGAGGCGATGGCGTCGAACTCCTCGCGGGCCCAGCCGAGCTTGCCCTGCCGGTCGAGCTCGTCCTCCAGGGCGTTGCGCAGGTCGATGAGGAGTTCGACGTCGAGCGCGGCGTAGCGCAGCCAGGGCTCGGGCAGCGGGCGGGTGGACCAGTCGACGGCGGAGTGGCCCTTCTCCAGGGAGTAGCCGAGGACGTTCTCGACCATGGCGCCGAGGCCGACCCGCGGGAACCCGGCCAGCCGCCCGGCCAGCTCGGTGTCGAAGAGCCCGGTCGGCGTCATCCCTATCTCGCGCAGGCACGGCAGGTCCTGCGTCGCCGCGTGCAGAATCCACTCGGTGCCGCGCAGGGCCTCGCCGAGACCGGACAGGTCGGGGCAGCCCACGGGATCCACGAGCGCGCTGCCCGCGCCGTCGCGGCGCAGCTGTACGAGATAGGCGCGCTGGCCGTAGCGGTAGCCGGACGCCCGTTCGGCGTCCACGGCCACCGGGCCGGAGCCCGCCGCGAAGGCGGCGATCACCCGGGCGAGGTCGTCGTCGGAGGCCACCACCGGCGGAAGGCCCTCGCGTGGTGCGAGCAAGGGGATCGGCGCCGGGGCGACGTCGTCCGGGGGAGCGCCCCCGGTGGTTCGCAGTGATGTGTCTGCTGCGGTCTCTTGGGCGTCGGTCACGTGTCAAGGGTATCTGTGCGTGCGCGGCGCCCGCCGACGGAACGTTCCGTCGGCAGGCGCCGATGCGCGTATTCCAGCCGGTTGCGTACACGGCGCACCGGCGGGTGCGGTGGAGCGGGTGGGTCGGTGAGGGGGTGGGGTCAGTGGATGATGCCCGTTCGCAGGGCCACGGCGACCATGCCGGCGCGGTCCCCGGTGCCGAGCTTGCGGGCGATGCGGGCGAGGTGGCTCTTGACGGTGAGGGCGGACAGGCCCATCGAGACGCCGATGGCCTTGTTGGACTGGCCCTCGGCGACGAGCCGGAGCACCTCCACCTCGCGGCCGGAGAGCTCGCGGTAGCCGCCCGGGTGGCTCGGGGAGCCGGGGGGCCGGCGGTGCATACGGGCGGCGGTGGCGCCGATGGGGACGACGCCGGGACGGGCCGGGTGGCCGATATTGGTACGGGTGCCGGTGACGACGTAGCCCTTGACGCCGCCCGCGAGGGCGTTGCGCACGGCGCCGATGTCGTCGGCTGCGGACAGGGCCAGGCCGTTGGGCCAGCCGGCGGCTCGGGTTTCGGACAGCAGGGTCAGCCCGGAACCATCGGGCAGGTGGACGTCGGCAACGCAGATGTCGCGCGGGTTGCCGACGCGGGGACGGGCCTCCGCGATGGACGACGCCTCGATGACGTCACGTACTCCGAGGGCCCACAGATGGCGGGTGACGGTGGAACGGACGCGCGGGTCGGCCACGACGACCATGGCCGTCGGCTTGTTCGGGCGGTAGGCGACCAGGCTTGCGGGCTGCTCGAGGAGAACGGACACCAGGCCTCCTGGGGGGAGTGGCGGGACGGGCCGGCTCGGGGATGAAGCCGGGGCGAACCGTGCTTGAAGGGTCATTGACTCCTTCGGCAGTACACGCCTGCTCCTTTAGGGGAAGATCACGAATTCATGCGTAACAATTCGGGCAAATAGGACGCGCGATCGATTGTACGAATGTCTTGCCGGTGGCCGAAAGTGAGCGCGCCCGGGTCGCGGGGCCTTGCGACCCCCGCCACCCGGGCGCGGAAATCGGCGGGCTACGGGACCTGGGGGCCGCGCCGCTGGGGCAGCGTCACCACCGCCGCGTCCGGCGGACCGGACGGCGGCAACCCCGCGATCTGGCACAGCAGATCGCCCCACGCCACCAGATGCGCCGCCGCGTCCGGCACCCCGCCGCGCCCCTCGCGCGGGGTCCAGGACGCCCGGATCTCGATTTGCGTCGCCGGCCGCCGGGTCTCCAGCGCGCCGAAGTAGTGCGAGCCCGCCATCGTCACCGTGCCGCCGGCCTCCCCGTAGAAGAGCCCGCGCGCCTCCAGCGCCCCGGTCAGCCAGGACCAGCACACCTCCGGCAGCAGCGGGTCGGCGGCCATCTCCGGCTCCAGCTCGGCCCGCACCAGCGTCACCAGGCGGAAGGCCCCCTGCCACGCCTCGTGCCCCGCCGGGTCGTGGAGCAGGACCAGCCGGCCGTCCGCGAGATCGTCCTCGCCGTCGACGACCGCGGCCTCCAGCGCGTACGCGTGCGGCGCGAGCCGTTTCGGCGGCCGGGTCGGCTCCACCTCCAGCTCGGGACGCAGCCGCGCCGCGCGCAGCGCGTCCACCGCCGCACGGAACGCGGACGGAACGGCGGCACCCTCCGCGCCGTCCGTGCCGTCAGCGCCATCGGATTGACCGGAGATGTGTCCCTGAGCCGCAGCCATGCGGGGAAGAGTAGGCGGAATGCGGGCCCGGCGTGCGGAAGGACACCCGTGCGGGGGCGGGGTCGTTGTGCGCACGTGCGAAGATTCCTTACGTGAGTGCCAACGACCGCCCCTCCGGGCAGCTGACCCAGACTTCCGCCACCTACGACTCGGCGTTCCTCAAGGCCTGCCGCCGCGAGCCGGTGCCGCACACGCCGGTCTGGTTCATGCGTCAGGCGGGACGCTCGCTGCCCGAGTACCTGAGGGTGCGCGAAGGCATCCCGATGCTCGACTCCTGCATGATGCCGGAGCTGGTCGCCGAGATCACGATGCAGCCCGTCCGCCGCCACGCGGTGGACGCCGCGATCTACTTCAGCGACATCGTCGTGCCCCTCAAGGCCATCGGCATCGACCTCGACATCAAGCCCGGCGTCGGCCCCGTCGTCGCCGAGCCGTTCCGCACCCGCGCCGACCTGGCCCGGCTGCGCGACCTCACGCCCGAGGACGTCCCGTACGTCACCGAGGCCATCGGGCTGCTCACCGCCGAGCTGGGGGCCACCCCGCTCATCGGCTTCGCGGGCGCCCCGTTCACACTCGCGAGCTACCTCGTGGAGGGCGGCCCGTCCCGCAACCACGAGCACACCAAGGCCATGATGTACGGCGACCCGCAGCTGTGGGCCGACCTGCTCGACCGGCTCGCCGAGATCACCGGCGCCTTCCTCAGGGTCCAGATCGAGGCCGGCGCCTCGGCCGTCCAGCTCTTCGACTCCTGGGTCGGCGCCCTCGCCCCCGCCGACTACCGGCGCTCGGTGCTGCCCGCCTCCGCGAAGGTGTTCGACACCGTCGCCCCGTACGGGGTGCCCCGCATCCACTTCGGCGTCGGCACCGGCGAACTGCTCGGCCTGATGGGCGAGGCCGGTGCGGACGTCGTCGGCGTGGACTGGCGCGTCCCGCTGGACGAGGCGGCCCGCCGCGTCGGCCCCGGCAAGGCGCTCCAGGGCAACCTCGACCCGGCGGTGCTGTTCGCGCCGACCCCCGCGGTGGAGGCCAAGGCGCAGGAGGTGCTGGACGCGGCGGCCGGCCTGGAGGGACACGTCTTCAACCTGGGCCACGGCGTCATGCCGAACATGGACCCCGACGCGCTGACCCGCCTCGTCGAGTACGTCCACACCCGCACCGCCCGCTGAACCACCGCCGCAGGCGGGCCCCGCTCAGGCGGAGCCCGCCTTCCGCAGCACCGACACGGTCTTGCGGGCGGCCACCAGGACGGGATCCCAGACCGGCGAGAACGGCGGCGCGTACCCCAGGTCCAGGGCGGTCATCTGCTCCACCGTCATCCCGGCCGTGAGCGCCACCGCCGCCACGTCCACCCGCTTCGCCGCGCCCTCGCGGCCCACGATCTGCACGCCGAGCAGCCGGCCCGTCCGGTACTCCGCGAGCATCTTCACCTTCATCGGCCGCGCGTCCGGGTAGTAGCCCGCCCGGCTCGTGGACTCGATCGTCGCCGTCACGTACCGCAGCCCCACCGCCCGCGCGTCCTTCTCGCGCAGCCCGGTCCGGGCGATCTCCAGGTCGCACACCTTGCTCACCGCCGTGCCCACCACACCCGGGAACGTGCCGTAGCCGCCGCCCACGTTGGAGCCGATGACCTGGCCGTGCTTGTTGGCGTGGGTGCCGAGCGCGATGTGCCGGGTGTGGCCCGCCACCAGGTCCAGCACCTCCACACAGTCGCCGCCCGCCCAGATGTCCGCGTGCCCGGTGACCCGCATCGACAGATCGGTGAGCAGCCCGCCGTGCGGCCCCAGCGGCAGCCCGGCAGCCGCCGCCAGCTCCGTCTCCGGCCGCACCCCGATGCCGAGCACCACCACGTCCGCCGGATACTCCGCGGCGTCCGTGACCACCGCGGCGGCCCGGCCGTCCGGCCCGGTCCTGACCCCGGTCACCTCCGCGCCGTTCACCGTCGTGATCCCGAGCCCGTCCATGGCCTCGTGGACCAGGCGCCCCATGTCCGGGTCGAGCGTCGCCATCGGCTGCTCGCCCCGGTTGAGCACGGTCACCTCGAAGCCGCGGTTCAGCATCGCCTCGGCCATCTCGACCCCGATGTAGCCCGCGCCGACGACCACCGCCCGCCGGCCCTCCGTCCGGTCCAGGGTGTCCAGCAGCGCCTGCCCGTCGTCGAGGGTCTGCACCCCGTGCACCCCCGGCGCGTCCATGCCCGGCAGCGCCGGACGCACCGGCCGGGCCCCGGTCGCGATCACCAGCTTGTCGTAGCCGGTCCAGTACGCCTCGCCGGACTCCCGGTCCAGGGCGCGCACCCGCCGCCCCGCCACATCGATCTCCGTGACCTCGGTGCGGGTGCGCAGATCGATGTCGCGGGCCCGGTGCTCCTCGGGCGTCCGGGCGATCAGGTCGTCCCGGTCGGTCACGTCGCCGCCGACCCAGTACGGGATGCCGCAGGCGGAGTACGAGGTGAACCGGCCCCGCTCGAAGGCGGTGATGCTCAGCTCGTCCGGGCCCCTGAGCCGCCGGGCCTGGGACGCGGCGGACATCCCCGCCGCGTCCCCGCCGATGACCACCAGTCGTTCCGCCGCCATGCCAGTCCCTCCGACGCTCGTCGATAGGGCCCCACGCTACGGCGCGCCCCGCCCCGGCCGCGTACTCAGCCCTCGCCGGACGGCCCGCGCCGCCGCACCCGACGGCGCGTCAGCCGCCACAGCACGGCCAGGGCAGCCACCACGGCGACGAACGGGGCGGTCGCGCCCACGGCCATCGCCAGCCAGCGCAGCATCGTCACGAAGGCGTGCCAGCCCCCGGCGACGGCGTCCAGGAAGCCGGGGTCGTCGTCCGCCGCCCCGTCCGCCGCCTCCGGCTCCGTCAGGTCCAGCGTGATCGTCGCCAGCGTCGTACGGTCCTTGAGGGACGCCTGCTGGGCGAGCAGCGACTCCAGGGCCGCCTGACGGCTGCTCAGCTCCCCCTCCAGGGTGACCACGTCGGCCAGCTTGTCGGCCCGCTCCATCAGCTCGCGCACCCGCGCCACACTGGCCCGCTGGGTGGCGATCCGGCTCTCGGTGTCCACCACCTGGTCGGTGACGTCCTTGGCCGCCGAGGTACGGGAGACCAGCTTCCCCGTGCCCGACAGCTCCCGCAGCACCTCGTCGTACGCCTCCTGCGGGACGCGCAGCACGAGGTGCGAGGAGTCGCGCTCCCCGTCGATCCGCTCCGTGGTCTCCTTCTCGACCAGTCCGCCCGCGTCCCGCACCGCCGTACGGGCCCGCGCGGCCGCCTTCGAGGCGCTGGCCACCTCCACGGAGAGCGAGGCGGTCCGGATGACGTGGGCCGCGGCCGGTCTCGGAGTCCTCGGCTTCCCCTCCTGCCGTTCGCCGGCCGCCGCCGGGGCACCGGCGGCATCAGCCTTCGCCGCCTCGGCGCCCTTGTCCTGCCGGGCCGCGGAGTAGCCCCGGTCGTCGCTCGCCGAGCCGCCGTCACCGCTCGCGCCGCAGCCGCTCAGCGCGAGCACGGCCGCCAGCAGCGCGGCGGCCGGCACGGTACGCGACGCGCGGGCGGCCCGGCCGCCGGCGCGGGCGAAGGATGTTCCCTGCATAACTGTCCCCCCAGGACGGGTGATCGGTGTCGCGGATAGGACGTGCGGAGGGCGCCGCAGGACCCGGCGCACCGGTATCGAAGCGGTCACGGTCGGGCCCCGGAACCGGTTTGAGAGAGTGGGACCATGCAGTCATCCACGCACCCCGCCGACCCGGCCCCCCGCCACGTCGTCGTCATCGGCGGCGGAATCGCCGGACTCGCGGCCGCCCACCGGCTCGTCGGCGCCGGGCTGGAGGTCACCGTCCTGGAGGGGACCGACCGGCTCGGCGGCAAGCTCATGACCGGCGACGTCGCGGGCGTCCGGGTCGACCTCGGCGCCGAGTCGATGCTCGCCCGCCGCCCCGAATCGGTCGACCTGGCCCGCGCCGTGGGCCTCGGCGACCGCCTCCAGCCGCCCGCCACCGCCAGCGCGGCGCTGTGGACCCGCGACGCGCTGCGCCCCATGCCCACCGGCCACGTGATGGGCGTGCCGGGCGACCCGTCGGTCCTGGGCGGCGTCCTGTCGCCCGAGGGCCTGGCCCGGATCGCCGAGGACCGCGAACTGCCCGCCACCCCCGTCGGCGACGACGTCGCCGTGGGGGCGTACGTCGCGGACCGGCTGGGCCGCGAGGTGGTGGACCGGCTGGTGGAGCCGCTGCTCGGCGGCGTGTA
Source organism: Streptomyces sp. OfavH-34-F (assembly GCF_022347745.1). Classification (GTDB taxonomy): domain Bacteria; phylum Actinomycetota; class Actinomycetes; order Streptomycetales; family Streptomycetaceae; genus Streptomyces. Next base: position 6,944 of record NZ_JAKRGC010000265.1, read on the forward strand.
CGCGGGCGACGCCTACCGGATCTCGATGCGCGCCGCCGTGCCGCAGCTCTTCGAGGCGGCCCGGCAGGGCGGCCCGCTGCTCGACGGGGTTGCCCGGCTCCAGGAGCGGGCCGCCGCCCGACGGCAGGACGGGCCCGTCTTCCAGGGCATCGAGGGCGGCCTCGGCACCCTGCCCGTCGCCGTCGCCGACGCCGTGCGCGCCGGGGGCGGCCGGATCCTCACCGAGACCCCCGTGCTGGGCCTCACCCGTACCGCCACCGGCTGGGACGTCCGCACCGACACGCGGGTCATCGCCGCCGACGGTGTCGTCCTGGCCGTGCCCGCCTGGTCCGCCGCCACGCTGCTCGCCGCCGAGTCCCCGGACGCGTCGGCCGAACTGGCGGACGTCGAGTACGCGTCGATGGCCCTGATCACCATGGCGTTCCGGCGTTCCGACGTGACCGGGGCGGCCTTCGCCGGGCGCTCCGGCTTCCTGGTGCCGCCGGTCGACGGACACACCATCAAGGCCGCCACCTTCTCCACCCACAAGTGGCGCTGGGTCGACGACGCGGCCCCCGACCTGTTCGTGCTGCGGACCTCCGTGGGCCGCTACGGCGAGGAGGAGCACCTGCACCGCGAGGACGGCGAGCTGGCCGGGCTGGCCCTGCGCGACCTCGCCGCCGCCACCGGGCTCACCGCCCGGCCCGTCGGGAGCGCGGTCACCCGCTGGATCGGCGGGCTGCCGCAGTACCCGGTGGGGCACCTCGGCCGGGTCGCCCGCATCCGCGACGCGGTCGCGAAACTGCCCGCGCTGCGCGTGTGCGGGGCCGTGTACGACGGCGTCGGCATCCCCGCCTGCGTGGCGAGCGCCCACCGCGCGGCGGACGAGATCGCCGGGGACCTCGGCGGGGAGATCACCGCCACGCCGACCCTGGTTCAGGGCACTCGGAGCGAGGCGGGACAATAGCCGTATGAGTGCTCCCGAGACTGAGACATCAAGCAAGGTTCCGAACGCCGGCAAGAAGGCCAAGGACCTCAACGAGGTCATCCGCTACACGCTGTGGTCCGTCTTCAAGCTGCGCGACGTCCTGCCCGCCGACACGGACCGCGCCGCCGTCGCCGGCGAGGTCCAGGAGCTGTTCGACCAGCTCGCGGCCAAGGACATCACCATCCGCGGCACGTACGACGTCTCGGGCCTGCGCGCCGACGCCGACCTGCTGATCTGGTGGCACGCGGAGACCGCGGACGCGCTGCAGGAGGCGTACAACCTCTTCCGCCGCACCCGGCTCGGCCGGCACCTGGAGCCGGTCTGGTCGAACATGGCGCTGCACCGCCCCGCCGAGTTCAACAAGTCGCACATCCCGGCCTTCCTCGCCGACGAGACGCCGCGCGACTACGTCAGCGTGTACCCCTTCGTGCGCTCGTACGAGTGGTACCTGCTGGCCGACGAGGACCGCCGCCGCATGCTCGCCGACCACGGCAAGATGGCGCGCGGCTACCCGGACGTGCGCGCCAACACCGTCGCCTCGTTCGCCCTCGGCGACTACGAGTGGCTGCTGGCCTTCGAGGCGGACGAACTGCACCGCATCGTCGACCTGATGCGCCACCTGCGGGGCGCCGAGGCGCGGTTGCACGTCCGCGAGGAGGTCCCCTTCTTCACCGGCCGGCGCAAGTCGGTCGCGGACCTGGTGGCAGGGCTCGCGTAGCGAGCGGGTTCCCGGCCACCCCAACCCGGAAGATCAGACGGCGGGTCACCGGCGCGGCACCCCGCGTCTTCCCGCCGGTCCAGCGACACCGGGTTCGGCTCAGCGGTGCGGCGCGCGCACGTCCTGCGCGCGCCGCACCGTTCGTCATACCGCGGCCCGGCGTACGCGCCGGCTCGCCAGGGCCGCCCGCAGCGCCGGGTCGTCCACCGCGTCCACCCCGCACACGGCGACCGTCACCAGCGTGTCGCCCGTCGCGCCGTCCCCCGGCACCGCACACGCCTCCAGCAGCCGCTGACCGGCGGGGGAGGCCCAGGAACCGTACGGGTGCGCCTCGAAGCGGGCGATCGCCAGGCAGCCGAGGGCCGCCGCCAGCGGCGGCGCGAACCACAGCAGCGTGGTGTCCGGGCCCCCGGACGCGAGCAGGCTCAGCCCGCCCAGCGCGGCCACCAGCAGCGCCGCCCCGCGCACCGCCCGCACCGCCGAGGCCAT
>NZ_JAKRGC010000266.1 GCF_022347745.1 Streptomyces sp. OfavH-34-F
CGGCCGCCGGGGCGCGGCCGGGGCCCGAGCCCGTGGTCGAACCGGGCCGGCCGGCGGTGGCCGCCGCGTGGATGGCGGGCAGCCGCCGCAGCCGGGACAACCAGAACCCCCCTCGTACGGACGAAGGACGTTGATCATGTCGGACACGCACGCGAACACCCTGGGCTGGCTGCTGGACGAGCAGCTGGGGTCGGTGGAGGGCGTCCGGTACGCCGTGCTGATGAGCGGCGACGGGCTGCTCAAGGCCCGGACCCGCACCATCAGCCAGGAGGACGGCGAGAAGCTGGCCGCCCTGACCGCGTCGCTGCGCGCGTCGGGCCGCGCCTGGGACGAGTTCACCGGTGGCCAGGGGGTGCGCCAGCAGCTGATCGAGTCCGTGTCCGCGATCGGCCTGACGACCGCCGCCGGGCACCACACCATGCTGTCGGTCGTCACCACGGGCCCGCACGCCGACGTCGGTCTGATCAGCCACCACATGGCGCTGCTGGTCGTCCAGTTGGGCGAGCAGCTGGGCACCCGGGAGCGAATGCCGGTGGGCCGGCCGGACGGGGGCGCCGCCGTATGAGTGGCCCACGGCACGATCCGGACATGGTCCGGCCGTACGTCCGCACGGGCGGGCGGGTCCGCCCGGACCGGGACGTGCGGCTGGAGAGCGTGATGGTGGCCGCGCCGGCCCCGACCGGCGACCTGGGGCCCGACGCGCGGCGGGTGATGGGCCTGTTCGCGGTGGGGCGGGGCGGTCTGGCCGTGGCCGACATCGCGGCGGCGCTGCAACTGCCGCCGTCCACCGTCCGGATCATCGTGTCCTCCCTCATGGACAGCGGCCATCTGGCCAGCCCGGCGTCGGCCGCCGCCGACCAGCCCCGAGACGACCTCCTGCAGAAGGTGCTTGATGGACTGCGAGAACTGGTCTGACTCACCGGACGGCATCGCGTACGTGCCGGTCACGGTGACCAGGTCCGCCAAAATCGTGATCGCCGGCGGTTTCGGCGTCGGCAAGACGACCCTCATCGGCAGCGTCTCGGAGGTCCGGCCGCTGCGGATGGAGGAGCCGATCACCCAGGACAGTGCCGGGGTGGACGACCTGCGGGGCGTACCGGACAAGACGACCACCACCGTGGGGATGGATTTCGGCCGTATCCACATGGCCGGCGGCGCCCTCGCGCTCTATCTGTTCGGACTGCCCGGCCAGGTTCGTTTCCAGCCACTGTGGGAGGACCTGGCGCACGGCGCGCTCGGCTGCCTGGTGCTGGCCGACACCCGCGACCTGGACGCGAGCCACGAGGCGCTGGGGCTCCTGGAGGACCAGGGCATCCCGTACGCGGTCGCGATCAACGTCTTCCCGGACGCGCCCGGGTACGCGCTGCACGAGATCCGCCAGGCGCTCGCCCTGGACCCGTCGACGCCGCTGACCACCTGCGACGCCCGGGACCGCACCTCGTGCGTGTACGCCCTGATCACGCTCACGGAATACCTCGCCGCCCACCGTTCGGCCCTCTCCATGGAGCCCACACCATGACGTCCCCCAGCATCGCCCTGCCGTCGGCCCCGTCCGGCCGGGTCGCCCTCCACGATCCGGCGTTCGCCGCCGATCCGCACGGCGCGTACGAGCGGATGCGGGAGGCGTACGGGCCGCTGGTGCCGGTCGAGCTGTCGCCGGGCATCCCCGCCACGCTGGTGATCGGCTACTTCCAGGCCCGGCGCATCCTCAACGACCCGCTGTACTTCCCCGCCGACCCGCGGGTCTGGCAGGAGGGGGTGCCGGCCACCTGCCCGGTGCGGCCGATGATGGAGTGGCGGCCCAACGCGCTGCGCAGCAGCGGCACCGACCACGCCCGCTACCGGGCCGCCAACACCGCCGCGATCGACGCCGTCGACCAGCACGGGCTGCGGGCCCGGGTGGAGGAGCTGGCGGCGGGCGCCGTGGCGGAGTTCGCCACGGCGGGCCGCGCCGACGTGCTCACCCAGTACGCCTGGCCGATCGCCTTCCGCGTCCTCAGCTCCCTGCTGGGCTGCCCCGACGAGATCGGGGCGCGGATCGCCGACGGCATGTCCCGGATCTTCGAGGCGACCGACGCCCAGCGGGGCAACGAGATCCTCGGGCAGGCCGTCGCCGACCTGGTCGCCCTGCGCCGGCGCCACCCGGCCGACGACGTCACCTCCCGGCTGGTGGCCCATCCGGCGCGGCTGAGCGACGAGGAGATGGGGCACCAGCTGGTCACGCTGTACGGGGCCGGCATCGAACCGCTGACCAATCTCATCGCCAACACCCAGCTGAAGATCCTCGTCGACGAGGAGTTCTCGGCCGGGCTGCACGCCGGGCACTCCACCGTGCGGGACGCGCTGGACACCGTCCTCTACACGGACCCGCCGATGGCGAACTACTGCATCACCTATCCGCCCTATCCGGCCGACGTGGACGGCGTGCTGCTCCCCGCCCACCAGCCGGTCCTGATCTCGATGGCCGCCTGCAACAACGACCCGGCCATCGCACGGGCCTCCGGCGGCATCGCCGGCAACCGGGCCCATCTGGCGTGGAGCATCGGCCCGCACACCTGCCCGGCCCGCTCCCACGCCTATCTGATCGCGGAGACCGCGGTCACGCACCTGCTCGACGCCCTGCCCGAGATGGACCTCGCGGTCCCGGCGGCCGAACTGCGGTGGCGGCCGGGGCCGTTCCACCGCGCGCTGGAGTCCCTCCCGATCGTCTTCGACGTCTCCCACTGAAGGAATCGCCATGTCCGAGCAGCCGATCCTCGTCCTCGACCCCGCCGGCACCGACCGCCACGCGGAGTACCGGGCGCTGCGCGAGCGCGGCCCCGCCACCCGTGTCGACGTCCTCGGCGTGACCGCGTGGTCCGTCAGCGACCCGGCCCTCCTCAAGGAACTGCTGACCAGCTCCGAGGTCTCCAAGGACGCCCGCGCCCACTGGCCGGCCTTCGCGGAGACCGTGGCCACCTGGCCGCTCGCCCTGTGGGTCGCGGTCAACAACATGTTCACCGCGTACGGCAGCGACCACCGGAGGCTGCGCCGGATGGTGGCGCCCGCGTTCAGCGCCCGCCGCATCCAGGACCTGCGCGTCTCCGTCGAGAAGATCGTCGCCGAACTGATCGACGGTCTCGCCGCCCGGCCGGCCGGTGAGGTCGTCGACCTCCGCAAGGAGCTGGCCTACCCGCTGCCCATCGCGGTGATCGGCCGGCTCATGGGCGTGCCCGAGGACCAGCTCGACGGCTTCCGGTCCGTCGTGGACGGCGTCTTCGACACCACGCTCACCGTCGAGGAGGCCACCGCCAACACGGCCTCCCTCTACCAGGCGCTGGACCAGCTCATCCTCGCCAAGCGGGCCCTGCCCGGCGACGACATGACCTCGCTGCTGCTCGCCACCCGCGACGAGGAGGGCGACGGCGGCCGGCTCGGCGACGAGGAGCTGCGCGACACCCTGCTGCTCATGATCTCCGCCGGGTACGAGACCACCGTCAACGTCATCGACCAGGCGATCACCGCCCTGCTGACCAGCCCGGAGCAGCTCGCCCACCTGCGCGCCGGCCGCGCCGACTGGAACGACGTGGTCGAGGAGACCCTGCGCCACGAGCCGGCGGTCAAGCACATCCCCCTGCGGTACGCGCTGAGCGACATCCCGCTGCCCGGCGGCGGGACGATCGCGAAGGGGGAGGCGATCCTCGCCTCGTACGCGCCCGCCAACCGGCACCCCTCCTGGCACGGCGAGAACGCGGACGCGTTCGACCTCACCCGCCCCTCCAAGGAGCACCTGGCCTTCGGCCACGGCGTCCACTTCTGCCTCGGCGCCCCGCTCGCCCGCCTGGAGGTCGTCACCGCCCTCCAGCAGTTCTTCGCCCGCTTCCCCGACGCCCGGCTCGCCGTGCCCGCCGGGGATCTCCTGCCCGTGCCGTCCCTGATCACCAACGGCCACCAGACGCTCCCGGTGCACCTGCACGCACCGGCCGGCGACTAGGACGTGCTGCCGTTGCCCGGGGGCCTGGAGCGGCGGCGGTGGCTGGTGTCGCACCAGGGGTAGGCACGGCTGCGGCGGCAGGTGCAGACGGCGACCATGAACCGGTCGGACCGGGCGAGCGTGCCGTCCTCGCGGACGATCTCGACCGGGCCCTCCACGAGGACCGGGCCGCCCGGTTCGACGGAGAGGCGGCGGGGGCGGTCAGCTTCGTTCGGCACGGATGACCACCAGTTCCTCGGTGTCGTCGTGGGGGCCGACGAGGCCCTGGGCACGCAGCCACGGCAGCCGTCCGGTCATGACCGGGCCGAACGGGACGAACGCCCTGCGTCTCACCTCGCAGCGCAGGCCGCTCGCGGTGAGCCGGTCCAGGGTCTCGGTCACCCCGCACAGCCCTGAGTGGACGAGGAGCAGCCTGCCGCGCGGGCGCAGGAGGCCGGGGGCCCGGTCGCAGATGCGGTCCAGGGCCAGCCGGCCGCCCGTCCCGGCGTCCCAGGCGACCTCGGGGCCGTGGGGCCGGGTGCGTCCACCGGCCGGCGCCGGTACGTAGGGCGGGTTGCTCACGATCAGGTCGAAGCGGTGCGCGGCGACGGGCCCGGTGAGGTCGCCGCGCAGGACGCGCAGCCGGTGCCCGGCGCGGGCGGCGTTCATGCATGCTGGTCATCGGGGTGCTCGCGGCCGTCACGGTCTCCGCGTCCGACCAGGACATGACCGGCACCCCGGTGCTGAGCCTCGGGTTCTTCGGTGTCCTCCTCGGCACCATCTGCGTGATCACGCTCGGCGTGATGACGATCGCCTCGGAGTACGGCACCGGCATGATCCGTACGACGCTGACGGCCTGCCCCAGCCGGGGCCGGGTGCTCGGCGCCAAGGCGCTGGTGTTCTTCCTGCTGACCTTCGTCCTGACCACGGTCATGACTTCGCTGGTGGCCCTGATCCAGACCTCCGTGCTGGACGCCGCGTCGCCCACCGGCGAGGAGTGGCTGCGGGCCACGGTCGGCGTCGGCCTGTACGTGGCGACGCTGGGGCTGCTCGCCCTCGCGGTCGGCGCGCTGATCCGGCACTCGGCCGGGGCGATCACCATCATGATCGGCGTGGTGCTGCTGCCGCTCGTGCTGGCCATCTTCATGTTCGCCAGCTCGCTGGAGAAGCTCCGCGACGCCCTGCTGGAGTACTCGATCCCCAACCAGCTGAGCGTCTTCTACGACAACTCGGTCACCTCGTCCGGCCCGTCCGGCTGGGAGCCGCTGTGGATCATCCTCGGGGTCACCGCCGTCGCCATGGGCGGCGCCTACCTGTCGATGAACCAGCGCGACGTGTGAGGCGGCGCCGCCTCAGTAGCGCGGCGCGTTCCTGGACCGCTGCACCCGTGTGGTGCGGCGGTCCTTCGCGTTCCAGCAGGCCTTGTGCCAGTGCCTGCGGTCGTCCACCCCGCCGTACTCGGACCAGGCCACCAGGTGCGGGACGCCGGAGGGGATCTCCTGGTCGCAGCCGGGGCAGCGGTAGCGCTTGCCGGCCGCGCTCGCGCCGCTGACCGGGCGCACGGACCACTCCTCGCCCTGCCACTCCTCGCTCCGTCCGCCCCCGCCGTACCGGTCCCCCGCATCGCTCGCGCTGTCGTTGCGGCTCTCGCCGCCTCTGGGGCGGTTGCGGCGCGGGGACACGTGTTTCACCTCACGGAAACGGGCTGGGCAGGTCGCTTCAAGCCTAGGGCCTGTCCGGCGGATCAGGGTCGGGTAGGGCGCGGCGTCTGGTGCGGTGCATCGCAAGGCGCCGGAGCGGCCTGATAGCGGAGCTATCCGGGCGTTTCGGCAACGCGGCGAGGTGCCGTGCCAGGCGTCGCGACCCCGGCCATGATCCGCCGGACAGGCCCCAGGGCCAATCGGGCGGTGGGCCGGTCGGTGCCGGGCCGGCGGGCGCTGGGGGTTACCGGAAAATCGCAACAACTGCGGGCCGGACCGTGCCTTTGGCACGTGTCAGACGTTGTTGCCAGCAGGGGAGAGCCGCGTCGGCCGCAAGGAGGCAATTGGCGATGCGTGTCGGAACGTTCGTACTGGCGGCCCAGTTTCCGGGCCAGGGACCGGGGGAAGCGCTGCACCGCGCGATCCGGTCCGCCGAGGTCGCGGAGGAGGTCGGGCTCGACGCGGTCTGGCTGGCCGAGCATCATTTCGTGCCGTACGGGGTGTGCCCGTCTGCGGTCACGCTGGCCGCGCACCTGCTCGGCCGCACCCGGCGCATCCGCGTCGGCACGGCGGTGAGCGTGCTGCCCGCGCAGCACCCGGTGGCGCTCGGCGAACAGGCGGCCCTGCTCCACCTCACCAGCGGCGGCCGGTTCAGTCTGGGCGTGGGCCGGGGCGGCCCCTGGGTGGACCTGGAGGTGTTCGGCGGCGGCCTGGAGGCGTACGAGAAGGGCTTCCCGGAGTCCCTGGAGCTGCTGCTCGACTGGCTGCGGAAGCCGCGCGTGGCGGGCCGGGGCGAGCGGTACCGGTTCCGTGAGGTGGCGGTGGTCCCCCGGGCCGACGAACTGCTCGACACGGACGGCACGGGCGGCGCGGGCGGGCCGGAGGTGGTGGTCGCCTGCACCTCGCGCAAGACGGTCGAGCTGGCCGCGGAGCACGCCCTGCCGATGCTGCTCGGCATGCACTGCGGGGACGCGGACAAGGCGGAGATGGTGGCGCTGTGGCGGTCCCGCGCGCTGGCGGCCGGCCATGCCCCGGAGCGGGTGCACGGGGCGGGGCACGTATCGGCGGGCGTGGCCCAGATCGCCGACCGCACCCAGGACGCCGTCGAGACGCTGGTGAAGGCGATGCCGGGCTGGCTGCGGCAGGGGCTCGACGCGCATGTGACGGTGGACGGCCGGCACCGCGTGATGCGGAACCCCGTCGAGTACGCGGAGCTGCTCTGCGGCCTTCATCCGGTGGGCACGCCGCGATTGGCTGCCGACCGGCTGGCCGCCACCGCCGAGCGCACGGGCGTCACCCGCTTCGCGCTCCTGGTGGAGGGGTCCGGGGATCTGGTGGCCACGGAGGAGAACGTAGCGCGGCTGGGCACGGAGGTACTGCCACTCCTGGAATGACCCCCGCGCACGGACGGAACGGTGTACCGCGGTGTACGTACGGCGGGTACTCACGGAGCCGCCGCCCCGGACCAGTTGCACCTCCCGCGGCCCGGAACGGCGACGGAAGCGTTCAGCAGTCCCGGAGCTCGGGCGACTGGTTGAGCAACTGGCCCCTCACCGAGGTGAACTTGGCCAGCCGGTCGTCGGCCGACGCGTCGAGCGGGAACACCGCGACGCGGTGGCAGTTCTGGAATGCGAGACGCACCCCGAAGTGCCGCTGCAGCGCGCCGCGTATCGCATCACTCGCGAGCGCGCGCAGCAGCTGACCACGTGCCTGCTCGTCCGGCGGCGGCGTCTGGTTGTCGGCGAACTCCCCGCCGTCCACCTTCAGCTGAGCCACCAGCGAGCTGATCATCTCCCATGCGAAGGGCAGGGAGGTCCGGACGCAGTCGACGAAGTCGGCTTCGTCGACCTCGCCTCGCTCGGCCTGTTCCAACAGAGCCGGTGAGACGTCGAGCGACATGGGTTCTCCTCTCGCGGCCCCGGCGGGTTGCCGGAGCCTTACGGGCAGGGAAGGAGGGCGGCGACGCAGCGTGCACACGCGGCGACCTCCTGCATCCACGGTAAGCGCGCAGTCCGGGCCGCACCAGGAGATTGGGAACACAACCGGCCAATATCGAAGGGGTTCAAAGAGGGGCAAGACAGAAAGCGTCAGGTCCGAAAGCGGTGTGGCCCCCGGATGGGCGAATCGCGTCGAGCCCCCGACGTCGAGTAGCGTTGCCGACCATGCGTCTCGTCATCGCCCGCTGTTCCGTGGACTACGCGGGCCGGCTCACGGCCCACCTGCCCTCCGCTCCCCGCCTCATCCTGGTCAAGGCGGACGGGAGCGTGTCGATTCACGCCGACGACAGGGCGTACAAACCGCTCAACTGGATGTCGCCGCCCTGCACCCTCAAGGAGGGCAGCGGTGACACCGAGGGCGTCTGGACCGTGGTGAACAAGGCGGGCGAAAAACTGATCATCACTATGGAGGAAATCCTCCATGACTCGTCCCATGAGCTGGGCGTCGATCCAGGGCTCATCAAGGACGGTGTGGAAGCGCACCTCCAGGAACTGCTCGCGGACCGCATCGAGACGCTGGGCGAGGGCTACACCCTGATCCGCCGCGAGTACTTCACGGCCATCGGCCCGGTGGACATCCTGTGCCGCGACGCGGACGGGCAGACGGTGGCCGTCGAGCTGAAGCGGCGCGGCGAGATCGACGGCGTCGAGCAGCTGACCCGCTATCTGGAACTGCTCAACCGCGACCCGCACCTGGCCCCGGTCCGCGGCATCTTCGCCGCCCAGGAGATCAAGCCCCAGGCCCGCGTGCTGGCCACGGACCGCGGCATCGGCTGCGTGGTCCTGGACTACGACGCGCTCAGGGGCATCGAGGACGACAAGCTCCGGCTGTTCTGAGCCGGAGGGAGCCGGCCCCGCTCCGGCTCAGGCCCGCCCGGCCGGAGCGGGCTGAACCGCTTCACCGCTGATCCGCGCCCCGCCCGACGGGCCGGGGCCACCGCTCGCGGACTCCACCGCGCCCTCACCGGCCCCGCCCTCGGTGTCCTCCGTCTGCGTCTCCGTGGGCGCCGGGGACTCGGGGTCCGGCTCCGCCGACGTCGAACCGCTCGGCTTCGTCCCCGACATGCCCGGCGACGGGGTGATCGGCCTGCCCGACGAGGTCGTCCCCGAAGGCTCCGGCGCCGTGCTCGAAGACACCGGCGCGTCGTCCGGCGCCGAGGGCGTCGCGGAGGGCGACTCCCCTTCCGGCGAGGCCGTCCCGCTGCCCGTGGCCTCCGGCGTCACGCCCGTCGGGGCGGGCCCGGTCGGCTGCCCCGAGGGCGAAACCGTCGTCGGGGCACCGTCCGCCGGCTCACCGGGCACCGTCTCCTCGTCGTAGATGCTGTCGTCGTCCGGCACCTGCTGCTCGGTCGACGTACCGGTGCCGCCCTGCGGATCGCTGCTCGACGTCAGCCCGAGCGTCACCACCGTGCCGAGGACGCCGGCCAGCAGCACCCCCGCCCCGGCGGCGACCAGGTTGCGCCGGGC
>NZ_JAKRGC010000267.1 GCF_022347745.1 Streptomyces sp. OfavH-34-F
GGCGGGTCCGGACGGGCCCGGCGAGGGCGACCCGGTCACGGAAGGGGCCGAGGGGCCCGCGGCGGTGGCCGGGGCGGCCGCGCCCAGCGTCGCGGCAGCCGTCAGCGCCAGGCAGGCCACGCCGCGCGAGGAGCGCGTGGAGAGCTGTCCCGAAGCCATGCCGCCACCGTCACACGCGGCGGCACGAGAGGCATCTGGGACGGGCCGTACGGATGGCACCCGTCCGCCGGCACCCCTCCGCCGGCACCCGTCCGTGCGCGGGGAAGAACTACGCGGGGTCTCCGGTCGAGATCTCCAGCTCGAAGTGCGCGCCGGTCTCGGGCACGGCCGTCCCGGGGGACGGGAACTGGTTGATGACCTGGTCCTCGGCGTAGGCGTTGCCCGCCACCTTCTTCACCTTGATCGTCCAGCCCGCCGCGTCCGCGCAGGCCCGCGCGGACAGGATGTCCTTGTACATGAAGTTGGGGGCGTCGACCTTGTTGGGGTCGTTCGTGTCCTCGCTGGCGTCCGTGCACTTCTCGGTCTTCATCGTCCGGTTGCGCTCCGGGGGACGGTGTTCGCCCGAGGCGGAGGGGCCGGGCTTGGCCTCCGTGTCGTCCTTCTTGTCGCCGCCGTTGAGCGCGATGACCGTGATCAGGCCGCCGATCGCGACCAGCGCGACGACGATCGAGCCGATGATCACCGACCTGTTCGGCTTCGAGCCGCCGCCCGGCGCGGCGGTGGACGCCGTCTGCGGGGAGATCGTGAACGGCGGGGGCGTCGACTGCATCGGCGCCATGGGCGCTGGGCTCTGGTAGGCCGGGGCGCCGGTCTGCGGGTAGCCGTACGACGGGTTCGTGGCCGGGGCCGGGGTGGCCGGTCCGTACGGGGCGGGCTGCTGCGGCTGGTACGGGCCCGGCTGGTACGGCGTGTGGACGCCCTGCGGGGCCGCACCGGACTGGTCGACCGGCGGGAAGACCGCCGAGCCGACCCCCGAGCCGCTGTTGGCCGGGGCGCTTCCGTTCGCCACGATCACCGGGGCGCTCGTCGGGCCGCCCGCGCTCAGCACCCGGGCGATCTCGTCCTGCATGGCCGCGGCGCTGGGGAAGCGTTCGTTCGGGTTCTTCTTGAGGGCGCGGGCGACGAGCGCGTCCATCGCCGGGGTCAGCGAGCGGTTGATCGTGGACGGGGCGACCGGCTCCTCCTGGACATGCGCGTACGCGATGGCCAGCGGGGAGTCCGCGTCGAACGGCAGCCGCCCGGTCAGCAGTTGGAAGAGCATGATGCCGACCGAGTAGAGGTCGGAGCGCGCGTCCACCCCGCGGCCCAGGGCCTGCTCGGGGGAGAGGTACTGCGGGGTGCCGACGACCATGCCGGTCTGGGTCATCGACGTGACTCCCGACTGCATGGCGCGGGCGATGCCGAAGTCCATGACCTTCACGACGCCGCGCTTGGTCACCATGACGTTGCCCGGCTTGATGTCGCGGTGGACCAGGCCCATTTCGTGGCTGGTGTCCAGCGCGGCCAGCACGTCCGAGGTGACCTTGAGCGCCTTGTCGGCGGGCATCGCGCCCTGCGCCCGGATGTCCGCCGCCAGGACCGAGCCGAGCGGCTGCCCCTCGACGTACTCCATGACGATGTACGGCATCAGCGCGCCGCCGAGTTCGTCCTCACCGGTGTCGAACACCGAGACGATGTTGGTGTGCTGGAGCTTCGCGACGGCCTGCGCCTCACGGCGGAAGCGCTCCCGGAAGGACTGCTCGCGGCCCAGCTCCGTGTGGAGCGTCTTGATCGCGACCTGCCGGTCGAGCGCGGTGTCGTACGCCAGATATACGGACGCCATCCCGCCTTCGCCGAGCAGATCGCGCAGCTGGTAGCGGCCGCCGGCGACCGCACCGCCCGCATAGCGACCCTGCGTACCGTCCTGGCTCATGACTTGCTTCCCCCTCGGCGCGCGACCCACGCGATCTCGGCGCGCAGCTCACGCGATGATCCGTATACCGGGCCAAGTCTGCCCGAGGGGTACGACACGTCAAGCCGGGTGCCCGTTCCGTGACCGTACGCGCTGGAAGCGTCTCGGAAGCGTTACAGGATCAGCATGGAATTTGCGCCGGTGGCGCGCCAGCCGATTGGATGGCCGGTCCGGCGCCGAATCGGCCTGTCCGACTGAGGCTGTAGCGTGACGGGGCAATGCGACCGGCAACGCGGCCGGCACCGCAGCAAGGCACCGTGAGACCCCGCGGACGCGCGGACGCGCGAACAGACGCGGACAGATACGACGGCGAGGACTGATGGCACCCGAACCCGAAGCAAACGGCGGCGGCGTTCCGGATGGCACCGATTCCTGGGGCATCGGCGGGGTCGTCGGCGACGGACGCTACCGGCTGACCCACCGGCTCGGCCGGGGCGGCATGGCCGAGGTCTTCGCGGCGGAGGACGTCCGGCTCGGGCGTACGGTCGCGGTGAAGCTGCTCCGCTCCGACCTCGCCGAGGACCCGGTCTCCAAGGCCCGCTTCACCCGCGAGGCACAGTCGGTCGCCGGGCTCAACCACCATGCGGTGGTGGCCGTGTACGACTCCGGCGAGGACACGGTGGCCGGCCAGACCGTCCCGTACATCGTGATGGAGCTGGTCGAGGGCCGCACGATCCGCGATCTGCTGATCAGCGCCGAGGCGCCGCCGCCGGAGCAGGCGCTGATCATCGTCTCCGGGGTGCTGGAGGCGCTCGCCTACTCGCACCAGCACGGCATCGTGCACCGCGACATCAAGCCCGCCAATGTGATCATCACCCACTCCGGCGCGGTCAAGGTGATGGACTTCGGCATCGCCCGCGCGCTGCACAGCGGGCAGGCCACTATGACGCAGACCGGCATGGTCATGGGCACCCCGCAGTACCTCTCCCCGGAGCAGGCGCTGGGCAAGGCCGTGGACCACCGCTCCGACCTGTACGCCACCGGCTGCCTGCTGTACGAACTGCTGGCGCTGCGGCCCCCCTTCACGGGCGAGACGCCGCTCTCCGTGGTCTACCAGCACGTGCAGGACACTCCGATCCCGCCGTCGAACGTCCTGGACTCGGTGCCGCCGGAGCTGGACGGGCTGGTCATGCGCTCGCTGGCGAAGGACCCGGACGACCGCTTCCAGAGCGCCGAGGAGATGCGCGGGCTGGTCCAGTACGGCCTCCAGATGCTCCAGGTGCAGGGCGGCCACACGGGGACGTGGAACACCGGCCCCGTGATGCTGAACGACGGGCCCGCCACCCCGCCCGGCGGGATGACCGGCGCCACCCGCGCCATGGGCTACCCGCAGCACGGGGACACCTCCAAGGCGCCGATCCTGCCGCCGATGAACCCGGACGACGGCGGTTACGACGGCGGCAGCACCCGGCAGGGCGGCAACGGGCGCGGCAAGCTGCTGCTGTTCGTCGTGCTGGCCCTGATCGCGATCGGCGCGGGCGTGGCCATCGCCATCAGCGCGGCAGACGGCGGCGGTACGAAGCACGAGAAGAAGCCCGCCGAGACCTCCAGTTCGCCGAAGCCCACCAAGGAGTCCCCCACGCCGACCCCGGAGGACACCCAGGAGACCCGGCAGCCGGGCGGCAACACCGGCGGCGGCTGGAACGACAACACCTGGCAGCCGTCCCCCTCCGAGACCCCGACCTCCGAGTCCCCCTCCGCGACCGCCCCCGCACCGGGCACCGGCGGTACGGACGACGGCGGCACCGAGGACGGCGGCAGCACCGGCACCGGCGACGACAGCAGCGGCGGTTCCGGCGACAGCGGCACCGGCACCGACGGCGACCCCGGCACCACCACCGAGGGCGAGACCGGCGCCAACGGCGGCGACACCGCCGGTGAGGGCACGTCCAGCGGCACCAGCCAGGGCGCGTCCAGCGGTGCGGACGGGGCCGCGGGCGGCGCCGCCGCAGGGGCCTCCACCGGGACGAACACGGCCGGCGCGGGATCGGCCACCGGCTGAGCCCCGCATCCCCTACTCCGTGAACGCCTCGCGCACCGCGTCGTACTCACGGGTCCACCAGACCGCCAGGGCCGACACCGCGGGGAACTGCGGGTCGGCCCTCCGGTCGTTCAGGCAGTAGCGCCACCGGAGTATCCAGAAGTCGTTGAGCCGCTCCCACCAGACCCGGTGCACCGCCGCCGCCAGTTCCGCCGCGCCCGCCCCGGCCGCCCGCCGGTAGGCCCGCGCGTAGGCCCGCACCTTGGCCAGGTCCAGTTCGCCGGCCGGCCGGACGAAGAAGATCGCCGCCGCCCGTACCGCCTCCTCCGCCCTCGGCTGGACGGCCAGCCGGTCCCAGTCCAGGATCGCGACCGGTTCGGCGTCCCGGTAGAGCACGTTCAGCGGGTGGAAGTCGCCGTGCACCCAGCCGGTCGCGGGCGCGGCCGGTTCGGGAGGGCGGCGGTCGGCGTACCGTTCCAGCAGGGTCCGCCGCTCGCGCAGCCGGTGCTCGGCCAGCTCGTCGAAGGAGTCCCGGGTGCCGCGTCCGCGCGCGGCGGCGAGCAGGTCGCCGATCAGCGCGTAGGTGTCGGCCGCCTCGGGGCTCGCGTAACCCGCCGGGCTGCCGCCGGGGACCGTCTCCGTGTCCCGTTCGCCGTCCATCACCTGGGCGAGACCCGTGTGTACGGCTCCGAGGAGCGTCCCGAGCCGTGTCGACTGGGCGAGGGTGAGCTGGGCGCCGCCCCGGTGCAGGCCGTCCACCCACGGGTGGAGGGCGTAGCGGTGGCCGGCGATCTCGGTGACCGTCTCGCCGTCGCGGGCCTCGACCGGCGGGGCGACGGGCACACCGAGTGACTGCAGGCGGCGCGTGGCGCGGTGCTGGCGGACGATGGTGGCGCGGCCGCGCGTGGCATCGTCCGAGTGATGTTTGAGGAAGTACGACCCACGGGTGGTGGACACCCGGTAACCATGGTTGAGCAGGCCCTGGGACAGCGGGGTGCAGGTGAGCGGCTCACCGGCGTGCGGATAACGGCGAAGCACCTCGCCGACCGGGGGTACCGGCGGGGAGGCTACAGATGAGCGCGACACGCTTCAGATGTTAGATCACGCTGCGTTGCGGATCTGCTGGCTTGCGTGGAAGTCCAGAGTGTGCACGGTGACGAAGTGAGGCTCTAGCCAAAGGTACGAGGGGGCGAAGGGTTCGCCGTTCACCTCGATGGGCGGCGGCCCGAAGAGTTCGCGCTGGGCGGGCGTCGGCTCGACGATCCGGGCCGGGCCGGTGAACTGCACCGACCACAGGTCCTCGGTGCCCACGGGGGCCGTGTTGAAGTTGTCCGCGCCGTAGGCCACGACCGCGCCGTCGCAGGCGCCGTGGTGGCCGAGGCCGCTGTGCATCCGCAGCACGACGCGGCCGTCGATGACGATGTGCCGGGCCACCGTCAGGATCGGCAGGGCCCGCATGCTGGTTGCCAGCCGGCCGTAGGGCACCCGGCCGAGCAGGTCGATCGCCTGGAGTTCCTCGTGGGACATGCCTCCACTGTCGGACACCCGTGAGGAGCGGATAAGAGGCCGGGGCCCCGGTTGTGACGGGACCAAAGTCCCGTTCCGCGCCTTCGGCTCAGCGCTTCTCGGCCTGGAGCCGGGCCACGTACGCGGCGGCCTGCGAGCGGCGCTCCATGCCCAGCTTGGACAGCAGGCTGGACACGTAGTTCTTGATCGTCTTCTCGGCGAGGTGCAGCCGCTCGCCGATCGCCCGGTTGGTCAGGCCCTCGCCGATCAGGTCGAGGATGCGGCGCTCCTGGTCCGTCAGGGTCGCCAGCTTCTCGTCGCCCCGGCCCGCCTTGCCGTCGCGCAGCCGCTCCAGCACACGCGCGGTGGCCACGGGGTCGAGCAGCGACTTGCCGGCCGCCACGTCCCGGACCGCCGCCAGCAGCTCGTTGCCCCGGATCGCCTTGAGCACATAGCCCGCCGCGCCCGCCATGATCGCGTCGAACAGTGCCTCGTCATCGGCGTACGAGGTCAGCATCAGGCAGTTGATCGAGTCGTCCTGGGAGCGGATCTCGCGGCAGACCTCCACCCCGCTGCCGTCCGGCAGCCGTACGTCGAGCACGGCCACGTCCGGCCGGACCGCCGGAATCCGCACCAGCGCGTCGGCCGCCGTGCCGGCCTCGCCGACCACCTCGATGTCGTCCTCCATCGAGAGCAGCTCATGAACTCCGCGCCGGACGACTTCATGGTCATCGAGCAGAAAAACGGTGATTTTTCCTTCTTCGCGCACAATCGCAGTCTCACACACTCGCCCCTTCCCTGCCGCTGCCCGGCGGGATAACGTGCCGTTGTTCCGGCGGCCTGCGAGGCTGTGATCAGTGCTGTGACCAGCAAGCCTTTCCGAATTCCTCGATTTACTTGGATATCCAAGCAAAATCGCAGGTCAGGAAGGGTTTCGCAGTTACGCGAAGCACTGGGTAACGTGCCTTGGACAGGGCGCTCGCCGGGGCACCTGTCACGCCTGTTTCCCGGACCGAGCGGCACCCACCCCGTGCACGGGTCGGACACAGGCGAGCCGCACTGGTCTCCCGGCAGACCCCGGGGGCCGGACCGACGGAGGAGCACGCACGTGACCGTGGAGAGCACTGCCGCGCGCAAACCGCGACGCAGCAGCAAGCGGACCAGCGCCGCGAAAACGCCCGCGAAGGCGCCGGAAAGTTCCGCACCCGAGCTCGTACAGCTGCTGACGCCCGAGGGCGAACGCGTCGAGCACCCGGACTACTCGATCGACCTGACCGCGCAGGAGCTGCGCGGCCTGTACCGGGACATGGTCCTCACCCGTCGCTTCGACGCCGAGGCCACCGCCCTCCAGCGTCAGGGAGAGCTGGGCCTGTGGGCCTCCCTGCTCGGCCAGGAGGCCGCCCAGATCGGCTCCGGCCGGGCCCTGCGCGACGACGACTACGTCTTCCCGACCTACCGGGAGCACGGCGTGGCCTGGTGCCGCGGCGTCGACCCGACCAACCTGCTCGGCATGTTCCGCGGCGTGAACCACGGCGGCTGGGATCCGAACAGCAACAACTTCCACCTGTACACGATCGTCATCGGCTCGCAGACCCTGCACGCCACGGGTTACGCCATGGGCGTGGCCAAGGACGGCGCGGACTCGGCCGTGATCGCGTACTTCGGGGACGGCGCCTCCAGCCAGGGCGACGTCGCCGAGGCGTTCACCTTCTCCGCCGTCTACAACGCCCCGGTCGTCTTCTTCTGCCAGAACAACCAGTGGGCGATCTCCGAGCCCACCGAGCGGCAGACCCGCGTCCCGCTCTACCAGCGCGCCCAGGGCTTCGGCTTCCCCGGCGTGCGGGTGGACGGCAACGACGTGCTGGCCTGCCTGGCCGTCACCCGGTCCGCCCTGGAGCGGGCCCGGCGCGGCGAGGGCCCGACCCTGGTCGAGGCGTTCACGTACCGCATGGGCGCGCACACCACCTCCGACGACCCGACGAAGTACCGGGCGGACGAGGAGCGCGCGGCCTGGGAGGCGAAGGACCCGATCCTGCGCCTGCGCACGTACCTGGAGAAGCAGGGCACCGCCGACGAGGCGTTCTTCACCGCCCTGGACGAGGAGAGCGAGGCGCTCGGCAAGCGCGTCCGCGAGGCCGTGCGGGCGATGCCCGACCCGGACCGGATGGCGATGTTCGACCACGTCTACGCGGACGGCAACCCGCTCGTGGATGAGGAGCGCGCCCAGTTCGCCGCCTACCAGGCATCGTTCGCCGAGGAGGGCGAGTAACCATGGCCGTGGCAAAGATGTCCCTCGCCAAGGCGCTCAACGAGTCGCTGCGCAGGGCCCTCGACACCGACCCCAAGGTCCTCATCATGGGGGAGGACGTCGGCAAGCTCGGCGGCGTCTTCCGGATCACCGACGGCCTCCAGAAGGACTTCGGCGAGGAACGCGTCATCGACACCCCGCTCGCCGAGTCCGGCATCGTCGGTACGGCGATCGGCCTCGCGCTGCGCGGCTACCGGCCCGTCGTGGAGATCCAGTTCGACGGCTTCGTCTTCCCCGCGTACGACCAGATCGTCACGCAGCTCGCGAAGATGCACGCCCGCGCGCTGGGCAAGGTCAAACTCCCCGTCGTCGTGCGCATCCCGTACGGCGGCGGCATCGGGGCCGTCGAGCACCACAGCGAGTCGCCCGAGGCGCTGTTCGCGCACGTCGCGGGCCTCAAGGTGGTCTCCCCGTCCAACGCGTCCGACGCGTACTGGATGATGCAGCAGGCCGTCCAGAGCGACGACCCGGTCATCTTCTTCGAGCCGAAGCGGCGCTACTGGGACAAGGGCGACGTCGACACCGAGGCCATCCCCGGCGCGCTGCACGCCGCGTCCGTCGCCCGCACCGGCACGGACCTGACGCTGGCCGCGTACGGGCCGATGGTGAAGGTCTGCCTGGAGGCCGCCGCGGCCGCCCAGGAGGAGGGCAGGTCGATCGAGGTCGTGGACCTGCGCTCGATGTCCCCGATCGACTTCGACACCGTCCAGGCGTCCGTCGAGAAGACCCGCCGCCTGGTCGTGGTCCACGAGGCGCCCGTCTTCTACGGCTCCGGGGCCGAGATCGCCGCCCGCATCACGGAGCGGTGCTTCTACCACCTGGAGGCGCCCGTGCTGCGGGTCGGCGGCTACCACGCCCCGTACCCGCCGGCGCGGCTGGAGGAGGAGTACCTGCCGGGCCTTGACCGCGTGCTCGACGCCGTCGACCGCTCGCTGGCGTACTGAGGAGAGAGGAGCGTGACCACGATGACCGACACTGCCAACGCTGCTCGCTTCCGTGAGTTCAAGATGCCCGACGTGGGCGAGGGACTGACCGAGGCCGAGATCCTCAAGTGGTACGTCCAGCCGGGCGACACCGTCACGGACGGCCAGGTGGTCTGCGAGGTCGAGACCGCGAAGGCCGCCGTCGAGCTGCCGATCCCCTTCGACGGGGTGGTGCACGAGCTGCGCTTCCCCGAGGGCACCACGGTCGATGTGGGCCAGGTGATCATCTCGGTGGACGTGGCGCCGGGCTCGGGCGACGCGCCCGCCGCCCCGGCCGCCCCCGCCGCCGAGGCCGCCCCGGAGGAAGCCCCGGCGGAGGAGCCCAAGGGCCGTCAGCCCGTGCTCGTGGGGTACG
>NZ_JAKRGC010000268.1 GCF_022347745.1 Streptomyces sp. OfavH-34-F
CGGTGTCCCCGCCGCCGTCCGTGCCGCCGTCCCCGCCCCCGGTGTCCCCGCCCCCGTCCGTGCCGCCGGTGTCCCCGCCCCCGTCCGTGGTGCCGCCGTCGCCGGGGGAGTCCGTGGTGCCGGGGGTGGTCCGGGGCGCGGACGGCGTCCGGGACGGGGTGGTGGTCGGGGTGCGCCGGGGCCTCGCCGAGGGGGAGCGGCGGCGGGTGTCGCCGGGGGCGGTGTCCTCCTCGGTGGGCAGCGCGGTGTCGTCGCTGCTCTCCTCCAGGTCCAGGTCGAAGTCCTCGGCCGGGGTGCCGCGCAGCGCGGCGCCGGTGTACTGGGCCCAGGTCTCGGCGGGGGCGCCGCCGCCGTTGATGCGGGGGAGTCCGAGCGCTCCGTAGAGGGGTTTCTGGGCGCCGGTGTCGGGGTCCTGGCCCATGACGGCGATGACGGTGGCGAGGTCGGGGGTGTAGCCGGCGAACCAGGCGGCCCGGTCCTCCTCGGCGGTGCCGGTCTTCCCGGCGGCGGGGCGGCCGGCGCCCTGGGCTGCGGTGCCGGTGCCGCCGTCGACGACGCTGCGCAGGATCGAGGTGGTGGTGTCGGCGGCCTCGCGGCTGACGGCCTGCTTCACCGTGCGGCCGGGGAGCGTGACGTGTTCGCCGTCCTTGGTGACGTCGGTGACCAGGACGTGGTCGCCGTGCTTGCCGTGGGCGGCGAGGGTCGCGTACGCCTCGGTCATGTCCAGGACGCTGGCGGTGGCGACGCCGAGCGCGATGGAGGGGGTGGGGGTGAGGTCGGGGGTGTTCTTGGGGATGCCGAGGCCGATGGCGGTGGCGCGGACCTTCTCGGGGCCGACGTCCTCGGCCATCTGGGCGTAGACGGCGTTGACGGACTTGTCGGTGGCGGTGCGGACGGTGACGGGGCCGTAGTCGACGTCGTCCTCGTTGGCGGGGTCGTAGCCGGTGGGGCCGTCGGGGCCCTGGACCATGCGTTTGTTGGTGCCGTCGTAGATGGTGCTGGGGGTGATGCGGCGGCCGTCCTGGGTGGTGGAGTCGTGGGCGACGGCGGAGGTGAAGACGAAGGGCTTGAAGGTGGAGCCGACCTGGTAGTCGCGGCGGGTGGCGTTGTTGACGTACTGCCGGGTGTAGTCGATGCCGCCGTAGAGGGCGACGACGTGGCCGTTGCCGGGGTCGATGGAGGCGCCGCCGACGCGGACGTTGCGGTCGGCCTCCCGTTCGTCGTCGGTCTTGGACATGACCTGGTCGTCCACGGCCGCCACGAGGGCGTTCTGCTTCTTCTTCTGGAGTGTGGTGGTGATGCGGTAGCCGCGGGTGGCGAGGGTCTTCTCGTCGAGGATGCCGTGGTCGACGAGGTAGTCGTCGACGGCCTTGACGATGTAGCCGCGCTGTCCGGAGAGGCTGTTGGTCGGTTTCACCGGTCCGGGGACGGGGAAGGTCATCGCGCCGCGCTGCGCGGGGGTGAGCCACTTCTCCTTGACCATGCCGTCGAGCACGTAGTTCCAGCGGGCGACGGCGGCGGGCTTGTTCTGCGGGAGGGCGACGACGTCGTAGGCGCTGGGGGCGTTGAGCAGGGAGGCGAGGTAGGCGCCCTCCGCGGTGGTGATGTCCTTGGCGTCCTTGCCGTAGTACGCCTGGGCGGCGGCCTGGATGCCGTAGGCGTTGCGGCCGAAGTAGCTGGTGTTGAGGTAGCCCTCCAGGATCTGGTCCTTGGACTGCTCCCGGTTGAGCTTGATGGCGATGAAGAACTCCTTCACCTTGCGGACGACGGTCTGCTCCTGGCCCAGGTAGTAGTTCTTGACGTACTGCTGGGTGATGGTGGAGCCGCCCTGCTTGCCCTTGCCGGTGAGGGTGTTCCAGCCGGCCCGGAACATCGCCTTGATGTCCACGGCGCGTTCGGAGTAGAAGTCGCGGTCCTCGGCGGCGAGGACGGCGTGCTGGACGTGGCGGGGGACCTGCGCGAGCCGGATGTTCTCGCGGTTGACGTCGCCGTCGCGGGCGATGACGCTGCCGTCCGCGTACAGGTAGACGTTGGACTGGGCGGTGGCGCTGGCGTTGGCCGGGGGGATGTCCACGAGCTGGTAGCCGGCGAGGAATCCGCCGATCAGGAGCAGGGCGATGAGCAGGACGCCGCCGAGGACCATGCGCCAGGTGGGGACGAGCCGCCGCCAGCCGGTGCGCTTGGGCCGCTTGGTCTTGCCGGACTTCTTCGCGCCCTGCGGCCCGGTGGTGTCCGGGGACGCGGCGGCGCCGGCGGCGGGGTCCGGTGCGGCGGCGTCGGCGGACCGGTCCCTGGGGGTCCAGCCCGGCGGGCCGGTCTCCCCGTTCGGCTGTGGCTCGTCGCTCATGTCGGTGCAGACTCCTAGGACCTAGGCCGCGGTCGGTTCCCCCATAGTGCCCTTTTTCGTCTCATAACCATCGGAACAAGTGCCGAAAAACGGTCGCGGCGGGTGCCCCGGCCGGGCTAGGGTTCTGCGCTTTGGTGTCCGCGCACGGTGCGGCACCCGTGAGCGGGGAGGCGGTTGCTGTGCGGGTCTACGCGGTGGTCGCGGCGGGTGGTTTCCGCCGTTACGCCACCTATCGGATCGAGACGGTGGCGGGCCTGTTCACCAACACCGTCTTCGGCTTCATCCTCGCCTATACCTATCGGGCGTTGTGGGACGAGCGGCCGCACCTGGGCGGTTACGACATGCCGCAGGCCCTCACCTTCGTCTGGCTGGGCCAGGCCCTGCTGATGACGTGCGTGATGATGGGCGGCGGTTTCGAGGACGAGCTGATCGAGCGCATCCGCACGGGCGACATCGCGGTGGACCTGTACCGCCCGGTCGACCTCCAGCTGTGGTGGCTGGCGCAGGACTTGGGGCGGGCGGCGTTCCATCTGCTGGGGCGCGGCATCGTGCCCATGGTGCTCGGCGGACTCGCCTTCGAACTGGCGCTCCCGGCGTCCCCCGGCCCGTGGCTGGCGTTCCTGGTGGCGGTGGCGCTCGGGGTGGTGGTCAGCTTCGCGATCCGCTATCTGGTGGCGCTGTCCGCCTTCTGGCTGATGGACGGGGCGGGCGCGGCGCAGATCGCCTTCCTGGCCGGGCTGTTCTTCACCGGGATGCTGCTGCCGCTGAACCTGTTCCCGGGGCTGCTGGGCGAGGTGGCGCGGGCGCTGCCCTGGTCGTCGCTGCTCCAGTTGCCGGCCGACGTGTTCCTGGGGAAGCACACGGGCTGGGGGCTGGTGCGGGTGTACGCGTTCCAGGCGTCCTGGGCCGCGGTGTTGCTGCTGCTGGGGCGGCTGGTGCAGTCGGCGGCGACGCGGAGGGTGGTGCTCCAGGGTGGCTGAGGTGACCGAGGCGGCCGGGGCGGCCGTGCCGCAGGCGGCGGTGACGGCGTACGAGCCGAGGTCGCGGCTGGTCGAGGGGGTCCGGGCGTACGGCCTGATCGTCTCCATGTGGCTGCGCTCCACGATGGCGTACCGCGCGTCGTTCCTGATGACGGCGTTCGGGAACTTCGCGGCGACGGCGTTCGACTTCGTGACGATCCTGCTGATGTTCGCGCACGTGGACGCGCTGGGCGGCTACACGCTCCCCGAGATCGCACTGCTGTACGGGGCGTCGGGGACGGCGTTCGGCCTGGCGGACCTGCTGATGGGGTCGATGGACCGGCTGGGCCGCCGGGTGCGCGACGGCACGCTGGACACGCTGCTGGTGCGGCCCGTCCCGGTGCTGGCCCAGGTGGCGGCCGACCGGTTCGCGCTGCGCCGGCTGGGCCGGGTCACCCAGGGGGTGCTGGTCCTCGGGTACGGGCTGGTGGCCTCGGACATCGACTGGACGGCGGCCAAGGCGCTGGTGCTGCCGATGATGCTGCTGAGCGGTTCGGTGATCTTCGGTTCGCTGTTCGTGGCGGGCGGGGCGTTCCAGTTCGTGGCGCAGGACGCCTCGCAGGTGCAGAACTCGTTCACGTACGGCGGCAACACGCTGCTGCAGTACCCGCCGACGGTGTTCGCGCAGGACCTCGTGCGCGGGGTGACGTTCGTGGTGCCGCTGGCGTTCGTGAACTGGCTGCCCGCCCTGTACCTGCTGGGCCGGGAGCTGCCGCTGGGGCTGCCGGACGGGGTGGCGTTCCTGCCGCCCGTGGTGGCGGCGGTGTGCGGGACGGCGGCGGGGCTGGCGTGGCGCAGGGGGCTGCGGTCGTACCGCAGTACGGGAAGTTGAACCGGGACGGGAGAGGGAGCGGCATGGGCACGGGCACGGACGGCGGGGCGGCGTTCATCGAGCTGGACCGGCTGGAGAAGGTCTTCGACGTGCGCCGCAGGACCGGCTTCCTGCGCGCCGAGCGCCGCCGGGTGCGGGCGGTCGACGGGATCAGCTTCCGGGTGGAGCGCGGCGAGATGGTCGGCTACATCGGGCCGAACGGGGCCGGGAAGTCCACGACGATCAAGATGCTGACGGGCATCCTCACGCCGAGCGGCGGCACCCTGCGGGTCGCCGGCATCGACCCCTCGCGGGAGCGCACCCGGCTGGCGCACCGCATCGGCGTGGTCTTCGGGCAGCGCACGACGCTGTGGTGGGACCTGCCGCTGCGCGACTCGTACCGGCTGATGCACCGCATGTACCGGGTGCCCGACGCGCGTTTCCGCGCCAACCTGGACCGGTGCGTGGAACTCCTGGACCTGGGCGAGCTGCTGGACGTGCCGGTGCGTCAGCTGTCGCTGGGGCAGCGGATGCGCGGGGACATCGCGGCGGCGCTGCTGCACGATCCGGAGGTGCTGTACCTGGACGAGCCGACGATCGGTCTCGACGTGGTCTCCAAGGCCAAGGTGCGCGGCTTCCTGCGGGACCTGAACGCCGAGCGGGGCACGACGGTGCTGCTGACGACCCACGACCTCACGGACATCGAGCAGTTGTGCAGCCGGGTGATGGTGATCGACCACGGCCGGCTGATGTACGACGGGGGCCTGGCCGGGCTGCACGAGGTGGGGGAGAGCGAGCGCACTCTGGTGGTGGACCTGGAGCGCGAACTCCCGCCGATCCGCCTGGAGTCGGCGCCCGGGGTGCGGACGGTGAAGGTGGAGGGGCCGCGCCAGTGGCTGGCCTTCCCGGCCTCGGCGTCGGCGGCCCCGCTGGTGGCGCGGATCGCCGCCGAGTACCCGCTGGTGGACCTGTCGGTGCGGGAGCCCGACATCGAGGCCGTCATCGCCCGGATGTACGCGTCGGCCACCGTTCCGGAGGCCGGTGACGTGAGCGGGCGCGTTCAATAGGCTGCCCTGTATGACAAGCGAACTTCCGGAGATGCGGGCCTCCGACGCCGAGCGTGAACGAGTTGCCGAGATCCTGCGTGAGGCGCTCGCCGAGGGCCGGCTGGAGATGGAGGAGTTCGAGCAGCGTCTGGACGGCGCGTACAAGGCCCGTACGCACGGCGAGCTGGAACCGCTCGTCCGTGATCTGCCGGCCGTCGGCACGCCCGCGGCGGTGCCCGACGCCGTGCGGCCCCGGACCGGTTCGGCGGCCCGCTGGGCGGACCGCGTCGGCAAGCCGGCCACCTCGGGGGGCGCGTTCGCGTTCTGGGGCGGGTTCCGGCGGCGGGGCAACTGGACGGTCGGCAGGGTCTTCACCGCGTTCGCGATGTGGGGCGGCGGGGAGATCGACCTGCGCGAGGCGGACTTCGAGGACCGCGAGGTCGTGATCCGCTGCTTCACGATCATGGGCGGCATCCATGTGACGGTCCCGCCGGACCTGAACGTGGACGTGCGGGGCGTCGGCATCATGGGCGGATTCGGCGAGGACGCCAGGGACGAGTCGGTACCCTCCCCCGACGCGCCCAGGGTCCGTATCACCGGCTTCGCGCTGATGGGCGGCGTCGGGGTCGAGCACAAGCGCAGCAAGGCGGAGAAGCGACGGCTGCGGGAGGCCGAGCGCGCCCGGGGCCGCCTGGAGAAGGGCGACGGCCGGTAGGGGGTGTCCGGCACATCCCCGCGGTGTCGCGAGGATGCGCCGGACACCCCCTGGCCGCCGCTCCGCTCAGAGCGCGTCCGCCGTCGGCCGGGTGGCGAGCAGTATGCCCAGGTCCGGGAGGGCGGCCAGGCGCGCGTAGCCCGCGTCGTTCAGGTGCAGGTGGTCGCCGGCGTCGTACTCGGCGCGCAGCCGGCCCGGGGCGGCCGGGTCGCGCAGGGACGCGTCGAAGTCGAGGACCTCGTCGAAGACGCCGCCCGCCCGGATCTCCGTGTTGACGGCCTGGCGGACCCGCTCCCCGTCCGCCGTCCAGTTGCGCCAGCCCTCGTACGGCATGAGGGTCGCGCCCAGGACCCGCAGCCCGCGTGTGTGGGCCCGGTCGGTGAGGCCGCGCAGGGCGGCGGTGATCCGCGCGGGGTCGGTCTCCCTGGGGAGGGCCTGCACGTCGTTGATGCCGAGCGCGATGACGACCGTCTTCACGCCGGAGACGCCGAGGACGTCGCGGTCGAAGCGGTCGAGCGCGCGCGGCCCGGTGTCGTCGAGCAGCAGCCGGTTGCCGCCGATGCCCTGGTTGACGACGGCGTACCGGCCGTGGAGCCGGTCGGCGAGCACGTCGGGCCAGCGGGTGTTGGCGTCGGTGGTGGAGCCGGTTCCGGCGGTGAGCGAGTCGCCGAACGCGACGACGGTCGCGGTGGCGGCCGTGGCACCGCCCCGCACGTCGACGGCGGTGAGGTAGCGCCACTGCGTGGTGCTCCAGGTGCCCCGCTCGTCCTCGGTGTACGAGGTCTGGTGGCTGTTGGGGTGCGCGGTGACCGGCCCGTCGGCGGTCGGGGTGCGCAGGGCGACGACGAGGTCCGCGTCGGCCTCGACCGGGACGGCCACGGCGTCGCTGACGGTCTGCCCGCCGGCCGCGATCGTGACGGACGCGGTCCCGCCGAAGGTCACCGGGCGGGTGTTCACGGTGACGTGGTCGACGAGCAGGGGCCGGGTGCCGAACAGGTTGGACAGGGTGACGCGGGCCTCGGAGCCGCCGACGCTGGTGTGCACGACGTTGCGGATGATCCGCCGGCTCTGGTCCCGCGCCTGCGCCGGGTCGGCCACGCCCGTGACGGGGGCCGCCGCCCAGGTGGCGAGCCAGTGCCCGGCGGAGTGCGCCGGGGCGGCCGGGGCCTTGGCCGCGCCCTGCGGCGCGGTGGAGGCGGCGGCGGTGGCCCGTTCCCCGGTGAACAGCAGGGAACCGGCGAACGCCACGGCCGCGGCGAGCGCGGCGGTGCCCGCCAGCAGGGCTATGAGCAGGGTGAGGCCCTGGCGCCTGGGCATGGACGGTGTGTCTCCTTGCGGGAAAGGGGGGAGGTGGGCCGGTGGCCCGTTCCCATGATGCGGCAGCGCGCGGGGAACTCGGGGTGCGGCTGGGGAGTAGGTCAGGTAGGCACAATGCGTGGCGGAGGCGGGGCGCCGCGCGGACTCGGACGGGTGGAGCGGATGGAACGGATCGATGGGACCGGGCGGGCCGCGCGGGGCGAGCTGCCTCCCGGGCCCGGCGGGAAGCCGCAGGACGCGGGCGCGCGGGAGCGCACCGCGGGCCTCGCCTCGTTCGCGTACACCGCGGCGGACGAGGAGAAGCGGCGTGGCGTACGACGGATGAAGACCACGGCAACCGGCCTCCTTCTGCTGGTCGCGCTCGTGTACGTCCTCGCCACCTGGGCGAAGAACGAGGGGGTGAGCGGCTGGCCGGGCTTCGTCGCGGCGGCCGCCGAGGCGGGCATGGTGGGTGCGCTCGCCGACTGGTTCGCCGTCACGGCCCTCTTCAAGCGTCCGCTCGGTCTGCCGATTCCGCACACCGCCATCATTCCCACCAAGAAGGACCAGCTCGGGGCGTCCCTCGGTTCCTTCGTGGGCGAGAACTTTCTCTCCGGGGACGTCGTACGTGACCGGATTCACTCCCTGGGCATCGGCCGCCGGGTCGGCGGCTGGCTCGCCGACCCGGCCCACGCGGACCGGGTGACGGCGGAGCTGGCGACCGCGCTGCGCGGGGCGCTGACCGTGCTGCGCGACGCGGACGTGCAGGCCGTGGTCGGCGAGGCGATCACCCGCCGGGCGAACACCGTGGAGATCGGCCCGGGGCTGGGCCGGATGCTGGAGAAGATCGTCGCCGACGGCGGCCACCGCAAGCTCGTGGACCTGGTCTGCGCCCGCGCCCACGACTGGCTCGTGCTGCACGGCGACTCGGTGATGGACGCGGTGCAGGGCGGGGCGCCGGGCTGGACGCCCCGGTTCGTGGACAAGCGGGTCGGGGAGCGGGTCTACAAGGAGCTGCTGCGCTTCGTCACCGAGATGCGGGACATGCCGGGCCATCCGGCGCGCCACTCCATCGACACGTTCCTGGCGGACTTCGCGGCCGATCTGCGCACCGACTCGGAGACCCGGGAGCGGGTGGAGCGGCTGAAGTCGGAGATCCTGGGGCGCGGCGAGGTCCAGGACGTCATCGCGTCCGCTTGGGCGTCGGTGCGGGCGATGGTGATCGCGGCGGCCGAGGACGAGCGCAGCGAGCTGCGGCTGCGCGCCCGTGCCTCGCTGATGTCGCTGGGCGCCCGGCTGGCGTCGGACGACCGGCTGCGGGCGAAGCTGGAGGGCTGGCTGGAGGACGCCGCGGTGTACGTCGTGACGACGTACCGGGCGGAGATCACCTCACTGATCAGCGACACGGTGGCCGGCTGGGACGCCGACCAGACCTCCCGCAAGATCGAGGCCCACATCGGCCGCGACCTCCAGTTCATCCGCATCAACGGCACGGTGGTCGGCGCGCTGGCGGGCCTGGCGATCTACTCGGTGTCGCAGGCGCTGTGGTAGCCGGGACGCGCTGACGCGGGGTGCGCCGCCGTGCACGCGGCGCACCCGGGGGCGTGGGCGCCCGGTCCCGGTCAGGCCGAGCGGCGGGTGACCGCCCAGGAGGCGGCCGCGACCGTGCCGGCCACAGAGAACACGGCGGGCCAGGCGCCGATCCTCCTGGCCAGCGGGTGGGAGCCCGCGAACGCGGCCACGTACGCGG
>NZ_JAKRGC010000269.1 GCF_022347745.1 Streptomyces sp. OfavH-34-F
GGTGCGGCACGAGCGCAGGGCGGAGGAGTGCAGCTCGCCGGTGGGCAGTGGCGTCGCCGTGGCGTTGGCCCGGACGCGGTCGGCCAGCTGCCCGGCCGGCAGCGGGACCGGGCCCGCGTCGTCCCAGGCCGCGCGGCTGTCGGCCAGGTCCCGCAGCCGTGCGCGGTGGTAGGCCGCCAACTCCTCGATCAGGCACGGGGGATAGGCGTTCTCGGAGTGGTCGAGGTTGCAGACCAGCTCCCCGCCCTCTTCGTACACCTGGTGGTCGAGGAGGATCTGCGGCGTGCTGATGGAGCTGTGCGCCAGCTCGGCGCCGGGCAGCGGCAGCAGGAAGCCGCCGGGGGCGCCGTCGACCAGGTCGAGTCCGCTGGTGAAGACCACGGGAGCCGGGCTGCCGGTCTCCGCGCGGCGGCTCTGCAGGGTGCGGCTGACCTCGACGCCGGGGACCTCCAGCGCGGACAGGTCGGCGTACAGGCCGCCCTGGAGCCGGCGGCACCGGTCGGCGAAGGAGAGGCCGGCCTCGTCGGGGCCGTAGCCGACGAGCACGGTGGTGCTGGCGTTGCCCCAGACGCGCGGCAGCTCCGGGTGGCTGCCCGGACGGTGCGCGGCCAGCACGGTGACGGCCCCGGCGGCGCCGTCCGACCAGCGGTGCAGGGCCTCGACGAACAGGGCGAACAGGGCGCTGCCCACCGGCAGTCCGGCGGCGGCCGCGTGCGCCCGGAAGCGGCCCCAGGACGCGGCGTCCAGACGGGTGGACAGGCGGCGCAGCGGTGCGCCCGGACAGGGGTCGGCGGCGGGTTCGGCGGCGACGGGCCGGGCCGGCAGGGCCGGGGCGGGCGGGAGCCGGTCGGCTCTGCGCTCCCAGTAGCGCAGGGCGCTGTGGTGCGCACCGGAGGCGCGGCGCTCCTCCAGGCCCCGTACGTAGTCGCGGAAGGACAGGCTCAGCGTCTCGGGGAGGTAGGCGGGCTCGACGCAGCACCGGGCCAGCTCGGTGAAGAACAGCTGGGTGGTGACCCCGTCGAAGGCGATCAGCCGCAGCGCGATCTGGATGCGGGCGGTGCCGTCGGGCAGCAGCACGTGCCGGAGCAGGAACGGACGCCCCTCGGCGTACGGAGGCAGGTCGGCGGCCAAACGCTCGCGCAGCGCGAGGAGTTCGGCCCGCGCCGCCTCGCCGGACAGGCCGGTCAGGTCGTGGCGGTCGACCAGCGGGGGCTCCTCGCCGGCGGCCGGGACCGGCAGGACGCGCTGGGTGCCGTCCCCGGACACCGCGAGGCGTAGCGCCCCGTGGGCCCGGCGCAGCAGGGTGAGGGCCGTGTGCAGGGTGTCCGCGTCCGGGAACGTCCCGGCGGCGAAGGAGTACTCGTGGACGAACACGGCGGGCGCCGGGTGGTCGTAGAAGTCCTGTTCGCCGATGAGATAGGCCTGTTGCAGGGCGGTCAGGGGGAAGGCGTCGCCGGCCGACGCGGGGTCGGCGGCGAAGTGCCAGGAGTCGTCGCCGGGGGAGGCGGGGGAGCCGGGGGCGTCGTGGTCCGGGGACGCGCGCAGCAGCTCGATCAGGTCGTCGCGGCAGGCGCGCACCGCTCTGCGGAGTTCCTCGGTGAGCGCGCCGGGCGGAGCGGAGTAGCGCAGAGCCCCGTCCTCCAGGCTCAGGACGATTCCGGCGGCGTGCAGCGCGTCGCGGACAGCCGCTGCCGCGGAGCGGGGTGAGCCCGGCATATTTCTTCTCCATAAACCGTCGGGGAACGATTGAATGCTGCTGCTCCGAAGGTGGGCTGTACAGGTTCGGAGCGTGTCCGTATGCGGTCACGTCCTCAGCCGGAATAGCGGTCCATTTCGACGGACCCGCCCCCTGGGGTGGCCCGTGCTAGCATCCCGCCATGTCGATCGTCGAATTCAATGGAATGCGGGTGCGGCACCCTGAACCCGACGACCACGCACGGGTGTTGCGGGTGCTCGACCGGTGGTGGGGCGAGTTCGAGGGCAGCACCGGAAGTGTGCAGCGTGCGCTGCTGCTGCCGCGCCTTTACTTCCAGCATTTCACCACGGGGAGTTCCCTCGTGGAACGGGACGGGGAAATGGTCGGATTCCTCATCGGCTTCCTGTCCCAGACGCGAATGGACGAGAGTTACATTCATTTTGTCGGGGTCGCTCCGGAGGAGCAGCGCAGTGGCCTCGGCGCATTCCTCTACCAGCACTTCTTCGCCTACAGCAGGGCCAACGGCCGCAGTGTGGTGCGGGCGATCACCTCCTCCGCGAACACGGGGTCGTACGCCTTTCACACCCGGATGGGATTCACCGCCGAAGCGGGTCCGCGAAACGTCGATGGGCGGCCCGTCCAGCCGGACTACGACGGACCCGGCCTCGACCGGGTCTCCTTCGTCCGCTCCCTCTGAGGTCAGCCGCGCGGATCGGAGCGGACCATGCCGAGGATCGCGGTGTCGTACCGGACGCCCTTCACGTCCTCGTAGGCGCGCAGCACCCCCTCCGGGACGAAGCCGGCCGCTTCCATCGCCCGGCGGCCCCGGGCGTTGCCGCTGAGGCACAGGGCCGCGATCCGCACCAGGCCCAGTTCGTCGAAGCCCCACGCGGTCAGCAGCGCCATGGCCCGGCGGCCGATGCCCCGGCCGCGCGCCCCGGCCGCAAGCCAGATGCCGAGTTCGGCCCGCCGCTGGGACAGGTCGAGGTCGTGCAGACCGACCCAGCCGAGCACCCGGGTGCCGTCCGCGCGGTCGGTGACGATCAGGTCCACGGTGCCGGCCTCCTGCTGGGCGGCCAGCCAGTCGCGGGCGTCCTCGGTCGTGAACGGGGAGGGGAACGGGGTCCAGCGCGCCACTTCCGGGTCGTCGCCGGCGCGGGCCACGGCCGGCGCGTCCGCCGCCCTCGGGGGCCGCAGCCACACGACACCGTCGGTCAGTTCGGCGGCGGGGGAGCGGAGGCGGTCCGGTGCCGGGGCACGGTCGGGAGCCATCTGGTGTTCCTGCCTTCGACGGGGCGAGCCACTGTCCGGGGGACAACAGCGCCCATCCAAGGGAGCGCCCGCGCCGGTGTCCATACCCGGGCCGCTGGCCGGGAGAGGCCAGTGCCGCGACCGGACAACCGCAGCGGTGACCGGTGTCCGCTCACAGGTCCGCGGGGCCGCCGGGGGTCGTCTCGATGAGCGCCAGCGTCGCCGCCCGCACCCCCGCCTCGAACCGGCTCCGGGCCCCGATCTTCTCCAGGATCACGGTCGTCATCCGGCGCAGCGTGCGGGTGGAGATGCCCAGCGCGCGGGCCACCGACTCGTCGGTGTACCCGGCCGCCAGCATGCGCAGCACGGCCCTCTCCCGGTCCGACAGGTTTACCTCCTGGACGGCGCTCTCCCCCCGGGGCACGGCCCGCCCGTTCAGCCAGCAGTGCTCGAAGACCTGGCGCAGCAGCCAGCAGATCTCCTGCCCCCGGATCTCCAGCGCGGACATCTGCTCACCGGCGGCCGGCGCGGAGACGTAGGCGAGCACCCCGTCGACGAGGATCAGCCGGAAGGGCAGCGCCGGGGTCAGCCGGACATGGCAGCCGGAGTCCTCCAGCGCCTCCAGGTGCGCCCGGGCGCGCGGCACCTTGTTCATCGCCTCCAGGTGCAGCGCGCGCATGATGACGCCCCGTTCGAGCGCCGCCCGGTTGCGGTCCATGCTGCCCTCCAGGACCGTACGCGGCAGCGGCGTGCCCGGGTGCATGCTCAGGATCTCCTGCTGCGCGGTCACCGAGACCCCGTTCAGGGCGGTGGCGATGGCCTCCTGACCCGTCAGCAGCTTCACCTGCGTGTCGGTGTCGGCCTGCGCCTGCAACCGCATCATCTGGGAGCCGAGCGCGGTGAGCGTGGTGCGCCTCTGGTGCACCGACGCCATCCAGCCCCTGGCGTCCTCCTCCTCCATCGCGAGCAGCCGGGCGACGGCGACCGCCGGTTCGACCGTCGTGGGCCGCGCCGACTTCCCCTGCGTCGTCCGCAGCAGCCCGGCCTCCAGCAGCAGGTGCTGGGCCAGCTCCAGGTCGATCTGGGAGAACCCGAGGCTGCGCCGCGCGCCCTCCGGCGTCCAGTCGGGGTCGTCGAGCATGTAGCGGAACAGCTGCTGCGCCTTCCCCTGCGCCGTGCCCTGTGCGTCCATACGGCCGTGTCCCCCCGCGATCGGTGTCGCTCTGCCCCGTCGCCATGCTAATGAGCGCTCCGCCTCCCCCGGTATCGGTTGGCCGGATGGGGCCAAGTCACGGGGTGGCCAGCGCGAACCCCTGTGAGCCGTACCCCCGGCCGTGACAGCTTGAGCCGGGCCCGGTGCGCCGGGGGCGGGCTCCCGACCCGCCACACCCCCTGGAGCGACAGCGGCGCACCCCCGCCCGGCTCCACCGGCCTCCCGCGTCGGAATGAGGAGTTTCCAGTGCCAGAAGTCCAGAGCTTCGCCATGCCGATGACCGAGTCGGCGGACCTCGTGGTGGACGGCGGCAGGACCACGCGCCCCGGCGCGGCACACGAGGTGACCGTGCCGGGCGACAAGTCGGTGAGCCACCGGGCCCTGCTCGCGGCCCTGCTGCCCGGCGCCCCCGCCACCCTCACCGTGCGGGGCGCCAACCGGGGCGGCGCGGTCCGCGCGCTGCTCCCCGCGATGCGCGCCCTCGGATACGGCGTGGACACCGAGGGCGACGCGCTGGTGGTACGGCGGCCCGCGACGCCCCGGCCGCAGCCGGTACGGCCCCACCCGGATGTCGAGGACTGGCCGCGGGACGTCCCGTACGTGCAGACCGAGGGGTCGAGCGCCGCCGCCCGGCTGCTGGTCGGCGTCCTCGCGGGAACCGGTACGCGGGCCGTGGTCGACGGCGACGAGGTGCTGCGGCACCGGCCGATGGACTGGCTGGTGGACCCGCTGGCCGAACTCGGCGCGGACCTCACGTACCTGGGCGAACCCGGCCGGCTGCCGGTGCTGGTCTCCGGACCGGTCCGCCGCCCCGGCACCGTCGACCTGCGCGTCGGCAGCGCGCAGGCCCGCTCCGCCGTGGTGCTCGCCGCCGTGGCGGCCGGCCTGCCCGTGACGGTCCGGCACCCCGTCCGATCCCGGGACCACACCGAGCGGATGCTCGCCGCGTTCGGCGCGGGGCTCACCTCGACGGAGCGCGAAGTCGTCTGCGCCGGACGGGGATACACCGTGCCCGAGGTCATCGACGTCCCCGCCGACCCGTCGCTCGCCGCCTACCCCGTCGCCGCCCATCTGCTCTGGGGCGACGGCGGCGTGCTCCGGGTGCCGAGGGTCTGCCTCAACCCGACCCGGCTCGGCTTCTTCGACGTGCTGCGGGCCGCCGGGGCCGGTATCTCCTACGAGGACCGGGGCATCACCGCGGGCGGGGAGCCGGTCGGCACCGTCGTCGCGCGCGGCGGACTGGCCGGGGTCACCTCCGTACGGGTCGACAGCCCGGCCCTGCTGCACGCCCTGATCGACGAGGTCCCGCTGCTGGCCGCGGTCGCCGCCACCCTGCCCGGCGACTCGTGGATCGGCTGCGCCGAGGAACTGCGCTTCAAGGAGACCGACCGGCTGGCCACCACGGCCCGGATGGCCGAGTCCTTCGGCGCCACCGTGGACGTGGCGGGTGACGGCCTCACCGTCCGGGGCGGCTCGGCGCTCGGCGCCGGACTTGTCCCCGGCTTCGAGGACCACCGGATCGCCATGGCCGCCGCGACCCTCGCGACCGGCCTGCCCGGCCGCACCACCGTCTCCGGCGGCGCCTGCCACCGCACGTCGTTTCCCGACTTCGCCGATGTGCAGCGTGCCGTCGGCGCCAGGATCTGCGAGGACAGCAACCGATGACGGACGTGAAGGCCCCCGCCCCCGAGGCACGTTCCACCGGCACCGTGCTCGGACCCGAGTTCGCCACGGGCAGCGGCCCCTGGCTCTACACCGAGGACGGCACCGCCTGGTTCGACGGCACGTCGGGCAGCGGCGCGGCGACCCTCGGCCACCAGCACCCGGCGGTCACCGCGGCCGCCGCCCGGCAGCTCGGCCGGCTCACCCACACCGGCTGCAAGCTCGGCTCCGACGCCCGCACCCGGATGGTCCGCGCCCTCGGCCGGATCAGCCCCTACGACGACCCGGCCGTGCTGCCCACCACGACCGGCGCCGAGGCCGTCGAGTCCGCCCTGAAGATCGCCCGCGCGGTCACCGGGCACCGGGCGGTGGTCGCCTTCCGGCACGGCTACCACGGCAAGACCGCCGGGGCGCTCGCCCTGACCTGGCGGGCCTCGTTCAAGGCGTACAGCGGACCGGCGACCGGCTCCGTGGTGCGCGCCGACCTGCCCGACCCGCGCCGGCCCGGCCCCGACGACGCCCGGGACTTCGCGGCGGCCCTGTCCGCCGCGCTCGACGAGGCCGACCTGCTGGGCGGGACGGCCGCCGTCGTCCTGGAACCGGTCCAGGTCACCGAAGGCGTGCTCGCCGTGGCACCGGCCCTGCTCGACGAGATCGCCCGGCAGGCGCACCGGCGCGGCGCGCTGCTCGTCCTGGACGAGATCTACACCGGCCTGGGCCGGGCCGGCCGGATGTTCACCGCCGAGACCATGACCGAGCGGCCCGACCTCACCCTGCTCGGCAAGACCCTGGGCAACGGCTTCCCGGTGGCCGCGGTCGTGGGCGAGCGGCACGTCGTCGACGCGCTGCCCGCCGGAGTGCAGACCTCCACCTTCTCGGGCCACCCCGTCTCCTGCGCCGCCGCTGCCGCCGTGCTCGACACCGTGGTCGCACTCGACCTGCCGGCCCGCTCGCGCGCCCTCGGCGCCCGGCTCGGGACCGACCTGGCCGGCCTGGCCGACACCCACCCCTGGATCTCCGCCGTCCGCACCGCCGGCGCGCTCGCCGCCTTCGACTGCGTACGCGACGGCCTGCCCGACCCGGCGCGCGCCCGCGCCGTCCTGCGGGCGGCCCTGGACGGGCGGCTGCTGCTGTTCGGCGGCGGCCCCGAGGACGCCACCGTCAAGATCGTCCCGCCCGCGCTGCTCGACGACGAGGCGTACCGCCACCTGATGAACGGCCTGGCAGCCGCGGTCACCGCGGCCGACTCCTGGAGCGAGGAATCCCTGTGACGTTCCAGCAACTGCAGAAGGACGTACTCGACCTCGACCTCTGTACCGTCTGCGGGGCCTGCCAACTCGCCTGCCCGGCCGCGGTCATCGGCTTCGACGGGCTCGCCCCGGTGCTCACCGCCGCGTCCTGGACCGACACGGACTGCGGCGACTGCGCCGACTGCCTCGACGTCTGCCCCGGTGCCGACCCCGCCACCCCCGCCGCCGAGGAGAGGCTGTTCGGCCGCACCCGCACCCCCGAGGAGCGCTGGACGGGCATCTTCTCCGAGGTCGTCGCGGGACACTCGCTCGACCCCGCGGTCTTCGAGGCGTCCGCCAGCGGCGGCACCCTCACCGCCCTCCTGCAGACCGCGATGGTGGCGCTCGGCGTGGACGTCACGCTCTCCATGGGCCGCGACCCGGACGAGCCGTGGCGGGCCGCCCCCGCCCTGATCCGGAACCCGGCCGAGCTGACCGAGACCGCCCAGTCCACCTACCAGCTGGCGCCCTACCTGGGCGCGCTGCGGCCGGTCATGGAACAGGAACCGGACGCCAGGGTCGCCATGACCGGCGTCGCCTGCCACATCCAGGCCCTGCGCAAGCTCCAGGCGATGGACACCCCGGCCGGCCGCTGGGCCCGCGACCACGTGGTGCTGGCCGTCGAGCCCGCCTGCTCCTCCAGCACCCGGCCCGAGGGAACCGCCGCCGTGATCCGCGACCGGGCCGACGTACCCCTGGAGTCGGTCGTCCGGCTGCGCTACCGGGAGGGCGAGTACCCGGGCGAGATCGGCATTCGCACCGACGACGGGTCCGAGCACCGGGTCGCCTTCTGGCAGGCCGTCCGGGACTTCGCGGGCAACAAGACGTACCGCTGCCTGTCCTGCGGCGACTGGATGTCCGGACTGGCCGACGTCAGCGTGAGCGACGGCGACCCGAACATCTTCGCCGCCAGCGTCGGCGGCGGCGAACAGCCCAAGCACGGACGGGCGTTCGTCCGCACCGGGGCCGGCGCCCGGGCCCTGGCCGCCGGAGTGGCCCACGGTCTGCTCACCCACCGCCCGGTCGACCTCGCCGGGCTCAACCTCGGACTGGAGCGCAAGCGCAACCGGCGCGCCTCCTACGAGAGATCGGGCAGGCCCACCCCGATGGGCCCCATCCCCGGCCACCGCGAGGAGCTGGAGATCATCCCCGACGAGCGCTGGATCGCCGCCCCCGGAACCACCGGGGAGCAGCGATGACCGCCCCGCCCGCCGCCCGCGCGCTGCGCACCCGCCGCCTCGTCGCCCGGGGCGCCCCGCTCCCCGTGCTGGAGGAGGCCGACTGCCCCGCGCCCGGCCCCGGCGAGCTGCGCGTCCGCGCCGCCTGGAGCCTGGTCAGCCCCGGCACCGAACTGCACTACCTGGACCGCTCCGCGCGTACCGGCGAACCCTTCCCGCTCGGCTACTGCTCCGCCGGGATCGTCGACGCCGCCGGCCCCGGCGTGACCGGCTTCGCCCCCGGCGACCGGGTCATCGCGATGGGCTGGGGCGAGGCCGTGCACGCCGGGCTGATCACCGCCGGGTACCGGCTGTGCCGGAAGGTCCCGGACGGGATCGACCTCGCCGACGCCGTCGTGGCCAACCTGGCCGCCACCGCCGTCCACGCCGTGGACCGCGCCGGGCTCGCCCCCGGCGACGAGGTGGCCGTGGTCGGGGCCGGCATCGTCGGCCAGCTCGTCGCCCAGACCGCCGCCGCCCTCGGCAACCGGGTCACCCTCCTCGACCTGCGCCCGGACCGGCTGCGGGAGGCCGCCGCGCTCGGCATCGAGGTCGCCGAGGCGGACGCGTTCCTGGCCGGCGCCCGCACCCCGGCCGAGGGGGG
>NZ_JAKRGC010000026.1 GCF_022347745.1 Streptomyces sp. OfavH-34-F
GCCGAACCCCGCACCGCGCCCCCACCCCGAAAGGCGAACACCGTGACCACGCCCCCGGACCTCCTCGCCCGCGCCCGCACCTGGCTCGCCGAGGACCCCGACCCCGACACCCGCGACGAGCTCGCGAAGCTCATCGACGCCGGGGACACCGACGAGCTGGCCGCCCGCTTCGCCGGCACCCTCCAGTTCGGCACCGCCGGGCTCCGGGGCGAACTCGGCGCCGGCCCCCTGCGCATGAACCGCTCGGTGGTCATCCGCGCCGCCGCCGGCCTCGCCGCGTACCTGAAGGACCGGGGGCACCGGGACGGCCTCGTCGTCATCGGCTACGACGCCCGCTACAAGTCCGCCGACTTCGCCCGCGACACGGCGGCCGTGATGACCGGCGCGGGCCTGCGCGCGGCGGTGCTCCCCCGCCCGCTGCCGACCCCGGTCCTCGCGTACGCCATACGGCATCTGGGGGCCGTCGCCGGCGTCGAGGTGACCGCCAGCCACAACCCGCCCCGCGACAACGGCTACAAGGTCTACCTCGGCGACGGCTCGCAGATCGTGCCCCCGGCGGACGGCGAGATCGCCGCCGCCATCGCGGCCGTCGGCCCGCTGGACGGCGTCCCGCGCCCGGACACCGGCTGGGAGACCCTGGGCGAGGAGGTGCTGGACGCCTACCTGGCGCGCACGGACGCCGTGCTCGACGCCGCGTCCCCGCGTACCGCCCGCGTGGTGTACACCGCGATGCACGGCGTCGGCGCCTCCGTGCTCACCGCCGCGTTCGACCGGGCCGGCTTCCCCGCCCCGGTGCTCGTCGCGGAGCAGGCCGAGCCGGACCCCGCCTTCCCCACCGTGGCCTTCCCCAATCCGGAGGAGCCCGGCGCGATGGACCTCGCGTTCGCCACCGCGCGCCGCGCCGCACCGGACCTCGTCATCGCGAACGACCCCGACGCGGACCGCTGCGCCGTCGCCGTCCCGGACGCGTCGGTGGACGGCGGCTGGCGGATGCTGCGGGGCGACGAGGTCGGCGCGCTGCTCGCCGCCCATCTGGTGCGCCGGGGCGCCACCGGCGTGTTCGCGGAGTCGATCGTCTCGTCCTCGCTGCTGGGCCGGATCGCCGAGAAGGCGGGCCTGGGGTACGAGGAGACCCTGACGGGCTTCAAGTGGATCGCCCGTGTGGAGGGGCTGCGGTACGGGTACGAGGAGGCGCTCGGCTACTGCGTGGATCCGGAGGGCGTCCGCGACAAGGACGGCATCACGGCCGCGCTGCTCGTCGCGGAGCTGGCCTCCGTGCTCAAGGAGGACGGCCGTACGCTCCTCGACCTGCTGGACGACCTCGCGCTGGAACACGGGCTGCACGCGACGGACCAGCTGTCGGTGCGGGTGCAGGACCTGTCGGTCATCGCGGACGCCATGCGCCGGCTGCGGGAGCGTCCGCCGGCCGCGCTGGCCGGGCTGCCGGTGACCTCGGCGGAGGACCTCTCGCGCGGCACGGACCGGCTGCCGCCGACCGACGGGCTGCGCTACGGGCTCGATGGTGCCCGGGTGATCGTCCGGCCGAGCGGCACGGAGCCGAAGCTGAAGTGCTACCTGGAGGTCGTGGTGCCGGTCGGCGCGCCCGGCGAGCTGCCGGCGGCCCGCGCCAGGGCCGCGGAGCTGCTGAGCGGCATCAGGCGCGACCTGGCGGCCGCCGCCGGCATCTGACGGCGGCGACGGGGCGGACGGGGGCGGGCAGCGGGGCCCGCCCCCGGATCAGCCGAGCGAGCCGAGGACCACGAGCAGCACCGCGCCCACCACGCACGGCACGATGACCTCGTACGCCCAGCGCACCGACGCGGTGGGGGCGTCGTCCAGCGGCTTGTCGCCCGCGCGCTCGGCCAGCTCCCGCAGATCGGCCACGGCCTGGTCGGCGGGGGCGGTGCGTGCCTTGCTGTTCCGTACGTCGGTGGTGACGGACGTGCGGCGGTAGGGATCGTCCACCGCCTGGCGGGACTGCTGGCGGGCGGCCTTCTTGCGCTGCCGCAGCGACACGGGCACGGCCCACAGCTGGTACTTCACGCCGTCCCGGGTGAACAGCTCGCTCGAATACCCGGCGCGGACGTCGGCGACGTCGGTCCAGGGCAGCGTGATCGTGCGGAACGGGTTGCGGATGCGGATGCGCCGGTCGTTGGCGGCCACCACCGGGCGCAGCGTGAAGGCGACGATCAGCGGCACCGCGGTCAGCAGCCCGGCGAGGGCCAGCCACGGCACCCGTCCCTCGCCCCGGAAGGCGGCGTCGATGCCGATCCAGCCGATGAGCGCGAGGAGCAGGACTCCTCCGGCCAGCCCGGCGGGCGACCGGAAGGTCCGGTCGGCGTAGGTGGGCTCGTCGGGGGGCGTGGGGCTCGTCATGAGCCCGATTGTGCCTGACGCGTCGCGGGGGCGCGGCGGTGCGGTGCGGGAGTGGCGGTGACCTGGGCCCCTGTACAGGTCGCTACGCGCGTAGATATGCTCCTCTGGTGACCATGCCCACCACCCTCCCCGCATTCGCCGACGCGACGGCGTCCGACAGTGCGCTGCGCCGCTTCCTGCACGGGCTGCCCGGCGTCGACGCGGTCGGCCTCGAAGCGCGCGCCGCCTCCCTCGGAACCAGGTCGATCAAGACGACGGCCAAGGCGTACGCCATCGACCTGGCCATCTCGATGATCGACCTGACGACGCTGGAAGGCGCGGACACCCCCGGCAAGGTCCGGGCGCTCGCCGCCAAGGCCGTCAACCCCGATCCCACCGACCGCACGACGCCGCGCACCGCCGCGGTCTGCGTGTACCCCGACATGGCGGCCACCGCGGCCGCCGCCCTGGCCGGCTCCGGCGTCAAGGTGGCGTCCGTGGCGACGGCCTTCCCCGCCGGGCGCGCCGCGCTCGACGTGAAGCTCGCGGACGTCCGGGACGCCGTGGCGGCCGGTGCCGACGAGATCGACATGGTGATCGACCGGGGCGCGTTCCTGGCCGGCCGCTACCTGAAGGTGTACGAGGAGATCGTCGCCGTGAAGGCGGAGTGCGGCTCCGCCCGGCTCAAGGTGATCTTCGAGACCGGTGAGCTGTCCACGTACGACAACATCCGGCGGGCCTCCTGGCTCGGGATGCTGGCGGGCGCGGACTTCATCAAGACCTCGACCGGCAAGGTGGCGACCAACGCCACGCCCGCGAACACCCTGCTGATGCTGGAGGCGGTGCGCGACTTCCGGGCGCAGACCGGCGTCCAGGTCGGTGTGAAGCCGGCCGGCGGCATCCGCACGTCGAAGGACGCGATCAAGTTCCTCGTGCTGGTCAACGAGACGGCGGGCGAGGACTGGCTGGACAACCACTGGTTCCGCTTCGGCGCCTCCAGCCTGCTGAACGACCTGCTGATGCAGCGCCAGAAGCTCAGCACCGGCCGTTACTCCGGCCCCGATTACGTGACGGTGGACTGATACCCATGGCATCCGCATTCGAGTACGCACCGGCGCCGGAGTCCCGCTCCGTCGTCGACATCGCCCCTTCGTACGGCCTGTTCATCGACGGTGAGTTCACCGACGCGGCGGACGGCAAGGTCTTCAAGACGGTCTCGCCGAGCAGCGAGGAGGTGCTGTCCGAGGTCGCGCGGGCCGGCGCCGAGGACGTGGACCGAGCCGTGAAGGCGGCCCGCCGCGCGTTCGAGAAGTGGTCGGCGCTGCCCGGCTCCGAGCGCGCCAAGTACCTGTTCCGGATCGCCCGGATCATCCAGGAGCGCAGCCGCGAGCTGGCGGTCCTGGAGACGCTGGACAACGGCAAGCCGATCAGGGAGACCCGCGACGCGGACCTCCCGCTGGTCGCCGCGCACTTCTTCTACTACGCGGGCTGGGCCGACAAGCTGGACCACGCGGGCTTCGGCCCCGCCCCGCGCCCGCTGGGCGTGGCCGGGCAGGTCATCCCGTGGAACTTCCCGCTGCTGATGCTGGCGTGGAAGATCGCCCCGGCGCTCGCCACGGGCAACACGGTGGTCCTCAAGCCCGCCGAGACGACGCCCCTGTCCGCGCTGTTCTTCGCGGACATCTGCCGCCAGGCGGGCCTGCCCAAGGGTGTCGTGAACATCCTGACGGGGTACGGCGAGGCGGGCCAGGCGCTCGTCGCGCACCCCGACGTGAACAAGGTGGCCTTCACCGGCTCGACCGCCGTCGGCAAGGCCATCGCCCGTGAGGTCGCGGGGACGGACAAGCGGGTCACGCTGGAGCTGGGCGGCAAGGGCGCCAACATCGTCTTCGACGACGCCCCTCTCGACCAGGCCGTCGAGGGCATCGTCACCGGCATCTTCTTCAACCAGGGCCAGGTCTGCTGCGCGGGCTCCCGGCTGCTGGTCCAGGAGTCGGTCCAGGACGAGCTGCTGGACGCCCTCAAGCGCCGGCTGACCACGCTGCGCCTCGGCGACCCGCTGGACAAGAACACGGACATCGGCGCGATCAACTCCGCGGAGCAGCTGGCCCGGATCACCGCGCTCACCGAGACCGGCGAGGCGGAGGGCGCGGAGCGCTGGACGGCCCCGTGCGAACTGCCCTCGGCGGGGTACTGGTTCGCCCCGACGCTGTTCACCAACGTCACCCAGGCGCATACGATCGCCCGCGACGAGATCTTCGGCCCGGTGCTGTCCGTGCTGTCGTTCCGTACGCCGGACGAGGCGGTCGCCAAGGCGAACAACAGCCAGTACGGGCTCTCGGCCGGCATCTGGACGGAGAAGGGCTCGCGCATCCTCGCGGTGGCGAACAAGCTCCGGGCGGGCGTCGTCTGGGCCAACACGTTCAACAAGTTCGACCCGACCTCGCCGTTCGGCGGTTACAAGGAGTCGGGCTTCGGCCGCGAAGGCGGTCGCCACGGCCTGGAGGCGTACCTCGATGTCCGATAACCGTCTGAGCGTCTTCAAGACCTACAAGCTGTACGTCGGGGGCAAGTTCCCCCGTTCCGAGAGCGGCCGGGTGTACGAGGTGACGGACTCGAAGGGCAAGTGGCTGGCGAACGCGCCCCAGTCGTCGCGCAAGGACGCGCGGGACGCGGTCGTGGCCGCCCGCAAGGCGTTCGGCGGCTGGTCCGGCGCGACCGCGTACAACCGCGGCCAGATCCTCTACCGGATCGCGGAGATGCTGGAGGGCCGCCGCGAGCAGTTCGTGCGCGAGGTGGCCGAGGCGGAGGGCCTGTCGAAGTCGAAGGCGGCTGCCGTCGTGGACGCGGCGGTGGACCGCTGGGTCTGGTACGCGGGCTGGACGGACAAGGTCGCCCAGGTGGTGGGCGGGGCGAACCCGGTGGCGGGTCCGTTCTTCAACCTGTCGACGCCCGAGCCGACGGGTGTGGTGACGGTCCTCGCTCCGCAG
This sequence comes from Streptomyces sp. OfavH-34-F, assembly GCF_022347745.1. GTDB lineage: Bacteria > Actinomycetota > Actinomycetes > Streptomycetales > Streptomycetaceae > Streptomyces. Next base: position 5,346 of record NZ_JAKRGC010000026.1, read on the forward strand.
GAGTCGTCGTTCCTGGGGCTGGTCTCCGTGGTGGCCCCGGTGATCGCCACCGGCAACACGGTGGTCGTGGTGGCCTCCGCGAAGTCCCCGCTGCCCGCCCTGTCGCTGGGCGAGGTGCTGGCCACCTCGGACCTCCCGGGGGGTGTGGTCAACATCCTGTCGGGGAAGACGGCGGAGATCGCGGCGCCGCTCGCCGCCCACCAGGACGTGAACGGCATCGACCTCACGGGCGCGGACGCGGCCCTGGCGAAGGAGCTGGAGATCGCGGCGGCCGACAACCTCAAGCGCGTCGCCCGTCCACAGCGTGTGGACGGCGACGGCGAGGACTGGACGGCCGATCCCGGCACCCACCGGCTGACGGCCTTCCTGGAGACGAAGACCGTGTGGCACCCCACGGGCGCGCTGGGCGCCTCGGGCTCCTCGTACTGACGTACGCGCGTACGGCCCGTTTCCCGGAGGTTTCCGCGGGGAACGGGCCGTTCGGCGTGCGCCGGGGGCGGTGTGCCGTGCCGTCAGCCGTGCAGGCCGTCCAGGACCGGGCCCACCAGGGGCAGGTCCTTGAGCGCGCCGCCGCTGGTGAGCGGATCGGTGACCAGGGTGGTGGAGAGCGGCTTGAAGTCGGCGACCTGCGTGCCCACCGCGTTGTCCAGCGGGTCCGTGCCGGTGCCGGCCAGCGGGTCGAGCCGCAGATGGGTCACGGGGGCGACGCTGTTCCCCACGGCGTGGCCGAGGGCCCCCGTGACGGCGCCGCCGGCCGCCTCGGTGGCCTCCCCGAGGACGGTGTCGGTGCCGGTCTCCTGGACGACGGGCAGCGGGGCCGCCTGGGCCGCCGCACCCCCCGCGCCGAGCGCGGCTCCCACCGCGGTGACGGTCAGACCCGCCCGCAGCAGGGTGCGGCGCCGGGACTTGGACAGTGCGTGTCGTGCCATGGATTTCCCACCTGATCGGGCCGATCGAACCATCGGCCGGGTAATCGTCCGAGCGCACAGAGTAGTGGAGATGTGATGCGCGCTACCAACGAGACCTCCGGTGGTCCCCTGCGCGGGTCAATGCCTCAAACTCGTGTTCTGTGAGTTCCCAAGCGCTTCCGACCCGCGTCGTCCTCCTGACCGGCCCCTCCGGCTCCGGCAAGTCGTCCCTGGCGGCCCGGACCGGTCTTCCGGTGCTGCGGCTCGACGACTTCTACAAGGAGGCCGGCGACCCCACGCTGCCGCTCGTCCCCGGCAGCACGGACATCGACTGGGACTCCCCGGACTCCTGGGACGCGGACGCGGCCGTCACCGCGATCCGGCGGCTCTGCGACGGCGGCAGCGCCGACGTGCCGGTGTACGACATCTCCACCAGCTCCCGCACCGGACACGAGACCCTGCACATCGGGCGCACCCCGCTGTTCGTGGCGGAGGGCATCTTCGCGGCGGACATCATCGACCGCTGTCAGGAGGGCGGGCTGCTGGCCGACGCGCTCTGTCTGCGCGGGCGCCCCTCGACGACGTTCCGCCGCCGGCTGCTGCGCGATCTGCGCGAGGGCCGCAAGTCGGTGCCGTTCCTGCTGCGGCGGGGGTGGCGGCTGATGCGGATGGAGCGGCGCATCGTGGCCCGTCACGCGGCGCTGGGAGCGCATCCCTGCGCGAAGCGGGAGGCGTTGGGGCGCCTGGCCGCAGCCGCGGCGGGCCGCTGCCGCACCCCGGCCGCGCCCTGAGCGCACGACGCGCCGCGGGGTCGGACAGGACCCCCCGGCCCGTCCGACCCCGCAGCTTTCCCCCGTACCCCGTTCTCCCCCGTGTTCCCCCGTTTCCCCCGACCCCCCGTTCGGTCCCCCGTGATCACGCCACCGCCTCCCCCGAGACGGCGACGCCCCCGTTTCCCCCCAGCCTTCAGACCACCAGCTCGCCGAAGGACTCCTCCTGGTCACGGCCGAAGCTGAGGACCTCGTCCTCGCGCAGCCGGCGGAGCGACCGCCAGATGCTCGACTTCACCGTGCCGACACTGATGTCGAGGATGGACGCGATCTCCGGGTCCGTGCGGCCCTCGTAGTACCGCAGGACGAGCATCGTGCGCTGCAGTTCCGGCAGCCGCGCCAGCGCCTGCCAGAGCACGGCGCGCAGCTCCGTCCCGCGCATCGCGTCCGTGTCGCCCACCGTCTCCGGCAGCTCCTCGGTCGGGTATTCGTTCAGCTTGCGCCTGCGCCAGGCACTGATGTGCAGATTGGTCATCGTGCGGCGCAGATATCCGCCGACCGCGGCCTTGTCGCTGATGCGGTCCCAGGCCCGGTACGTCGAGAAGAGGGCGCTCTGGAGCAGGTCCTCCGCCTCGAAGCGGTCGCCGGTCAGGTGATAGGCGGTGGCGTACAGGGAGGCGCGGCGCTCCCGGACGTAGGCCGTGAACGCCGCTTCGGCGTCCTCGGACACGGCCGGTGCCTTCCGCTCCCCCGAGCCCTCCCCGTACGCGCTTCCCCCCGCGTCAACCACCGTCATGAATGACGTGTGCTGACGCCCGGCGCCTCGAACGCACCCCCGTCCGTTCACTGCGGCGCCGGACTTCTCCGGGCTCCGGCCGACGTCGTGCAGACGCGTGACCACTGCGCTCGCGTTGATGCTGTGAGTCGTGTTCATCCCGCGCCCCCCATCGGTGGAGTCCGTCGTTCCCTGTGCCAATGAGCTTGCCGGGGCAGTTTCATGGCGCTGTCCCCCGACTGTCACAGGGCTGTCACAGCGCCCGGCGGGGGCACCAATCCCGGCTTCCCGATGCATGAGGGACGAATGGGGCGCACATCAGGGGGGACCGACTGTCGAACCGGGGCGCCCCATGGGTCAGAATGACCAAGTGCCTTTCCTGTTGCTGATCGAGGACGACGACGCCATCCGCACGGCCCTCGAACTCTCGCTGTCACGCCAGGGCCACCGTGTGGCCACCGCGGCGACGGGAGAGGACGGCCTCAACCTGCTGCGCGAGCAGCGCCCCGACCTGGTCGTGCTGGACGTGATGCTGCCCGGAATCGACGGATTCGAGGTGTGCCGCCGCATCCGCCGTACCGACCAGCTGCCGATCATCCTGCTGACCGCGCGCAGCGACGACATCGACGTCGTCGTCGGCCTGGAGTCCGGCGCCGACGACTACGTGGTCAAGCCCGTGCAGGGGCGGGTGCTCGACGCCCGTATCCGCGCGGTGCTGCGCCGCGGCGAGCGGGAGTCGACCGACTCCGCGACGTTCGGGAACGTGGTGATCGACCGTTCCGCGATGACCGTCACCAAGAACGGCGAGGACCTCCAGCTCACGCCGACCGAGCTGCGCCTGCTGCTGGAACTGAGCCGCCGGCCCGGCCAGGCCCTGTCCCGGCAGCAACTCCTGCGCCTGGTCTGGGAGCACGACTACCTGGGCGACTCCCGTCTGGTGGACGCCTGTGTCCAGCGCCTGCGCGCCAAGGTGGAGGACGTGCCGTCGTCGCCGACCCTGATCCGTACCGTACGGGGCGTCGGGTACCGGCTGGACTCGCCGCAGTGAGCACGGCTGTGCGGCGGGGCCTGCGCGCCGGGCTCCGCTGGACCAGCCTGCGGCTGCGGCTCGTCATCGTCTTCGCGCTGGTCGCCCTGACCGCCGCCGTGTCGGCCTCCGGCATCGCGTACTGGCTGAACCGCGAGGCGGTGCTGACGCGTACGCAGGACGCGGCGCTCGGGGACTTCCGCCAGGAGATGCAGACGCGCGCCGCCTCGCTGCCGCTGCGTCCCACCAAGGAGGACCTGCAGGCGGCGGCCGTGCAGATGGCGAACAGCAGCCCCGGCTACAGCGTGCTGCTGATCGACGAGCGCGAGCCGGGCAAGCCCATCGTCGGCAACTCCGACCTGGACACCTTCACCCGCAGCAACGTTCCGCCGTCGCTCCAGGAGCAGGTGAACCGCAAGCAGCCGGTCAAGGCGGGCAACAAGTACGAGTACCACCTGTTCTGGCAGCGCACCTCGATCGGCGGCACGCCGTACCTCGTCGCCGGTACGAAGATCATCGGCGGCGGGCCGACCGGCTACATGCTGAAGTCGCTCGACCAGGAGCGCGAGGACCTCTCCTCGCTCGCCTGGTCGCTGGGCATCGCCACGGCGCTCGCCCTGGTCGGCTCCGCGCTGCTGGCGCAGGCGGCCGCGACGACCGTGCTCCGGCCGGTGCAGCGGCTCGGGGACGCGGCCCGCAAGCTCGGCGAGGGCAAGCTCGACACCCGGCTCGAAGTGTCCGGCACCGATGAACTGGCCGACCTGTCGCGCACGTTCAACCGGACGGCCAGTTCGCTGGAGAAGAAGGTCGCCGACATGAGCGCGCGCGAGGAGGCCAGCCGCCGCTTCGTCGCCGACATGTCGCACGAGCTGCGCACCCCGCTGACGGCGCTCACCGCGGTCACGGAGGTCCTGGAGGACGAGGTGGACAGCCTCGATCCGATGATCGCGCCCGCCGTGAACCTGGTGGTCAGCGAGACCCGGCGGCTGAACGACCTGGTGGAGAACCTGATGGAGGTCACCCGCTTCGACGCGGGCACGGCCCGGCTGGTCCTGGACACCGTGGACGTGGCGGACCAGGTGACCGCCTGCATCGACGCCCGTGCGTGGCTGGACGCGGTGGAGCTGGACGCCGAGCGCGGCATGATGGTCCGCCTCGATCCGCGCCGGCTCGACGTGATCCTGGCCAACCTGATCGGCAACGCGCTCAAGCACGGCGGTTCGCCGGTGCGGGTGTCGGTGCGCATCGAGGGCGAGGAGCTGGTCATCGAGGTCCGCGACCACGGCCCCGGCATCCCCGAGGACGTGTTGCCGCACGTCTTCGACCGCTTCTACAAGGCCAGCGCGTCCCGGCCGCGTTCGGACGGCAGCGGGCTCGGGCTGTCCATCGCCGTGGAGAACGCGCACATCCACAACGGCGACATCACCGCCCACAACTCGCCCGACGGGGACGGGGCGGTCTTCGTGCTGCGCCTGCCGCGCGACGCCGGGGCGCTGGACAGCGGCGCCGACGATCACGACGCACCGATACCGGACCACCAGGAGGACGACGCGACGTGAGGCGCAGCGAACGCCGGGGACACCGAACCGCCGCCGCCCTGGCAGGTGCCGCACTCTGTGCCGTACTGGCGGCGGGCTGCGGCATCCGTACGACCTCGGTGCCGGTGGACGCCGGTGCCGCCCCGTCCCGGGTGCCGTGCGCGATGCCCGCCTCGGACGTCTCGCAAACCGGGCGGGGCATCCCCGTGCAGGTGTACCTGGTGTGCGCCTCGCAGCTGGTGACGGTGGACCGCGCGGTGCGGGTCCAGGAGGCGCGGGGGGACCGGCTCGCGACCGCGACCGGGCTGCTGGACGAGCTGCGCAGGCGGCCCACGGCGGACGAGCGGCAGGCGGGCTTCTCCACGAACGTCCCCGAGGGGCTGCGGGTCTCGGGCCCGCGCACGGACGACGCGGAAGAGGTGCTGCGGCTCAGCACACAGCCGGAGGACCTGCCGGCGGAGGCCCTGGCGCAGATCGTCTGCACCTTCGCCGAGCACGCGTCGCTGACGTCCGACGAGCAGGTGACGCTGGGCGGGCCGGGCGACTACCCGGCGCGCGGCTACCTGTGCACGGCGGACACGAAGGCGAGCCCGAAGGCGATGCCGAGCACGGTGGGCGTCCCTTAGGGGGTCCGCGCGGGGCGTCCCGGGGCGGGTCCGGTTCGTGAGGCAGGTCTCCCCGGTGGGGGCGGAACCGATCCTGTCGCCGACCGCGTCTAGGGCTTCGTGCGTCACAGTACGGACGGCCAGGCCGTCATCCGTTTCCGCGCGGCAGGGGTGTCGCTGCTCCTCGCGCACCTGCTGCTCGTCGGGTGGCTCACGCTGCGCCCGCTGGATGTGCCGTGGGTGACCGCCGCCAACTTCTCACCGCTCGCCGGCATCAAGGCCGACCTGTCGCTCGGCCCCGCCGCCGCGTTCCGCCAGATCGGCGGTGCGCTGCTGCTGCTGGCGCCGCTGGGGGTGCTGCTCCCGATGGCTGACGGCCGGCTGTACGTGTCCCCGTGGCTGTCGCTCGCCCGCACGGTGGCGGCGGGGTCGCTGATCTCGCTGGCCATCGAGCTGGGGCAGACCGGGGTGCCCGGCCAGGTCGTGGACGTCGACTCGCTGTTCCTGAACACGGCGGGCGTCGCGCTGGCGCACGTCATGGTGGTACCGGCGGCCCGGGCCCGGCTGCGCCGGCGCGCCGGACAGGAGCGCCCGGTGGTGGCGCGGGGCGGGCACGAAGCGGCTCAGGGTTCGACCCCGACGATTTCCAGGGTCGGGATGGCCCCGTAGAGCGACGCTTTGCCCCTGTTCGTCGCGCGACGATGGATGCATCGGGAGCACGACGGACTGCTCCCCGCAACGTTCGCGAAGGAGCCCACCATGGCCGCACTTGCCCGCCCCCGTGACGGACGCATGATCGGCGGAGTGTGCGCAGCGCTGGCGAGGCGCTTCGGCACGTCGGCGACGACCATGCGCGTCGTCTTCCTGGTCTCGTGCCTGCTGCCGGGACCGCAGTTCCTGCTCTATCTGGCGCTCTGGCTGCTGCTGCCCCAGGAGCGGCCGTCGTCGTCGGCCGCCTGGTGACCGTCCGGCGGACATGACGACGGGCGGGCCCCGGCGGGGGCCCGCCCGCAGGCGTGCTGCGGCTGCCGCCGGATCAGCGGCCGAGCGGCACCCCGTTGGCGGTGAGGCCGTTGGCGGTCACGCCGCCGGCCGGCAGGCCGCCGATGAGGCCCTGGACCGGCGCGGTGGCGTCGCCCAGGACCTTCGTCTGGCTGGTGCCGAGGAGCTGGTCGGCGGTGTCCTGGACCGGCAGCGTCGAGGTGGCGTCGGCCACCGCTCCGGCGACGGGCACCACGCCGGTCACGGTCTCCAGCGGCAGCGCGGAGGCCGAGGCAGTACCGGCGGCGGCAGCGGCGAAAGCGGCACCGAGGGCGGCGACGCCGAGGGTCCGGGCAGCAGACTGCTTCATATGACATTCATCCTTGGGGAAGGGGATGTGAGCGGCTTCGCAACGTAGTCAGCCGCCACCCCGGTCCGCAAATATCGCCACCCCGCAAAAACGGCCGGGGAAACCTTTCCCCGGCCGTTTTCCTTACCGCTTCCTCAGCCGGCGAGCGAGGAAGACACGCTGGTCGCAGCGGTCTGCTCGAAAAGCCATTCGGACTTGAGCTCGGCGTATCCGGGCTTGATGACGTCGTTGATCATCGCAAGACGTTCATCGAAAGGAATGAACGCCGACTTCATCGCGTTGACGGTGAACCATTGCATGTCGTCGAGCGTGTATCCGAAAGTCTCGGTCAGCTTCTCGAATTCGCCGCTCATGCTGGTGCCGCTCATCAGCCGGTTGTCCGTGTTCACGGTGGCCCGGAAATGCAGCTTCCGCAGCAGCCCGATGGGGTGCTCGGCGTACGAGGCGGCCGCGCCGGTCTGGAGGTTGGAGGTCGGGCACATCTCCAGCGGGATGCGCTTGTCCCGCACGTAGGAGGCGAGCCGGCCCAGCTTCACGGAGCCGTCCTCGGCGATCTCGATGTCGTCGATGATCCGGACCCCGTGCCCGAGCCGGTCGGCGCCGCACCACTGGATGGCCTGCCAGATCGACGGCAGCCCGAACGCCTCGCCCGCGTGGATCGTGAAGTGGTTGTTCTCGCGCTTGAGGTACTCGAACGCGTCCAGGTGCCGGGTGGGCGGGAAGCCGGCCTCGGCGCCCGCGATGTCGAACCCGGCGACGCCCTGGTCGCGGTAGCGGTTGGCGAGTTCGGCGATCTCCAGGGACCGCGCGGCGTGCCGCATGGCGGTGAGCAGGGCGCCGACGCGGATGCGGTTGCCGTCCTGCCTGGCCCGCCGCTCGCCCTCGCGGAACCCCTCGTTGACGGCCTCGACGACCTCTTCGAGGGTCAGCCCGGCTTCCAGGTGCTGCTCGGGGGCGTAACGCACCTCGGCGTAGACGACGCCGTCGGCCGCCAGGTCCTCGGCGCACTCGGCGGCGACCCGGAACAGCGCGTCACGGGTCTGCATGACGGCGCAGGTGTGGGCGAACGTCTCCAGGTACCGCTCCAGCGAACCGGAGTCGGCGGCCTCCCGGAACCAGATACCGAGTTTGTCCGGCTCGGACTCGGGAAGGGCGTCGTACCCGACCGCGGCGGCGAGATCGACGATCGTGCCGGGTCGCAGCCCGCCGTCGAGGTGGTCGTGCAGAAGGACCTTGGGGGCCCGCCGGATCTGGTCCGGGCCGGGCACGTTGAGGGTGGGGCTCATCATTCACGCACTCTAACGCCTACGCGCGTAGAGCGCGCTTGTCGTTGCATAACGGATACGCGGGACGGGAAGGGCGCGTCCGGGCGGAGCCCCGCAGCGCCCGCACGTAACAGACACGGCGAACAGGGGTGGCGTACACCCCCGCGTCTGACACTGTTACGCCATGGCACAGCGCGCACTCCCCCAGCCTGCGGCAAGGCTGGGACGGGCCGTCGGAGCGGCGGCCGGAACAACAACGGTCGGCGGCGTGGTCCTGCTGCTCCCGGACGGCGAACCCCACTCCACCCGCCGCCCCTCCTCCCTCTCCCACGCCCGCCTGTTCCCCCTCGCCCGCGCCCTGGCGCACGCGGGGCGCGACGACGGCCTCGCCACCCATGTGGTGCGCTACCGCTGCCGGGGCTGGAACGAGGACGCCGCACAGCTCGCGGCGGACGCGGAGTGGGCGGTGGAGGAGACGGTGCGCCGCTACGGCGACGTCCCGGTCTGCCTGGCCGGCCACGGCATGGGCGCCCGCGCGGCCCTGCGGGCAGGCGGCCACGCCTCGGTCGGCGCGGTCCTGGCCCTGGCCCCCTGGCTGCCGGGCGACCCGTCCGCCGACCCGGAGCCGGTCAAGCACCTGGTGGGCCGCCCGGTCCTGCTGGTCCACGGCACCAACGACGCCCGCTGCGCACCGGAGTTGTCGTTCCGCCTGGCCCAGCGCGCCAAGAAGATCCACCGCGACACGTGCCGCTTCGAGGTCCACTCGGACGGCCACGCCCTGCGCCAGCACCGCTCCGAAGTGACGGCTCTGTGCGCCGACTTCATCCGCGGCACCCTCTTCGGCCACCCCTATGCCCGCCCCCTGGCCGACGCACTGGCGGCCCCGCCACCCCTGGGCCTGCGGATGCCGCTGGCGGTGGGCTTCGGGGAGTCACTGAGGGGGTGAGGAGGCGGGGCGGGGCGGAGGCGAGCGCGGTGGGGACGCCGCCTCAGTAGCGACTCCGCTGCTCCCCGCACGCGCGGGGACAGCCACGGTGCTCCATGAAGGCGTGTCGTGGTCGCTCCGCGTTGTGCACCGGGTCGGTTTCTACGCCAGCAGGTTGCCCCGGCGGCTCAGCAGGAACTTCTTGAACGCCGCCACCGGGGCCGTGTCCGGGTGGCCGTCCAGCCAGGCGACGCCGATTTCGCGCACCGCTCTCGGGGCCGTCACCGTCAGTTCGACCACGCCCGGGCGGGCCACGGCGGGGGGCGGGAGCAGGGCGACGCCGAGGCCCGCGGCGACCAGGCCGCGCAGGGTTTCCGCCTCCTCGCCCTCGAAGGCGACGCGCGGGGTGAAGCCGGCCTCGGCGCAGAGGTCGTCCGTGATGCGGCGCAGGCCGTAGCCGGGTTCGAGGGTGACGAAGGTTTCGTCCGACGCTTCGGCGAGGCGGATGCGGCGGCGGGTGGCCAGGCGGTGGTCCTCGGGGACGACCAGGCGCAGGCGCTGTTCGTCGAGGCGGCGGGTGACGAGGTCGGGGGCGTCCGGGACCGGGGAGGTGAGGCAGAGGTCGAGGCCGCCGGCGCGGAGGCGTTCGATCATGGCCTCGCCGTAGTTCTGGACGAGTTGGAAGCGGACGCGGGGGTGGTCGGCCCGGAAGGCGCGGAGGAGAGCGGGGACGGTCTCGGAGCCCATCGTGTGGAGGAAGCCGAAGGCCACCTTGCCCGCCGTGGGGTCCGCGTCGGCGCGCACCGAGTCGGCGGCCTTCTCCACCTCGGCGAGGGCGCGTTCGGCGGAGCCGAGGAAGGTGCGGCCCGCCGGGGTGAGGGAGACGGTGCGGCCCTTGCGGGCGAACAGGGCGACGCCCAGGTCCGCCTCCAGCCGGACCATCGCGCGCGAGAGGGTGGACTGCGGGACGCCCAGTTCCTGCGCGGCGCGCGTCACGTGCTCGTGGCGGGCGACCGCCGCGAAGTACGCGAGGCGCGGCGCGAGAACCGCGCGGATGTCTTCTTCGTAACTGCTCGGTGACAGCCGAGGCTGTGAGCTGTGCTGATGCGCCATGGGATGGATTATTCGCCGTTTGTGCATTGGACGCATGAACGGGGACCGGCCTAGGTTCGTCGCATGCCTCCTGCCAGTACCGGGGCGGTCACCCTCACCGTGGCCGCCTCGACCCAGCCGTCCCCCGTCGCCGACACCACCGACCGGCTCGAACCCGGCCGCCCCGGCTACCGCCGGATGAGCTTCGCCCTCTTCGCCGCCGGTGTCGCGACGTTCGCACTCCTCTACTCCACGCAGGCCCTGCTGCCCGCCGTGTCCGCGTCGTTCGGCGCCACGGCCGGGCAGGCGAGCTGGACGGTCTCCGCGGCGACCGGCGCGCTGGCGCTGTGCGTGCTGCCGCTGAGCGCGCTGTCGGAGCGATTCGGGCGGCGGCAGATGATGACGGCCTCGCTGGTGGTCGCGGTGGCGGTCGGGCTGTTCGTGCCGTTCGCACCCTCGCTCGGCTGGCTGATCGCGCTGCGCGCCGTGCAGGGTGCCGCGCTCGCCGGGCTGCCCGCGTCGGCGATGGCGTACCTGGCGGAAGAGGTGCGGCCCAAGGCGCTCGTCGCCGCGATCGGGCTGTTCGTGGCCGGCAACAGCATCGGCGGGATGACCGGCCGCATCCTCACCGGCTGGGTCGCGCAGCTGTGGGGCTGGCGGGCGGCGCTCGGCGCGGTCGGGCTGCTGGCCGTGGTCTGCGCGGTCGTCTTCCACTACATGATCCCGCGCGCCCGGCACTTCACTCCGGGCACGCTGAACCCGAAGGCCCTGGCCAGGACGGTCGGTTCGCACCTCGCCAACCCGCTGCTGCGCAGGCTGTACGCGATCGGCGCGCTGTTCATGACGGTGTTCGGCGCGGTGTACACGGTCATCGGTTACCGGCTGGTGGAGGCCCCGTTCAACCTGCCGCAGGGCATCGTCGGGTCGATCTTCCTCGTCTACCTCGTGGGCACGGTCTCCTCCGCGGCGGCCGGGCGGCTGGTGGGCCGGCTCGGGCGCCGGGGCGCGCTGTACCTGGCCGTCTCGACCACGGCGGCGGGCCTGCTGCTCTCGCTGGCGGACCGGCTGGCCGCCGTCCTGCTCGGCCTGGTGCTGATCACGGCCGGGTTCTTCGCGGGCCACGCGGTCGCCTCGTCGGCGGTGAGCCGTACGGCGACCACGGGGCGCGCGCAGGCGTCGGCCCTGTACCAGTCGGCGTACTACCTGGGTTCCAGCGCGGGCGGCACGCTCGGTGCGGTCGCCTTCCACTCCGGCGGCTGGGCGGGCACGGTGGCCCTGGGGCTGTTCGCCGTACTCGGCGTCGTGACCATCACGCTGTACGGGACGCGGGCCGCCCGCGCCGAGCGGCTGAGGCCCGTCCCGGTGGCGTCCGTACAGAACTGAGACATTTCGCGTACAACCAACCACTCCCCTTCGCGCATCTAGCAGGCGGAATCACCGCAGTGCGCGCGAAGGGGAGTTGGCGTACATGGGAGTGGGGAAGAAGATGCGGAACACTCGGGGTACCGGGGGCGTACGGGTGCGGCGCGGGCTCGTACTGTCCGTCGCGGCGCTGACCGCGATACCGGCGTTCGTCATCGGTACGGGCGGCAGCGCGCAGGCGGCGTCCTGCACGAAGTCGACCGGGCCGTACCAGAAGCAGGTCGAGAAGTACCTGCACCTGAAGGTGGACGGCAAGCAGTCGTCGGCCGACTGCAAGGCGATCCGGTCGTTCCAGAGCACGTACGGGGTCACTCCGACCATCGGTTACGCGGGACCGGTCACCTGGCGCACGATGCAGACGCTGACCGCGCAGAAGGCGGCCGGGAAGAACCCGAACAAGGCCAAGAAGTGCCCCACCAACAAGGGGCGGATCGCCTGCGTCGACCTGACGCGGCAGCTGAGCTGGATCCAGGACGGCAAGAAGCTGAAGTTCGGGCCGGTTCCGGTGCGGACGGGGCGGGACAAGTACGAGACCCGGACGGGCGCGAAGAAGATCTACTGGCGCCACAAGAACCACGTGTCGTCGATCTACCACGTGTCCATGCCGTACTCGCAGTTCTTCGACGGCGGGCAGGCGTTCCACGCGGTCGGCGTGAAGATGTGGAACCCGCCGGGGTCGCACGGCTGCGTCAACATGCGCACCGCCGACGCGAAGTCATACTGGAACCTGTTGAAGAACGGCGACGACGTCTACGTGTACGGCCGCAAGCCGGGGACCTGACCGGTTTCCGCTCTTCCCGCCCCCGTTGTCAGTGGCCTGCGGTAGCTTCCGACGTGCTGAGTGAAGTGAGCGGTATCACAGCGCAACAGGGGTGGATCGGGCGATGAGTGAACTGACAGCGGCGGCGGCAGCGGGGTCCGGCTCCGGGGCGGCCGACGACATCGACAGCCGGCTGGAGGGGTACCGGGTCGAGCTGACGGGTTACTGCTACCGGATGCTCGGCTCGGCCTTCGAGGCGGAGGACGCGGTCCAGGACACGCTCGTCCGGGCCTGGCGCAACTTCGACAAGTTCGAGGGCCGGTCCTCGCTGCGTTCCTGGCTGTACCGCATCGCGACCAACGTGTGCCTCGACATGCTGAACGCGGGCAAGAAGCGGGCGCGGCCGGTGGACCTGTCGGGGCCGACGCCGCTCGCGCAGGCCGCGCTCAACCCGCTGCCGGAGAACACCTGGCTGGAGCCGATGCCGGACGGCCGCATCCTGCCGACGGTCGAGGACCCGGCGGAGGCGGCGGTGGCGCGCGAGTCGGTGCGGCTCGCGTTCGTCGCCGCGCTCCAGCACCTGCCGCCGAAGCAGCGGGCCGTGCTGATCCTGCGCGAGGTGCTGGCGTGGAAGGCCGCCGAGGTGGCGGAGCTGCTCGACACCTCGGTCGCCTCGGTCAACAGCGCCCTGCAGCGCGCACGGGCGACGCTCACCGACCACGAGTCGGTGGCCGCCGACGCGGCGAACCCGCTGGACGAGGAGCAGGCCAAGCTCCTGGAGCGGTACGTGGCGGCGTTCGAGGGCTACGACATGAAGGCGTTGACCGCCCTCCTCCACGAGGACGCGGTGATGACGATGCCGCCGTTCGACCTCTGGCTCCAGGGCCACGACGACATCACCGGCTTCATGACCTCCATCGGCGCGGGCTGCGCCGGCTCCCGTCTCCTCGCGACCTCCGCCAACGGCACCCCGGCCTTCGCCCACTACAAGCCGAATCCGGAGGGCCCCGGCTTCATCCCCTGGGCGGTCCAGGTCATCGACATCTCGGACGGCGCGATCACGGGCATGCACTGCTTCCTGGACACGCCCCGGTGGTTCCCGCTGTTCGGCCTGCCGGACCACCTGGAGGCGGACGCGGCGTAGCGCGGGGCGCGGGGCGGGCGGCCCCCGGTTCACGGCCGCCCGTCCCCCACCACATCGCCCAGCCCCACCAGGTTCAGCAGGGACCGCAACTCCGGGGGCGTCCCCCGCAGGCGCAGGCGGCGGTCGCCCGTCCTGCGCGCGGTCAGGGAGAGGCGGGCCAGGGCTTCCACCGTGGTCAGGTCCGGGCGGACCAGGCCGCTCAGGTCGCAGTCGATCGCCGTGACCGCGGCCGGGGTCGCCGCCAGCACGGCTTCCAGCTCGGCGCACAGGCGCGGGACGGCGGCGCGGGTGAGATGCCCGGAGAGGACGAGCGCGGCCGGGGGCAGGGCTTCCATACCCTGGCAGACCGGGACCGCGCCGAAAACTCATCGCCCGGACGCGCGGCGACTCACCGCGACCGGCCGGGCGACTCAGCCGGGGCGTCTCAGCCGGCCGGGAAGATCCCCGTGTCCAGGTCCAGGCCGAACGGGTCGGGGAGGGTCAGCTTCTCGCCGTACTCGACCGTGGCCAGCTGCCGGTACGTACCGCTTCGGGGCTCCCCGTACAGCGTGGCGGTGGGGCGGCCCGAGTGCCAGGGGTCCAGCAGGAGGAACAGCTCGACGCCCGCCTTCGCGTAGCCGTGCACCTTGCCGATGCGGTCGTGGTTGGCGTTGGCCTGTGACGTGATCTCGACGACCAGCAGCGCTTCCTCGGCGGGCACGCGGTTGCCCGGCCCGGTCGCCACGGCTCGCGGGACGACCACGAGGTCGGGGATGTAGAGCCCGGCCCGGCCGGGAACGGAGACGCCCAAGGTCTGGAAGATCTCCCAGTCCTCCGGGATCACGGAGTAGAGCCTGCGCTGGAGCAGCGCGGCGGTGAGATTGTGGTCCTTGGACGGTGGCGGCGACACAGTGACGATCCCCTCGATGATCTCCACCTTGCAGCCCTCCGGCGCGTCCGTCTCCTCCCAGATCCGGACGAGGTCGTCCCACTCCTGGCCCTGTCCCTGGCCCGGCGCGGGATCGACGGTGAGTGCGCTCATGGCGGTCTCTCCTCGTATTGGTGCGTCACCTAGGTGGTGTCCGACCCATCCCCGCGGCGTCGCGACGCCCGGCACGCACGCTCGCCGCGTTGCCGAACAGCCCTGGTAGCTCCGCTACAAGAGCTCTCCGGCGCCTTGCGACCGCACGCACCGGACGCCGCTCCTTCCTCCACGGGGATGGGTCGGACACCACCTTCCAGCATGCCGAACGGGACCGGTGGTGGTCCACCGGTCCCGTTCACCCGTATGGGGAAGGCGCAGGTCAGGCGATACGTTCCCGCACCACCGGGGTCGCCGTGTACGGGGTGCCGGCGGGTTCGATGTCGTAGGCGTCCGGGAGGGCCTTGAGGGCGTAGTCGAACTTCTCCGGGGTGTCCGTGTGGAGGGTCAGCAGCGGCTGGCCGGCGGTGACCTCGTCGCCGGGCTTGGCGTGCAGCTCGACGCCGGCACCGGCCTGCACCGGGTCCTCCTTGCGGGCGCGGCCCGCGCCCAGGCGCCAGGCGGCGACGCCGATGTCGTACGCGTCCAGGCGGGTCAGCACGCCGGAGGCGGACGCCTTGATGACGTGCTGCTCGCGGGCGACCGGGAGCGGGGCGTCCGGGTCGCCGCCCTGGGCGGAGATCATCCGGCGCCAGACGTCCATCGCGGAGCCGTCCCTCAGGGCCTTCTCCGGGTCGGCGTCCTTCAGCCCGGCCGCGTCCAGCATCTCGCGGGCGAGGGCCAGGGTGAGATCGACGACGTCCTGGGGGCCGCCGCCGGCCAGGACCTCGACGGACTCGCGGACCTCCAGGGCGTTGCCCGCGGTGAGGCCGAGCGGGGTGGACATGTCGGTGAGCAGGGCGACCGTGCGGACGCCGCTGTCGGTGCCGAGGGCGACCATGGTGGAGGCCAGCTCGCGGGCGTCGTCGAGGTTCTTCATGAAGGCGCCGGAGCCGACCTTGACGTCCAGGACGAGGGCGCCGGTGCCCTCGGCGATCTTCTTGGACATGATCGAGCTGGCGATGAGCGGGATCGCCTCGACGGTGCCGGTGACGTCGCGCAGCGCGTACAGCTTCTTGTCGGCGGGGGCCAGGCCGTCGCCCGCGGCGCAGATGACGGCGCCGGTGGTGTCGAGGACGTCCAGCATCTCGGCGTTGGAGAGGTGGGCGCGCCAGCCGGGGATGGACTCCAGCTTGTCCAGGGTGCCGCCGGTGTGGCCGAGGCCGCGGCCGCTGAGCTGGGGCACGGCCGCGCCGCAGGCGGCGACGAGCGGGGCGAGCGGCAGGGTGATCTTGTCGCCGACGCCGCCCGTGGAGTGCTTGTCCGTGGTGGGGCGGGAGAGCGCGGCGAAGTCCATGCGCTCGCCGGAGGCGATCATCGCGGCGGTCCAGCGGGCGATCTCGGTCCGGTTCATGCCGTTCAGCAGGATCGCCATGGCGAGCGCGGACATCTGCTCGTCGGCGACCTCGCCGCGGGTGTACGCGTCGATGACCCAGTCGATCTGCTCGGGTGTCAGCTCGCCGCGGTCCCGCTTGGTGCGGATGACGGAGATGGCGTCCATGGTGAGGCGTCCTTCCGGGCCGGTTCGAAACACAAGGTTCGTACACACGCGTGAGCAGTGACTCTACGCGCATAGAGGGAGAAAAGAAGTGCCGGGTGGACCCGTGGTGCGGGTCCACCCGGCGGGGGTCAGCCGAGGTGGGCCGGGCCGAAGGCCTGCGGCAGCATCTCGTCCAGGGTGCGCAGCCCGTCCGGGGTCTCCAGGATCAGCTCCGGCCCGCCGAACTCGTACAGCAGCTGCCTGCACCGGCCGCACGGGACGAGGCTCTCGCCCGCCCCGTCCACGCAGGTGAAGTGGGTCAGCCGGCCGCCGCCGGTGGCGTGCAGCTGGGAGACCAGGCCGCACTCGGCGCAGAGCCCGATCCCGTACGAGGCGTTCTCGACGTTGCAGCCGGTGATCGTACGGCCGTCGTCGACGCGGGCGGCGACGCCGACCGGGTAGCCGGAGTACGGGGCGTACGCGCGGGACATGGCGTCCCGCGCGGCGGCCCGCAGGGCCTCCCAGTCGGCGTCGGTGAAGGCCGGGGCGGTCACTTGCCCTGGCCCTTCCGGTAGCGCATGCCGTCCGCCTTGGGCATCCGCAGGCGCTGCGCGGAGAGCGAGAGGACGAGCAGCGTGACGATGTACGGGGTCGCGCTCACGAACTCGGTGGGCACGCTGTCCGTGCCGAGGTACCACACCAGGACGGCCGCCGCGACGACCGCGCTGACCACGCCCTGCGTGTAGCTCTTGCGGTACAGCTTCCACAGCGCGATGCCGACGAGCACCACGAACAGCAGCAGGAGCAGCGCGTGGACGGACTTGCCGCCGTTGCGCAGCTGGAGCGCGTCGGCGAAGCCGAACAGGCCCGCGCCCATGGCGAGTCCGCCGGGGCGCCAGTTGCCGAAGATCATCGCGGCGAGACCGATGTAGCCGCGTCCGCCGGTCTGGCCCTCGTTGTAGATGTGCGAGGTGACCAGCGAGAGGAAGGCTCCGCCGAGTCCGGCGAGGCCGCCGGAGACGATCACCGCGGCGTACTTGTAGGTGTAGACGTTGACGCCGAGCGATTCGGCGGCGACCGGGTTCTCGCCGCAGGAGCGCAGCCGCAGGCCGAACGCGGTCTTCCACAGGACGAAGAAGGTCGCGAAGAAGAGGACCACGGCCAGGACCGTCAGCAGCGAGAGGTTGGTGACCAGACCGCCGAGGATGCCGGCCAGGTCGGAGACGAAGAACCAGTGGTGCTTCTCGATGGAGTGCAGTCCGTCGGAGAGGCCGGGGATCGTCACCGAGGTGATCTCGTCGGCCGGCGGGGACTGCTTCGGGGAGCCGCCCTTGGCCGCCGCCTCGCCGCTGTTGAACCAGAGCTTGGCGAAGTAGGTGGTGAAGCCGAGCGCCAGGATGTTGATCGCGATGCCGGAGATGATGTGGTCGACGCCGAAGGTGATGGTGGCGACGGCGTGGAGGAGACCGCCGAGCATGCCGCCGATGACACCGGCGAGCACGCCGATCCACGGGCTGGTCTGCCAGCCGGCCCAGGCACCGAAGAAGGTGCCGAGGATCATCATGCCTTCGAGGCCGATGTTGACCACGCCGGCGCGTTCGGACCACAGGCCGCCGAGACCGGCGAGGCCGATCGGCACGGCCATGGCGAGGGCGGCGCTGATCTGGCCCGCGGACGTGACGTCCTGGGCGCCGGTGATGGCGCGCACGGCGGACAGCGCGAGCAGCACGCCCGCGATGATCAGCAGGAGTACGGGGAAGGAGAGGCGGGAACGGCCGCTCTTGCCGCCGGAGACCTTGGGGGCCGCCGGGGGCGGGGTGGAAGTCGCCGTGGCGGTCACGCCGACACCTCCTGCTGGTCGGAGTTACGGGCGGCCTGTGCGGCGAGTTCCGCGCCGACCTTGCTCTGCTGGCGCTTGAGTCCGTAGCGGCGGACGACCTCGTAGGCGATGACGACGCACAGGACGATGACGCCCTGGATCACGCCGACGATCTCCTTGTCGTACCCCTCGAACTCCAGCTTTCCGGTGCCGCGTTCCAGGAAGCCCCAGAGCAGCGCGCCGAGCGCGATGCCGATGGGGTGGTTGCGGCCGAGGAGGGCGATGGCGATGCCGGTGAAGCCGATGCCGACGGGGAAGTCGCCGCTGAACTCGTGGCTGTCGTTGAGCAGCGTCGGCATGCCGACGAGGCCGGCGACGCCGCCGGAGATGAGCATCGAGGTGATGACCATGCGGCGGACGTTGACGCCGCTGGCCTCGGCGGCGGAGCCGGACTGGCCGACCGTGCGCAGGTCGAAGCCGAAGCGGGTGCGCGAGAGGGTGAACCAGTACGCGATGCCGGCGGCGACGGCGACGACGATGAAGCCCCAGATCGGCGTGGGCGTCGTCGGGAACTCGAAGAAGTGCGAGGACTCCGGCAGCGGCTTGGTGGAGATCTTGGTGCCGGCCTCGTCGAGGTGGCCCAGGCGGTTCTGCTGGAGCAGGTAGCCGATGACCGCGGTCGCGATGGAGTTCAGCATGATCGTGGAGACGACCTCGCTGACGCCGCGGGTGACCTTGAGCAGACCGGCGATGCCGGCCCACATGGCGCCGACGATCATCGCGGTGAGGATGATCAGCGGGATCTGGAGGGCGCCGGGCAGGGTCAGCGCGCCGCCGAGCGCGGCGGCGAAGAAGGCGGCGAGGCGGTACTGCCCGTCGACGCCGATGTTGAAGAGGTTCATCCGGAAGCCGACGGCCACCGCGAGACCCGCGAGGTAGTACGTCGTCGCCTTGTTCAGGATGTAGACCTGGCTGTCCGACTTCAGCCCGTAGTCGAACATGATGCCGAAGGCGTTGAACGGCTCCTTGCCGGTGGCGGCGAGCACGAGTGCCGTCACCAGGAAGGCGACCACGATCGCGAGTACGGGGGCCGCGATCCCCAGGAGCAGCCGCTCCTTGTCGATCTTCTTCATCGGTCCTCTCCCCCTTCGCGGGGGTCGGTGTCGTCGTCCGTGGCGGCGGTGGTCCCGCCCCCCTCCGGCGCTTCCAGGTGGCCGCTGGCCGCGCCCGTCATCGCCGAGCCCAGTTCCTCGGGGGTGATGGTCGCCGGGTCGGCGTCCGCGACCAGGCGGCCGCGGTACATGACGCGCAGGGTGTCGGAGAGCCCGATCAGCTCGTCCAGGTCGGCGGAGATCAGGAGCACCGCGAGGCCCTCGACGCGCGCCTCGCGGATCTGGTCCCAGATCTGCGCCTGCGCGCCGACGTCCACGCCCCGGGTGGGGTGCGCGGCGATCAGGAGCTTGGGCGCGTGGCTCATCTCGCGGCCGACGATCAGCTTCTGCTGGTTGCCGCCGGAGAGGGAGGCCGCGGTGACGTCGATGCCGGGGGTGCGCACGTCGTACTCGCGCACGATCCGCTCGGTGTCGGCGCGGGCGGCCTTGATGTCGAGGAAGGCGCCGCGGCTGTTGGGGCGCTCGGTGACGTGGCCGAGGACGCGGTTCTCCCAGAGGGGGGCCTCCAGGAGGAGTCCGTGGCGGTGGCGGTCCTCGGGGATGACGGCCATGCCGCCCTCGCGGCGCCTGCGCGTCGGGGTGCGGGAGATGTCGGTGCCGTCCAGGGTGAGGGTGCCCTCGTCCGGGGTGCGCATGCCCATGATGGCGTCGACCAGTTCGGACTGGCCGTTGCCCTCGACGCCGGCGATGCCCAGGACCTCGCCCTTGTGGATGGTGAAGGTGATGCCGTCGAGCACGGCGCGCACGGCGCCGTCCGGGTCGGTCGCGGTGAGCCGCAGGCCGTCGACGGTGAGCATGGGGGTGTCGGTGACCGTGGACTCGCGGGTCTCCGGGGACGGCAGTTCGCTGCCGACCATCAGCTCGGCGAGCTGCTTGGGCGTGGTGTTGCGGGGGTCGGCGGTGCCGACCGTGGTGCCGCGCCGGATGACGGTGATCTCGTCGGCGACCGACAGGACCTCGCCCAGCTTGTGCGAGATGAAGATGACGGTCAGGCCCTCGGCCTTGAGTTCGCGCAGGTTGTCGAAGAGGGCGTCGACCTCCTGGGGCACGAGGACGGCGGTGGGCTCGTCGAGGATCAGGGTGCGGGCGCCCCGGTAGAGGACCTTGAGGATCTCGACGCGCTGGCGGTCGGCGACGCCGAGGTCCTCGACCATGGCGTCCGGGCGGACGCCGAGGCCGTACGCGTCGGAGATCTCCTTGATCTTCGCGCGGGCCCGGTCCCCGATGCCGTACAGCTTCTCGGAGCCGAGGACGACGTTCTCCAGGACGGTGAGGTAGTCCGCGAGCATGAAGTGCTGGTGCACCATGCCGATGCCGCGGTCGATGGCGTCGCCCGGGTTGGAGAACACGGCCTGTTCGCCGTCCACCGCGATGGTGCCCTCGTCCGGCTTCTGCATGCCGTACAGGATCTTCATCAGAGTGGACTTGCCGGCGCCGTTCTCGCCGACGAGGGCGTGGACGGTGCCGCGGCGCACGGTGATGTCGATGTCGTGGTTGGCCACGACTCCGGGGAACCGCTTGGTGATACCGCGGAGCTCCACGGCGTTGGAACTGCTGGACGCGTTGATGGCGCACTCTCCTTGGCAGGAGCGGAGGGCGGGGGCGGTGTGGACGGGAAGGCGGAGGGTGGAGGGGGGAAACGTATCGCGCCCGGCCGGTTCCGGTCCCGACGCTACGCGCGTAGCGTCGCCGAATCGTCGGCCACCCGCTCACAGGTGGCCCTCACCCCGCCGGGGGTACGTGAATCGGGGCCCGGAACGGGCGGCCGAAGCCGCTCGCCGGGCCCCGATCTCGACGTGGGATCAGGTCGTGGTCTTGACCTTGATGGTGCCGTCGACGATCTTCTTCTTCGCCTCGTCCAGCTGGGCCTGGATGTCCTTGAGGTGGTCACCCGTGGGGGTCAGGCTGACGCCGCCCTTGGCCAGCGAGTACGTCTGGGTGCCGGTGACCGGCTTGCCGTCCTTGACCGACTTGACCAGGTCGTAGACGCCGGAGTCGACGTTCTTGACGACCGAGGTCAGGATCGTGTCCTTGTACTTCGCCAGGGCCGGGTCCAGGGCCTGGTCGGAGTCGACGCCGATGGACCAGGCGCCCTTCTTGCCCGCGACGGCCTCGATCGAGCCGGCGCCGGAGCCGCCCGCGGCGGCGAAGATGACGTCGATGCCCTTGTCGAGCATGCCCTTGGCGGCGGCCTTGCCCTTGTCGGGGCTGCCGAAGCCGGAGAGGTCCGAGCCGGTGGACAGGTACTGGATCTGCACCGTGGCCTTGGGCTTGGTGTCCAGGACGCCCTGGCGGAAGCCGGCGGCGAACTTCTTGATCAGCGGGAGGTCCACACCGCCGATGAAGCCGACCTTGTCGTCCTTGGACTTCAGCGCCGCCGCGACACCGGCGAGGTAGGAGCCCTGCTCCTCGGTGAAGACGATGTTGTCGACGTTCTTCACGTCGGAGACCGAGTCGACCAGGCCGAAGCTGATCTTCGGGTACTTGGGCGCGATCTTGTCGATCGCCTCCTTGTACGCGAAGCCGATGGCGATGACCGGGTTGTAGCCACCCTCGGCGAGCGACTGGAGGCGCTGGTCGCGGTCGGCCGAGCTCTCGCCGGTCTTGGCGGTCAGCTCCTTGGTCTCGGCGCCGAACTCGGCCTTGGCCTTGTCCAGGCCGCGCGCGGCGGAGTCGTTGAACGAGTTGTCGCCACGGCCGCCGACGTCGTAGGCCATGCCGATCTTCATCTTGCCGTCGTCCGAGCCGGAACTCTCGTCGGACGACTCGCCACACGCGGTGGCGGTGAGCGCGAGGGCCGCGGTGACGGCGATCGCGGCGCTGATCTTGGATACCCGGCGCAAGGGAAGGCTCCTTCAAACCTGACCGAAGCGCCTCTTCCGGCGCTGGTTTCGCGGCGATCGTAACGCGCGTAGATGTCAGATAAAGCCCTGTACGGAAGCCGTTATCGGATCGTCGCGAACGCGGGGCGTCCCCCGGGCGACCTGTCCGGTTACGACTGGTTGACGTAGAGCAACGCGGAGGCGGTGAACAGCTCGACGGCGACCGTGATCGCCTCCTCGTCGGCGTCGAAGTTGCCGCGGTGGAGGTCGAGTCCGCGGGTGTCCCCGGGGGTGCGGACGCCGAGCCGCGCCATGGCGCCCGAGACGTGTTCCAGGTACCAGGAGAAGTCCTCACCGCCCAGGCTCTGCTCGGTGTCCTCGATGGCGTACGCGCCCCGGCGGGCGGTCATCGCGGCGGCCAGCAGCTCGATGGACGCGGCGTCGTTGACCACGGGCGGGACGCCGCGGATGTAGTCGATCACCGTCTTGGCGCGGTGCAGTCCGGCCACTTCGTCGATCGCGGCGTGCACCAGGTCGGGCGCCTCGCGCCACGTGTCGAGGTCGAGGCAGCGCACGGTGCCGGAGAGTTCGGCGTGCTGCGGGATGACGTTGCAGGCGTGGCCGGCCTCCAGGCGGCCCCAGGTGACCGCGAGCCCGGCACGGGCGTCGACCCGCCGGGCCAGCAGGGCGGGCACCTCGGTGACGATCTTGGCGGCGGCGGTGACCAGGTCCGTCGTCAGGTGCGGGCGGGCGGTGTGGCCGCCGGGCCCGTCCAGGGCGAGTTCCAGCCGGTCGCAGGCGGAGGTGATCGCGCCGACCCGCAGCCCGATCCGGCCGACGTCCACCTTGGGGTCGCAGTGGACGCCGATGATGCGGCCGACGCCCTCCAGGACCCCGGACTCGATGGCGTCGGGCGCGCCGCCGGGCAGGACCTCCTCGGCCGGCTGGAAGATCAGCCGCACCGGGTGGGGCAGCAGCCCGCGCCGGTCCAGGTCGGCCAGGACGATCCCGGCGCCGAGGACGGCGGTGGTGTGGATGTCGTGTCCGCAGGCGTGGGCGCGGTCGGGCACGGTGGAGCGGTAGGGCACGCCGGTCTTGCTGTCCGGGATGGGGAGCGCGTCGATGTCGGCGCGCAGCGCGAGCACGGGCCGGGCGTCCTCGCCGCGGGTGCCGACGTCGCACATGAGCCCGGTGCCGGTGGCGAGCACCTTCGGGGCGAGCCCGGCCTGCTCCAGCCGGGCCTTGAGGGCCGCGGTGGTGCGGAACTCCTGGTTGCCCAGCTCGGGGTGCATGTGCAGGTCCCTGCGGAAGGCGATCAGCTCGGCGCGCAGGGCGTCGGGCAGCACGCCGGGCAGGGCTCCGTCCTGGGACGGGCCGGCGTCGGACTCGGGGCAGATCAACTGGCTCACCTGTTGAAGGGTAAGCCTGTTCCCTCCTCAACTGACCATGAAACAAGAAAAGTTCAGCCACATAGGGGAATCTTTGGCCGCGTCTCGGCGTGTGGGGCGCGACCGGGATGGGTAAACTCCCGCGCTCGTCGCGCGCTGGAGTCTCGCCGGAGCGCGTGCCCCTGGGGGCCGCCGGCCGGTGGCCGCCCGCTACGCCTCCCCCGTCACGGCGGTGACCCGCCACGGTGCCAGGCGCTGGGCGTCGCGGGCCGTCTCGGTGACGCCCGCCAGGAAGCCCTGGGCGCGCGGGGAGGCGGTTTCGCGCAGCCACTCCGGGGCGATGTCGCACACCGCGACCTTCACCTCGGTGCCGGTCAGTGCGAGGGGCAGGGTGTGGACGACGGTCGACGGGAAGCTCAGGACCGTGCGGCCGATGGGGCCCCGGCGGGCGATGAGTTCCAGCGGGAGGTCGGGCCGGACGATCTCCAGGCCGGTGGCCGCCTCCAGGGCGTGCAGCTTCTCGGTGGACTCGCGGCGGTGGGCGAAGTAGCGGGTGGCGCCGTGCGTACGGGCGAGGGCGCCGACCGCCTCCAGGTAGCGGGCCCGGTCCACCACGCCGGTCTCGACCAGCGAGGTGCCGACCAGGTCCGCACCCTTGGTGAGCGAGGGCGGGCCGAAGCGGGACCGGGTCCAGGAGAAGGTGTTCGGGATGAGGACGACGCCCGGCGGCGGGATCACCGGCATGGCGGTGAACAGTTCGACCTCGCGCGCCGGGGACGGCGTGAACCGGCGCCGGGCGGTGGCCGCCACCGGGGCCAGGGCCAGTTCGCGGGGGCCGCGCCCGCCGCGCCGGTGCCAGCGGACCAGGCGCTCGCCCCGGGTGAGCTGGGCGACGAACTCCATGGTGGCGGTGCCGTCGTCGACCACGGTGAGGCGGCGGGGGCGTACGAACGAGAGCAGCAGTTGCACGTAGCGCGAGAACGGGTCGCCGATGACGATGTGGTCGGCGGTGCGGATGAGCCGGGTGAGGGCGCGCAGCGACTTGACGGGGGTGCCCGAGTCGCCGCGCGCCTCCTGCCAGCGCACGGTCATGCCCTCGTCGCGGGCCAGCTCCGCCATCCGGCGCAGCTGACCGCGCGACATCGGGTCGACCGGGGGGAGGACGACGACGGTGACGTCCGTGAGGACGCGCCCGCCGCCTCCCTCGGTGACGGCCCACTCCAGGACGTTCAGGAGCTGGACCGGGCTCTCGACGAAGGCGAGGTTCACCGGCCGGCCCGTCAGACCGCGACCGGCTCGGCGGCCGGGGCCGCCGCGTCGCTCTCCGCCACGACGCCCGTGACCCGGCGGAGCTTCTTCATCGGGCCGAGCTCGGACTCGTACACCTTCTTGACGCCGTCACCGAGGGACGCCTCGATGGTGCGGATGTCGCGGACGAGCCGGGTCAGGCCCTGCGGCTCGACGGAGGCGGCCTGGTCGGAGCCCCACATGGCGCGGTCGAGGGTGATGTGGCGCTCGACGAACGCGGCGCCGAGGGCGACGGCGGCGAGGGTGGTCTGCAGGCCCGTCTCGTGGCCGCTGTAGCCGATCGGGACGTTCGGGTACTCCTGCTGGAGGGTCTGGATGACCCGCAGGTTCAGCTCCTCGGCCTTCGCCGGGTACGTGGAGGTGGCGTGGCAGAGCAGGATGTTGTCGGAGCCGAGGACCTCGACGGCGTGCCGGATCTGGCGCGGGGTGGACATGCCGGTGGAGAGGATGACCGTGCGGCCGGTGGCGCGCAGGGCGCGCAGCAGCTCGTCGTCGGTGAGCGAGGCGGAGGCGACCTTGTGGGCGGGGACGTCGAACTTCTCCAGGAAGGCGACGGCCTCGGTGTCCCACGGGGAGGCGAACCAGTCGATGCCGCGCTCGGCGCAGTGCTCGGAGATGGCCAGGTACTCGGTCTCGCCGAACTCGACGCGGTGGCGGTAGTCGATGTACGTCATGCGGCCCCAGGGGGTGTCGCGCTCGATGTCCCACTGGTCGCGCGGGGTGCAGATCTCGGGGGTGCGCTTCTGGAACTTGACGGCGTCGCAGCCGGCTTCGGCGGCCACGTCGATGAGGGCGAGGGCCTTGTCGAGGTCGCCGTTGTGGTTGATGCCGATCTCGCCGGTGATGTAGACGGGCTGGCCCGGTCCGGCGGTGCGGTTGCCGAGGGTGCGCAGGCGGGAGGTGCTCATGAGGGTGTTCCTTACTCGGTGGGGGTGGAGGTGAGGGTGGGGCCCAGGAGCCAGGCCGCGATCTCGCGGACGGCGCCGGAGCCGCCGGGGGTGGTCGTCACGGCGCGGGCCGCAGCGCGGACCGCGTCGTGGGCGCTCGCGACGGCGACGGGCCAGCCGGCGAGCGCGAAGCAGGGGAGGTCGTTGACGTCGTTGCCGACGTACATGACGCGTTCGGGCGCCAGGGACCGCTCGTCGCACCACTGCTTGAGCGCGAGGTCCTTGCGGTCCACGCCGTGCAGTACGGGGACGCCCAGCTTGCGGGCGCGGGCGGCGACGACGGGGTTCTGTTCGGTGGACAGGATCAGCAGCGGGATGCCCGCCCGGCGCAGGGCGGCGATGCCGAGTCCGTCGCCCCGGTGCACGGCGACGGTCTCGCGGCCGTCGGCGTCCACGAGGACCCGGTCGTCGGTCTGGGTGCCGTCGAAGTCGAGGACCACGGCGTCGACGTCCTCGCGGGTGGGCAGCGGCGCCCGGTCCACGAGGGGGGCGAGCGCGCGGGCGCGGGCCAGGTCGTGCGGGTCGTCGATCTCCAGGACGCGCGCGGGGTCGGTGCGCACCAGCGCGGTGTGGCCGAAGAAGCGGTGCCGGTGGGTGCGGAATCCGGCGGCGTCCATGGCGTAGGCGGCGCCGGTCTCCAGCAGGTCCTCGGGGCGGTCCTGGCGGCGCGGGCGGACCCGCTTGTCGTGGTTGACGCCGTAGTTGTGGTCCTCCAGGGCCGTGCCGTCGCGCCACAGGAAGCCGTGGAAGGGGGCGACGGTGACGGCGGTGTCGGCGCCCTCGCGGGCGACGGCTGCGGCGACCCCGTCGATGTCGTCGCGGGTGACGAAGGGGCTGGTGCACTGGACGAGCAGGACGACGCCGGCGGTGCGGCCGCTCATGGCCTCGTAGGCGTCGAGGGCGTGCAGGACGGCGGCCTCGCTGGTCGCGGTGTCGCCGGCGATGTCCTCGGGGCGCTGGACGCAGTGCAGCCGGGCGCTCTCGCCGAGTGCTTCGGCCGCCGCGCGGGCGGCCTCGGCGACGGCGGGGGCGTCGGTCGTCACGACGACGTCGGTGACCTCGCCGGAGGCCAGGCAGGCGCGGACGGCGCGGGCGACGAGCGGGATGCCGCCGACCCGGGCGAGGTTCTTGGCCGGTACGCCCTTGGAGCCGCCGCGTGCGGGGATGACGGCGAGCACGGTGGGTTGCTTCATCGGTGCTCCGGTGAGTGTGGTGTCGGTGGGGATCACAGCTCGCCCATCCGCCTGACGACCGGGGCGACGCGCTGGACGCCGTGCCGGTACGCGCCCCGGGCCGCGTCCCGGACCGCCTCGCGCACCGCGGTCCTGACCCGGCCCGCCTCCCGGGGCGCGGTGGCGCCGGGCAGCGGGTGGCCGTCGGGGCCCAGGTGGTGGCGGGCGAGGATGCCGGGGAGGTAGCCGGGGGCGGTGGCGGGGGTGGAGTAGGGGGCCGGGTCGGGAAGGCGGCCGGCGGTCAGCAGGGCGGTGACGCGGGCGCGGGCGGCGTCGTAGGCCGTGGCGTACCCGCCGTCGGCGGCGACGCCCTGGCCCGCGAGCCAGACGGGGTCGGGGCGGGGGCGGGCGCCGGCGTCCAGGTGGTCGAAGGAGGTGAGCAGGCCGGACCCGGTGAAGTGGTGGTTGCCGAGGGCTTCGCGGACCCCGAGGTCGGTGAGGACGGCGGTGGGGATGCGGCGGTGCAGGGACTCCAGGGCGGCCGTGGAGGAGACGGTGACCAGCAGGTCGGTGCGGTCCAGGACCTCGCCCATGTGCCCGTACACCAGGCGGAAGTTGGGCGGGAGGCCGCCGGGCAGCCGTTCGGCGAGCCGCTGGTAGGGGTGCTCCTCGATGTGCGTGGTGTGCTCGCCGGGCTTGGAGCGCAGCTTGAGCAGGACCTCGCGTCCGGGGTGCAGCCGGGCGTGCTCGACGAGCCTGCGCAGCAGGTAGGCGCGGTCGGCGCGGCTCTCCGGCACGGAGGGCTGGGCGGCGAACACCAGGGTGTCGCGGCCGGGTTCGGGCCGGTACGGGTCGCCGCCGAGGAACGGCAGCGCGGCCTCCGTGACGGCCGAGGCGTCGGCGCCGACGCCCTCGTACACGGCGCGGAAGCGCTCCGCGTCGTGGCGGGAGTTGGCGAGGACGACGTCGGCGCCGTGCCGCAGCAGCAGCCCGTCGGTGAGCTTCTCGTAGACGACGCCGACGTAGCCGGTGACGAGGACGGGCCGGGCGGGCAGCCGGAGCGCGGCGATGCCGTGGAGCATGGCCTGGACGGCGCCGCCGACGAGGGCGAGCACGACGATGTCGTATCCCTCGTCCCGTACGGCGTGCAGGAATTCGACGGCGGTGACCTCGCGCACCCGGTCGCCGGAGATCCCGACGTCGCCGACCTCGGCGAGCTGGCGGGGGGTCGGCGTGGCCCGGCCGCGCAGCAGCAGTCCGCTGATCTCGACCCGCTGGGCGGGCGCCCCGGACGCGGCGGCGGTGAGGCGGCGCGCGGTGAGCGCGCCCCATTTCCACCGGGTGTCGGAGTCGGCGATCACGGCTGCCCTGAGGGCGGTCGTCTTTTCGGTACGTCGTGGCACGTCTTCGAATTTAGGAAGGCATCCCGATTCGCGGCCCAACGTGACGGCAACAGCGGGTTAACAGCCCGCCGACACCTGGCGAATCAGCTGCCGGAAAAGGCCTTCCGGGGCGGTGGACCGGGCCGGTTCATCGTCCCGACATTCTTCGTTCACCCGCCGTACCCGCCGGCGCCAGGGTAAATGCCGGACCGGCGCCTAGCGTGTACGGCGTGGTCAAGCTCTCCGTCATCGTGCCGTTCTACAACGTTCGGGCCTACGCCCCCGACACTCTGCGAAGTCTGCGGGCCAATGCCCGTGAGGGGGTCGAATTCATCCTCGTCGACGACTGTTCGTCGGACGGGACGCTGGACATCCTGCGGCGCGCCGAGCGCGAGCTGCCCGGCGCCGTGCTGGTCGCGCACGAGCGGAACGGCGGTCTGGCCACCGCCCGCAACACGGGCATCGACGCGGCGCGCGGCGAGTACCTGACGTTCCTGGACGGCGACGACTGGGTGGTGCCCGGCCACTACGAGCGGCTGCTGGCCGCGATCACGGCGCTGGGCTGCGACTTCGTCCGTACGGACCATGTGCAGTTCACCGACCGGGCGCGCACGGTCCACCGCGTCCCGTTCGGGCTGCGGAACACCGTGGTCAGCCCGCGCGAGGTGATCCTGCCGGCCGACCGCTCGACGCCCGTGGACTACGCGTACGCCTGGGCCGGCGCCTATCACCGCGGGCTCGCGGACTCGGGGCTGCTGCGGTTCCGGGACGGGCTGCGCACGGCGGAGGACCGGCCGTGGATCTGGCGGCTGCACCGGGAGGCGGATTCCTTCGCAGCGGTCGGACTGCCGGGTGTCTTCTACCGGCGGGGGGTCGCCTCCTCACTGACCCAGATCGGCGATGTGCGCCAGCTCGATTTCATCCGGGCGTTCGACCAGGTACTCGCGGAAACGGCCACGGACCCGGAGGCGGAGAAGCTGATGCCGAAGGCGGTGCGCACGTATTGCGCGGTGATGGCGCACCATTTGGAATCCATCGAAAGGTTCGAACCAGCAGTGGCCAGGAAATTGCGCTCGATGAGTGCGGCTGCCCTGCGGCGCATGCCCCAGGACATTCTCGCGGACACGCTGAATTCGCTGGGTGAGCGCCGTGCGGACCGGTTGCGCCGGGTGCGCCGCCGCCCCGTCTCCCGGGAGGTCGCGGCCTGATGCCCGGCAGCACGTACACCGCGCCGGCCGGCCGGTCCACGACCCAGATCTTCTCGGCGTGCACGCAGTACGCCGCCGCCACGCTCGTCGCGGCCCTGCGCGGTGGCATGTTCGGTCCGCGCTCCGAGCACCGGCGCATCCTGGTCGTCAGCGACACCTCGCCCGCTCCGGAGCTGGGCACCCCGCTCCACCGCAGGCCCGGTTTCGACACCTTGGCGGCGGAGTTCGACCGGGTGTGCTCGTGGAACGACTTCATCAGCCCGTTCCACCCGGCCGGCTGGTCGCCGCGCGAGCAGGACGCCCCGCTGTGGGAGCGGGCCGTGCGCGCGGCGTGGGACCTCGGGGACGCGCCCGTGGAGCTGGCCTGCGAGTCCATCCAGGCCAACCCGGCCCAGGCGCTGGCGACCGTGTTCGGGGACAGCCCGCTCCATGTGTACGCGGACGGGCTGATGAGCTACGGGCCGACCCGCAGCCGGCTCGACCAGCTCGTCGGCACCCGCATCCGGCGGCTGCTCCACCTGGACCTGGTGCCCGGTCTGAAGCCGCTGCTGCTCACGGAGTTCGGCGTGGAGCCGGAGATCGTCCCCACCGACGTCTTCCTGAAGGTGCTGGGCGAACTCGCCGATCCGGTGGCCGCCCCCGTCCCGGCCGCCCCCGCGGACGGTCCGGGCCCGGCCCTGCTGCTCGGCCAGTACCTGTCCACGCTGGGCATCCTGACACCCCGCCAGGAGGAGGAGCTGCACGCGGGCATGGTGCGCGGCGCGGTCGCCCTCGGCCACACCCGCGTCGTCTTCAAACCGCATCCCAGCGCGCCCGCCCACTGGACGCGCGCCCTGGAGGAGGAGGCGGAGCGGCTGGGCGCGACGCTCACCGTCGCCGACAGCCCGGTCCTGGCCGAGACGCTGTTCGCGACGATGCGGCCGGCGCTCGTCGTCGGCTGCTTCTCCACCGCGCTGCTGACCGCCGCCTCGTTCTACGGGCTGCCGGTCGCCCGCCTGGGCACCGGGCCGCTGCTGCACCAGCTCAGCCCGTACCAGAACAGCAACCGCGTGCCGGTGACCCTCGTGGACGCGCT
This sequence comes from Streptomyces sp. OfavH-34-F, assembly GCF_022347745.1. Classification (GTDB taxonomy): domain Bacteria; phylum Actinomycetota; class Actinomycetes; order Streptomycetales; family Streptomycetaceae; genus Streptomyces. The sequence continues at coordinate 35,761 of NZ_JAKRGC010000026.1, forward strand.
GCTGCCCGATCTGGAGGACCCGGCCGCGGTGACCGGCTGGTCGATGCCCGCGCCCGACGAGATCGCGCGCGGGGTCGCCGAACTCGTCGGCGCCGTCGGCTACGCGATGCAGCCGCAGCTCCAGGCACCCCTGCGCCCGGTCGCCGAGCGCTACCTGAACGGCCACCAGGCCGCCGTACGGCGGTACTTCAAGCGGCGCCGGCTGACCGCGCTCGGGCTGCCCGGAGCCATTCCGGCGCAGCTCACGTTCATCCCGCGCAACGCGACCGTCCGCCGGCTGGCCCGCCGGGCGCGCGTCCTGAAGCGGGCGGCGGCCGGCTGACCGCCGGGCCCGACACCATGGGAAAACCTCCGATACCCGGCTCGCCGCGCACCCTGGCGGCGGGCCTGGCCGCCCTGCTCGCCGCCCTCACCCTCTGCGCCGGGGACGCGATCGCCCGCAGCTACCCCTTCGGCCCGCACACCCGCAGCGTCAACGACCTGGGCAACCAGTTCGTGCCGTTCCACGCCCGGCTGTGGGACCTCCTGCACGGCCGGGCGGACGGCGGGCTGCTGCTGAACTGGCAGTCCGGCTTCGGCACGGGCTTCCTGCCGGACTTCGGCACCTATCTGAGCAGCCCGTTCGCCCTGCTCGTGGGCGTCTTCCCGCGCGACCGGATCGACCTGGCCGTCTACGCGGTCACCCTGGTCAAGACGGGCGCGGCGGCCGCCGCGATGACCTGGCTGCTGACCGCGCTGCGCCGGGGGCGCGGGCGGGAGTGGGCGGCGGCGGTGCTGGGGACGTCGTACGCGCTGTGCGGGTGGTCGGTGATCGAGGCCGTCTACAACCCGATGTGGCTGGACGGGCTGATCGCCTTCCCGCTGCTGTGCCTGGCCGCCGAGTGGGCGCGCACGGGCCGGCGGCCGGTGGCGGCCGTGCTCCTGGTGACGCTCGCCTGGGTGTCGAACTTCTACACCGCGTACATGGCCACGCTCGGCGCCGCGCTGGTGCTGGCGGTCCGGCTGCTGCTCGACGACCGGGAGCGCCGCGAGCGGGTACGGGGGCTGGGGCGCGCCGTGCGCACGGTGCTGCTCGGGACCGGGCTCGCCGCACCGGTCCTGGTGCCGGTGTACCTGGGGACGCGGAACGCCTACCCGGGCTGGACGCGCACGTTCGCCCCGGCGGACTGGTCCGACGTCGCGGCCCGGCTGCTGCCGGCCACGTACGGCTTCTTCACCCCGGCGGTGTTCCTGGGCTCCGGGGCGCTGCTCCTGGCGGCGGCGCTGGCCTTCCACCGGGGCGTGCGGCGCGCCGAACGGCTGGTGTGGACGGGGCTCGTGGCCGGGGTGGCGCTGTCGTTCCAGTGGGGGCCGACGCATCTGCTGTGGCACGCCTTCGCGACGCCCAACGGCAGCCCGTACCGGCAGACGTTCGTGCTGTCCGGGCTGCTGGTGATCGCCGCCTGGCTCACGGTCGCCCAGGGCTGGCCGGACCGCGGGGCGCTGCTCGGCGGGGCCGGGGTGCTCGCGCTCGTCGCCGCCGGGGCCGCCCTCAGCGACCTGGTCACCGTCTGGACGTATCCGCTGCTCGCGGCGGGCCTGGCGGCCACGGCCGGGGCGCTGGTGCTGGCCCGGCGGGGCCGGTTCGCG
>NZ_JAKRGC010000270.1 GCF_022347745.1 Streptomyces sp. OfavH-34-F
CCGGCGCTGCCGCTTCCGGTCGCGGTGGCCGTCTCCGGGCCCGTGGGTCCGCAGGCGCCGCGCCCGGCCCTGCCCCTGTGGATGCCGCTGGAACGGCTGGGCCGCCGGGTGGAGTTCGGCCGCCCGCCGCCCTCCGGCGCGTCCGCCGCCACCGCCGCCACCGGTGACGCCGGTGACGGCGGAGGCGTTCAGACCTTGACGCCGCCCGCCCTGAGGTAGGCCAGCGGGTCGATGTCGGAGCCGTAGTCGGGGCCGGTGCGGACCTCGAAGTGCAGATGCGGGCCCGTGACGTTGCCGGTGGCGCCGGAGCGGGCGATCCGCTGGCCGCCGCTGACCTGCTGGCCCCCGCGGACGAGCAGCGAGGACAGGTGCGCGTACTGGCTGTACTTGCCGTCGCTGTGCCGAATGACGATCTGGTAGCCGTACGGTCCCGCCCAGCCCGCGGAGACGACCTTGCCGGAGGCCATCGCCTTCACGGACGTGCCGGTGGGCACGGGGAAGTCGACACCGGTGTGGTAGCCGCTGGACCAGGAACCCGCCTGGTGGTACGGCGTACCGGTGGCGGCCGCGACGGGGGCGGTGAGCGAGCTGTGCTTGCGCGTGTGCTCGGTCTTGCGGGGCTGCGGCTTGTGCGCCGGCGTCTTGTGGGTCTCGGTCCGGTGCGGCTGGGTCTTCTTCGGCGTCTCGGTCTTCGCGTGGGACTCGGTCTTCGGGTGCGACTTCGTCTTCGGGTGGGACTCGGTCTTCCGCGGGGGTGCCTTCCGTGTCTCCGTCGCGCGGGAGTCGGCCGGGCGGGTTCCGGTCTTCTGCGGGTGCGTCTTCGCGGGCCGCGGTTCGCTCCTCGGCTTGTGCCGCTGCTCGGCCGCCGCCGCTTCGCGGGTGGGCTTCGGTTCGGCCTTGGCGGCCGTCCTCGGGGCGGGCGGGGCGGCCGCCCGCGCCTTGCCGCTGAGGGTCAGCCGCTGGCCGGGGAATATCAGGTCCGGGTCGTCACCGACGACCGCGCGGTTCGCCTCGTACAGCCGCTGCCAGCCGCCCTTGAGGTGCTGATCGGCGGCGATGCCGGAGAGCGAGTCGCCGGGCGTCACGGTGTACGACTCGCGCTTGCCCGGAACGTGCGTGGGCGTGGCCGCGGGGGCGGTGCGCTTGGCGCGCGGCGTACGGGAGGCCGGGGCGGTGGACGGCTTCCCGGACGTGACCCGGGTCGTGCGCTCGCTCTGCGTGCTGAGGTCGGGCGCGTCGCCGCCCTTGGTGAGGCCCGCCCGGTCGGAGCAGACCGGCCAGGCGCCGGGGCCCTGGCTCTCCAGGACCTTCTCGGCGACGGCGATCTGCTGCTCCCTGGTGGCCAGGTCGGCGCGCGGAGCGTAGTCGGTGCCGCCGTACGCGGCCCAGGTCGAGCGGGTGAACTGGAGGCCACCGAAGTAGCCGTTGCCGCTGTTGATGTGCCAGTTGCCGGTGGACTCGCACGCGGCGACCTTCTCCCACACGTCCGCCGAGGCGGCGCCCGCGGACGAGGCCGCGAGCAACGGCAGGGCGAGCCCCGCGCCTCCCGCCGTGACGGTGAGCGAAGCCCGGTTGATGCGGCTCGGCTGGTATCTGCGGTGCCGTCCGGTCGCGGCCATGACGTGGCTCCCCCACTGGCTGTAGGACATGTCGCAAGCGGTCAACTTATGTGCAAACAGCGGGTGATGACAAGACCACGGTACGTTTCGGCCACCCTGCCGAAAGTGCTTCCCACCGGCGCGGGCGGCGCGCGGTAGCGGGCCAGCGTCTCGGCCGGGAAAGGATGCGATAACGGTTCGGCGCGCGTTCGGCCATCAGCGGAGAGCGCTCTCCACTGATGCTATAAATGCGCTCATGACGGATGATCTGCGACCGGCCGGAGCACCCACCCTGGAGGACGTGGCGAGGGCGGCCGGGGTGTCCCGCGCCACCGTCTCCCGCGTCGTCAACGGCGTACGGAACGTCGACCCGGTGATCCAGGAGACCGTGCGCCGGGCGGTCGCCGCCACCGGCTACGCGCCCAACCGCGCGGCGCGGTCGCTGGTGACCAGGCGGACGGACGCCATCGCCCTGGTCGTCTCCGGAGCGGGCTGCGGCCCGGAGGCGGAGACGGCCGGGGATGCACCGGCGGACGGGGCGGAGGACGGGGAGGGCCCGTCCTTCACCGCGCAGGTCTTCGCCGACCCGTTCTTCGGCCGGGTGGTGACCGGGGTCGTGGACTACCTGCGCCCGCGCGGGATGCACCCGGTCCTGATGTTCGCCGAGACCTCGCGGGCCCGCGAGGACGTGGTGGCGTTCCTGCGCCAGGGCAGCGCGGACGGCGCGCTCGTGGTCTCGACGCACGCGGAGGACCCGCTGCCGGACATGCTGACGGACGCGGGGCTGCCGGCCGTCCTGTACGCGCGCCCCGCCCGCGCGGCCCGGATCAGCTATGTGGACCTCGCCCACCGGGACGGCGCGCGGCTGGCCGCCGAGCACCTGCTGGCGCGGGGCCGCCACCGCGTCGCGACGATCACCGGCCCGCTCGACGTGCCCGCGGTGCAGGAACGGCTGGCCGGCTTCCGGGACACGATGGAGCGGCACGGGCACCCGTACGTCGCGATCGCCGAGGGCCGGTTCACGCAGGAGAGCGGCGAGAGCGCGATGGAGCGACTGCTGGCCGAACACCCGGACCTGGACGGGGTGTTCGCGGCCAACGACCTGATGGCGACGGGCGCCTGCCATGTGCTGCGGGAACACGGCAGGCGGGTGCCGGAGGACGTCGCGGTGATCGGCTTCGACGACAGCAGCGCGGCCTCGTCCTGCCGTCCGCCGCTGACCACGGTGCGCCAGCCGGTGGAGGCGATGGCGGCGGAGATGGCCCGGCTGCTGATCGAGCGGCTCGCGAAGCCCGGGGGTGCGGCGACGTCGGTGGTCTTCGAACCGTCCCTGGTGGTGCGCGACTCGGCGTAGGACCGGCCGCGCCCCCGTCCGGTGCGGGGCGACCCCGCCGTGTGCACGGCGCGCCCCCGGCCGGGTGGTGGTCCCGGCCGCCCGTGCCCGGCATCGTGGCCGTCGCCGTGTACGCGTTCATGACGGCGTGGGGCGAGGTCCTGTTCGCCTCCGTCATGACCGACGACGCCACCCGCACGCTCGCCGTCGGCCTGCAGGGTTACGCCACCCAGCTCCGGAAAAGGAGGTCCGCGCTGCCGGGGTCACCCGGGCCGATCGCGGGTTCGAGTCCCGTCACTCACTCGCCCAGTGTCGCCTCGGCCCAGTGGGTGAGCAGGAAGTGCAGCCCCTCCACCGCCCGCTCCCAGGACGTCTGCACCGGGCGCGGGGCCTCGAAGCCGCCCTCCGCCTCCAGGATGGCGAAGCCGTGGAAGGTGCTGCGCAGGAGGCGGACCGCGTCGGTGAGGGCCGGGTCGGTGAGGCCGTAGGCGCGGAGCATCGCGGAGGTGGTGCGCAGGGTGCGGTGGTACGCGGGTGACGCGGCGACGATCTCAGGGGCGACGCGGTACTGGGTGGCGGCGTAGCGGCCGGGGTGGTCCAGGGCGAAGGTGCGGTAGGCGTCGGCGAAGGCGGTGAGGGCGTCCTGGCCGGCCCGGCCGGCCACCGCCGCCTCGATGCGGTCGATGAACTCCTCGGCGGCCCGCAGGGCGACGCGGGTGCGGAGGTCGGCGAGGTTCTTGACGTGCGAGTAGAGGCTGGCGTCCTTGACGCCGAAGCCCCGGGCCAGCGCGGAGATGGTGACCTCGCCGAAGCCGATCGAGTCCGCCAGATCGGCCGCAGCCGTCACGACCCGGTCGGTCGTGAGCCCCGCGCGCGCCATGTCCACCCCTTGCCGATACATCTGTTTCCTAGGACCTCTAGCTTGCCGGGCCGAATATACACAGGGCCCGCGGTGGCCACGGCGAACCGTGACCACCGCGGGCCCCTGGGGGACGCGGATCAGCCGACGGGGAAGTTGTCGGGGGTGCTGATCCGGGCCTTGAGCAGGGCGCCCGACTCGGTCAGGACGCCGCTGCTGCTGTAGTCGCCGCCGTCACAGGTGCCGGGCTTGAACGCGGCACTGCTCTCGTTGGCGTCGGAGTAGGTCCAGTTCGCGTAGCTGATCTTCAGCTGGTCGAGCAGGTCCAGCCAGGCGGTGGTGCTCGACCGGTCCAGGGCGCCGCCACCGGTGGCGCTCACCGTGCCGAACTCCGAGACGAACAGCGGGAGGCTCGATGCCGCCCGGCTCACCGTGGAGCGGTAGTTGTCCTTGTGGCTCGCCGCGTAGAAGTGGAACGCGTACATGATGTTGGTCGCGTTCACGGGGTTGTTGATGATCTCGCTCTCGTTGGAGCCGTCCGAGACGCCCAGCGAGGACCAGCCACGGGTGCCGACGATGACGATCGCGTCCGGGTCGGCGGCCCGGATCACCGGGATGACCTGCTCGGCGTAGCTCTTGATGCCCGCCCAGCTCACCCCGTTGGGCTCGTTGGCGATCTCGTAGATGACGTTCTTCTTCGCGGCGTTGCGGGCGGCGACGGACGCGAAGAAGGTCTTGGCGCGGGACAGGTTGTAGTTGGGGTCGCCCGGCGTGAGGGTGTGGAAGTCGATCAGGGCGTACATGCCGCGCGCCTCGGCCATGTCGACGAGGCTGTTGACCCGGTTGGTGAAGCCGGCCGGGTCGGTCTCGTAGCCGTCCTCCTGCACGTACATCGCGGTGCGCAGCAGGTCGGCCTTCCAGTCGTTGGCCAGCGCGTCCAGGGACGCGTTGTTGTAGCACTGGCTGAACCACTGGAGGCCGTGGGTGCTCATGCCGCGCAGCTGGATGGGCCGGTTGTACTGGTTGCACAGGTTCACCCCGCACACGCGGAGCTGGCCGTTGACCTCGACCGGGGTGCCGTTGCCCGTGGTGGGCGGATCGTCGTCGTCTCCCCCGCCGCCGACGGAGCCCGTGCACGCGACACCGTTCAGGGTGAAGTTGGTGGGCTGCGGGTTGGAGCCCGTGAAGGAGCCCACGAAGCCGAGGTCGGTCGAGCCGCCGGTGGCCAGGGTGCGATTCCAGTCGACGGGGGCGGCGGTGACCGTGGAGCCGGACTGGGACCAGCTGGCGTTCCAGCCCTGGACCACCTTCTGGCCGGAGTCCGGCAGGGTGAACTTGAGCTGCCAACCGCTCACCGAGTCACCGAGGTTGGTGACCTTCACGCCGCCCTGGAAGCCGCCCTGCCACTGACTGGCGACCGTGTACTCCACCTTGCATCCGGTGGCCGCCGACGCCGGTGGACTGGCCAGGACCGTGACGCCGAGGACCGTCGCGCCGGTCGCCAGCAGAGCCATGAAGCGTTTCACAGCATTTCTCCTCGTTCGAAGGGGACCAACTGAGGAACATCCGAATGGGAGCGCTCCCAGAACCCATCGGCCCGAGACCGTACACGGCGCGGGAGCCCGCGCATAGGGATTCGACACTGTCATGCACAAATAAACTTGGGAGCGCTCCCAGGGATGAGGGTGCGTCAGAACACCGGCTGGGCGCCGTAATTGCGCCAGACGTACGATCGTCCACCCTCCGGGCCGTAGGATCGGTGGCTCTTGGGGGTGGTCCATGCTGAACAGGAGTTCAGGCACACCGACACTGGAAGAGGTGGCGGCGCTGGCCGGGGTGGGCCGGGGCACGGTCTCCCGTGTCATCAACAACGCCTCGGGGGTCCGCGAGTCCACCCGCCGCGCCGTGCAGCGCGCCATCGACGAACTGGGTTACGTACCCAATCTGGCCGCCCGCTCCCTGGCCGGACAGCGCGCCGGGGCCGTGGCGCTGGTGATGACCAAGACGGACTGGCGGCTGTTCGGCGAACCGTTCTTCTCCGAGATCGCCCGCGCCGTCGGGGACGCCCTGGACGAACGCGGCGTGCAGTTGCTGCTCACCCTCGTGCGCCGGGACAGCGAGCGCCGGCGGCTGCTGGAGTACGTACGCGGCGGCCGGGTGGACGGGGTGCTGCTGATGTCCGTACCGGCCGAGGACCGGCTTCCGGACATGCTCGCCGACGCCGGGGTGCCCACCGTCCTGCTGGGCCGGCGGTCGAACGACGAGCGCGTCACCTACGTGGACGCCGACAACGTTGGCGGGGCGCGGGACGCGGTCGGCCATCTGGTGCGCGGCGGGCGGCGGACGGTCGCCGCGATCACCGGACCGCCCGAGATGTACGTCGCGCAGTGCCGGTTGCGGGGCTACCGGGAGGCCCTGCGCGAGGCGGACTTCGCACAGGACCCGTCCCTGGTCGCCCAGGGCGACTTCACCGAGGCGAGCGGACGGCACGCGATGGCCGCCCTGCTGGAGCGGCACCCGGAGGTCGACGCGGTGTTCGCCGCGTCGGACAGCATGGCCGCCGGCGCGCTGGCCGCGCTGCACGCGGCGGGGCGCAGGGTGCCGGACGACGTGGCGGTGGTGGGGTTCGACGACTTCGAACTGGCCGGACAGACCGACCCCCCGCTGACCACGGTCCGCCAGCCGATGGAGGAGATCGGCCGGGCGATGGTGCGCCTGCTCCTGGAGGAGATGAGCCGCCCGAAGGTGGCCTGGCACCACGTCATCCTGCGGACCCGGCTGATGGTGCGCGCCTCGGGTTGAGACGGGGCGCGGGCGCGGGGCGCTACGGGGCAGCGCCCCGGGGGACGTGTCCGGCCGGGCGCCCGCGTCGCGCCACGCCGTGCCCGTATCGCGCCACGCCCGCATCGCGCCTCACCACGCCGCGCCCGCGTGCATCCGATCGTTCCGCAAGGGTTGTCAGGGACACGGCGACTGGCTACAGTCCCCTACCAATGAACGCATGGGAGCGCTCCCACTCGCACCCCTCGCCGGCCCACCCGCCGATTCTCCCGCGCGACGCGGTACACGCGCCCTCCTGACGGACGTCCGCACGACGACCGCCCCCGCACCACGCAGAAGGAGACACCATGGCAAGACGCAGGACCCAACTCGCCTCGCTGGTAGCGGCGTTGGCCACACTGCTCGGCGGCATCGCCTTCACGCTGCTCGGCCAGGGCAGCGCGCAGGCCCACGGGGTGACCATGACGCCGGGGTCGCGCACCTACCTGTGCTGGCTGGACGCCAAGACGAGCACGGGCTCCCTCGACCCGACCAACCCGGCGTGCAAGGCCGCGCTCGCGGAGAGCGGGGCCAGCTCCCTGTACAACTGGTTCGCGGTGCTCGACTCCAACGCGGGCGGCCGGGGCCAGGGTTACGTCCCGGACGGCACCCTGTGCAGCGCCGGTGACCGCTCCCCGTACGACTTCACCGGCTACAACGCCCCGCGCGGCGACTGGCCGCGCACCCACCTGACCTCGGGCGCCACGATCGAGGTCGACCACAGCAACTGGGCGGCCCACCCCGGTTCGTTCCGGGTGTACATCTCCAAGCCCGGCTACTCCCCCACCACCGAACTGGGCTGGGACGACCTGGAGTTGGTGCAGACGGTGACCAACCCGCCGCAGGTGGGCTCGCCGGGCACCGACGGCGGCCACTACTACTGGAATCTGACCCTGCCCTCCGGCCGCTCGGGTGACGCGGTGATGTTCATCCAGTGGGTGCGCTCGGACAGCCAGGAGAACTTCTTCTCCTGCTCCGACATCGTCTTCGACGGCGGCAAGGGCGAGGTGACCGGCATCCGCGGCTCGGGCAGCACGCCCACCCCGGACCCGACCGACCCCACGCCGGACCCGACGGACCCGACGCCCGACCCGACCGACCCCACCGAGCCGCACACCGGGTGCATGGCGGTCTACAACGTGACCAACTCCTGGAACGGCGGCTTCCAGGGCTCCGTCGAGGTCATGAACCACGGCTCGGCGGCGCTGGACGGCTGGGCCGTGCAGTGGAAGCCCGGTGCGGGCACCAAGGTCAGCAGCGTGTGGAGCGGGGTGCTGAGCAGCGGATCGGACGGCACGCTGACGGTCAGGAACGCCGACTACAACCGCACGATCCCGGCGGACGGCAGCGTCACCTTCGGATTCACGGCGACATCGACCGGTAACGACTTCCCGGTCGGCTCGATCGGCTGCGTCAACCCGTAGCCGCGGACACCGGCGGCGGCGGTTCCCGGGTGGCACGGGAGCCGCCGCCGTCGCGTGCCCGCGCCCGGGCGCGCTCGTATGCTCGGCTGCCATGACGAGCCGTGCGTCCCTCCCGCCGGAGCCCTCCGTCGCCCTGCGCGAGGTCCTCGCCTTCGACGACGGCGGAAGCCTGCGGCTGCTGCTCGCGCCCGCCGGACGTGAGGTCGGGGTGCGGGGCGTGGCGGTGGGCGACGAGGGCCCGGCCCGGCCGCTGGACGGCTGCCTGGTCCTGGTGACCGGGCCGCCCGCCTCTGCCCCGGAGGCCGCAGGACCCGTCCGGGAGGCGGCGCGGCGGGGCGCGGCCGGTGTGGTGCTGCGCGCGGTGGAAGGGGTGGCCGCCGCCCCGCAGGTGGTCTCCGCCGCCGAGGAGGCCGGGGTCGCCCTGCTCGTCCGGGCGGAGTGGGCCGACTGGACGGACACGGCGGCGCTGCTGCGTTCGGCGCTGGCCTGCGTACGGGCCGGGCGGGACGATGTGGACGCGAACGCAGGCGCGGGGTGGACGGCGGCCGGTGGCCCGGAGAGCCTGAGCGCGCTCGCGGCGGCCGTCGCCGAGTACACCGGCGGTTCGATCACCATCGAGGACACGCGGCTGCGGGTGCTGGCCCACTCGGCGACCGGGCCGGACGCCGACGCGCTGCGCCGGTCCACCATCCTGGGCGGCCGGGTGCCGGAGTGGCGGGTCGCCGAGCTGCGGCGCAGCGGCATGCTCCGGACGCTGTGGACGTCCCGCGAGGTGATCCACCGCGCGGCCGACGCCGAGGGGCCCGAACGCCTGGTCATCGCCGTGCGCAGCGGCCCGGAGGTCCTCGGCTCGATCTGGGTGGCCGGGGACGGGCGCCCGCTGCGCCCGGACGCGCC
>NZ_JAKRGC010000271.1 GCF_022347745.1 Streptomyces sp. OfavH-34-F
TCCGGCTCGGCGGCCGGGTCGCGCGGGGCGGCGGGCGCGAGGAACGCCACGCGCGGCAGCCGCTCCAGGATCGCGCCGCGCAACGCGCCGTCCAGCCCGCCCCGGCCCAGCGGGCCCGGCACCAGGCCGATCGTCGCGACGGACACCGGCTCCCAGTCGGCGAGCAGTTCCGCGTAGGCGTCGGCGGCGCGCTCGACCAGGAAGTCGGTGAGCGGTCCGGGCGCGGGGTGCCGGCGGGTGGTGTCCAGCGGCAGTGAGGCGATGAGCAGCGCGGGCAGGTCCAGCGGTTCGTCGGTGGGCGTCGGCGCGTGGACGACGGCGGCGGTCCGGGGGCGGAGCGGGGCGCCGTCCTCGTCGACCGGAACGGCCCAGGTGACCGACCAGTGCGGGCGCAGCCGTTCCTCCAGCGGGCGGCCGGCGAGCAGGGCGGGCTCGATCGGGCCGTGGTGGACGGCGGTGCGCCAGCGGTGGGTGCCGTGCGCGGAGTCCTCGATGTGCGTGTACGGGCCGTGCTGGGAGCGGCGCAGCGTGCGGACGGCCTCCGGCGTCTCGACGGTCACCTCGTCGAGCCCGGTCAGCGTGAGCAGCAGCGCGTCGTCCACGGCGGCCAGCAGCCGGCCCACCAGGTCCTCGGCGACCCCGTCGCGCAGGGGCAGCACGACGACGGTGTCGTAGCCGTCGGGCGCGGTGCCCTCGGCGGGCAGCGGGAGGCGCAGCAGCGGGACGTGGCCGTCGCGGCGGCGCAGCTCGTCGCCGAGGCCGGGGCTGCCGACGGCCGCCTGTGCGGCCAGTTCGCGGGCCTCGGCCAGGGACCAGCGGACGCCTCCGTGGCGGCCGACGATCGCCGGCTCGTCGCTCACCGCGAGGACGGCGGCGAACCCGACGCCGAACCGGCCCACGGCGCCCTCGTGCCCCTCGCGCTTCGCGGACGCGCGCAGCGTGGACAGCGACTCGACGCCGGTCGCGTCCAGCGGGGCGCCGGTGTTCGCGGCGGCGAGGACGGCGGGGGTGCCGTCCGCCGCGGGGTGCAGGGTGAGCCGGAGGCGGCCGGGGACTCCTGCGCGGGCGGCGGCGTCGGCGGCGTTCTGGGCCAGCTCGACGACGAGGCGGTCGCGGTAGCCGCCGAGCGCCAGGTCCTCCTCGGCGTTGGCGTCCTCCCGGAACCGGGCGGGCCCGGCGCCCCAGGCGTCGAGCACGCCGCGCCGCAGCCGGGCGGTTCCGAACGGGTCGCCCTCCGTCGCGTTGATGCCCATGGGGTGCTCCCTCTGCCGGTCCGGAACGCGTACCCCGCGAAGCTACCGGGTACCGCCCGGACCCACCCACTCACCGCCCCCGGAGACCGGCACCGGCCCCATCGGGCCCGTCCGGCGATCGAGGACGGAACCGGGTCGCCGGGGGACCGAGCCCGCTTACGCCTCGTCCTCCGGCGCCCCCGCGTCGTCCGCCCCGTGCAGGGCGTACTCGTCCACCCGCATCGTGTCCAGCGCGTGCCCCGCCGACGCGGGGGCCTTCGGCATGACCGCCGCCTCCGAGTGCCCTCCGCACCCGTACGCCAGCGACACCACGTGCCCGTCGGCCGGGCCGAACTCGTTCGCGCACACGCCGAACGCCTGGCGCAGCGAGCCCGCCAGCGGCATCAGGAACGCGCAGGAGACGCAGGAGGCCGGCGCGGCCTGCGCCATCGGCGTCTTCGGCCCGAACGCCTCTTCCCAGCGGTCCGCCGCCGCGTGCAGCCCGTACCGCGACAGCACCCGTGCCCGCCGCATGCCCAGCTCGTCGGCCACCGCGGCGATCGATCCGCGCGCGGTCGCGGCCGGGCGGGTCGTCAGCTCGGCGTCCTCCACGTCCACCAGCTCGGCCAGCTCGCCGCTGACCTCGCCGACCGCGGAGTTCGGCGGGACCTCGTCCGCGCCGGTGTACCCCGGCTCCAGGCGCAGGTCGTCCGTCTCGGTGGGCAGCAGGTCGCCGGGGCCCATGTCGCCGGGCCGCAGCCGCTCGCTCCACGGCACCCACTCCGGCGCCAGGATCGCGTCGCCGCCGGGCAGCAGCACCGTCTCGTCCAGCGTGACGTTCTTCGCGCGGGAGGCCCGCGCGACCGTCACCGCCCAGCGCCAGCCCCGGTAACCGGGGTCCTCGCACTCGAAGTAGTGCGTGACGACGCGGTCCCCCTCGGAGACCACGGCCACATGCTCACCCACGACCCCCGGAGCGGCCGCTTCCTCGGCCGCCGCGCGGGCGAGGTCAACGGCCTCGGCGCACAACCGGTCGGGAGCGGGGGTACGGGCGGTACGGGCCGTACGGCCTCGCGTCGTCGCAGCACTCACAGGTCTCGCTTCTCTCCTACGCCAGTCTCACGAGCGCGCCAGCACATCGACCATCGATTCCGGCCATACGGTCGCGGACGGAGCGGACCTGGGGGCCGCGTCGACGTCCACACCCGTTGAGCCAACCTCGGGCACGCCTTCCGCAATCCATTCTGCGGGATCGCCGAGAGGCGCGCGGCCGAGAACAACCGCCGGTGGCGCGCTAAGCACGCTACCCTCTCCGCCGCTCCCCGCCCACCTGCCGTCCCTAACGACGCCGTATCGGCCATCGCCCGCGGCCCCCGTCACCAGGCGGATCACTGACCCGACGGGGCGGTCCCGCCCGCGCCCCGCCGGGATGCCGGTTCGCATCGCGCGGTCCTGGGGCACTATGACCAAGTGGCTTCTGCCCGGTCGCACGACGGTCCCGGCCCGCTCCGCAGGGCGGGGCGGGCGGTCGGCCGTGCCCTGAGAACGCCGTTCACCCTGACCGGGCGCGGCATCCGCAAGGCCACCCACGCGCACGGGGCCGGCGAGAGCGGCCTCGGCAAACTCATCGAACTGCACGCGGTGAACGGCGCGGGCGACGTGATGATCACGGTCGCGCTCGCCTCCACGGTGTTCTTCTCCGTGCCGACCGACCAGGCCCGCGGCCGGGTCGCGCTGTACCTCGCGGTCACGATGGCGCCGTTCATCCTGCTCGCCCCGGTCATCGGCCCGCTCCTGGACCGCCTGCCGCACGGCCGCCGCGCGGCGATGGCCGGTTCCATGCTCGCGCGGGCGGTCCTGGCGCTCACGATGTCCGGCGCGGTCGCCACCGGGGGCCTGGAGCTGTATCCGGCGGCGCTCGGCGTGCTGGTCTGCTCGAAGGCGTACGGGGTGGTGCGCAGCGCCGTCGTACCGCGCCTGCTGCCCCCGAAGTTCTCGCTGGTGAAGGCGAACTCGCGGGTGACCCTGGCCGGTCTGCTGGCCACCGGGGCCGCCGCGCCGATCGGCGCGGCGCTCCAGCTGATCGGCCCGCCGTGGCCGCTGTACGGGGCGTGCGCAATCTTCGCGGGCGGGGCGGTGCTGGCGTTCACGCTGCCGCCGAAGGTGGACTCGGCGAAGGGCGAGCGCCGGGCGCAGCTGGTCCCGCCGCTGGGCGAGCACCCGCCACGCCCGGAGCCGTCGCGGACCTCCTCGACGCGCACCGGAACCACGTCGTCCAAGGACGCGGGCGGGTCCAGGGGCCGCAAGCGGCGGGAGAACGGCGAGCGGCGGCCGGGGCTGCGGTCGGTCGGCCCGTCCGTCCTGCACGGCCTCCAGGCGAACGCGGCACACCGGGCGCTCTCCGGCTTCCTGATCTTCTTCCTGGCGTTCCTGCTGCGCGAGCACCCGCTGGCCGGGCAGAGCGCGGCGATCTCGCTCGGCATCGTCGGCGTGGCGGCGGGCGTGGGCAACGCGCTGGGCACGGCGGTGGGCTCCTGGCTGCGGGCGCGCGGCCCGGAGGTCATCGTCGCCTCCGTGCTGGGCCTGGCCCTGGGCGTCGCGGTCCTGGCGGCGGTCTTCTTCAGCACGGTCATGGTGGCCGCCCTCGCCGCGACGGCGGGGCTCACGCAGGCCCTGTCGAAGCTGTCGCTGGACGCGATGATCCAGCGCGACGTGCCGGAGGAGGTGCGCACGTCGGCGTTCGCCCGCTCCGAGACGCTGCTCCAGATGTCGTGGGTGGTGGGCGGTGCTATCGGGATCGCGCTCCCCCTCAACGGCGTACTGGGCATGGCGGTGGCCGCCGGGCTGCTGGCGCTCGGCGCCGCCGCGTCCGTACGGGGGCTGCTGGGCGCCGCCCGGCGCGGCTCGCCGCACCCCCGCGTGGCGTGAGCGGGAGCGACCGATAGCCTTCGGCCCATGACCGTTGCGTTCTTCTCAGGTAAGGGCCGTCGAATCGGCGTCGCTCTTGGTGCCGTGTCCGCGGGACTCCTCGTCCTCTCCGCCTGCGACAAGCCGACGCCGCTCGCGACCGTGACGGTCGGCGACAACTCGGTGAACACCGAGGCCGCCTGCTACAACGACGGCAAGACGATCAAGGAGTCCGAGGTCAAGTCCTGCCTCAACAAGGAGGCGGAGAAGACCATCAAGGTGTCGATGTCCGACACCGTGCACTTCGGCGTCGACCCGGAGATCGCGGACAACGGCTGGACGCTCTTCATCAACGGCCAGCAGGCCGAGCAGGAGCCGTTCAAGAAGACCTACCGGTCCATCTCCGGCAGCGCCTTCTTCTCCAGCCAGACCGGCGAGGCCGCGAACGAGACGCAGATCAGCGTCGTCGAGACCAAGGGCAAGGGCGACAAGGCAGGCGTGTCGGGCATCTGGCACTTCAAGCTGGTGAAGACGGACTGACCGTCCCCCGGAGGGCTGCCCCCTGATGCGTGTGCTGGTCGTGACCGCGGTCCCGGTGGAACGGGACGCGGTCACGCGTGCGTACGGGGACGAGCCCGAGGTGCGCCCGGTGCGCGGCGCGGAGATCCACCGGGCCGGCCCGCTGGACGTGCTCGCGGGCGGCGCGGGCCCGGCCGCCGCGGCGGCGTCGGCGGCGTTCGCGCTGGCGTCCGGCCACTACGGCCTGGTGGTGTCGGCGGGCATCGGCGGCGGCTTCGCCCCGGTGGCGCCGGTCGGCTCGCTCGTCGTGTCGCGCCGCATCGGTGCGGCGGACCTGGGCGCCGAGACACCGGCCGGCTTCGTCCCGGTGACCGAGCTCGGCTTCGGCCGGACCTGGCACTTCCCGCCCCGCTCCCTCGTCCGCGCCGCCGCCGGGGCGACCGGGGCGGCGGCCGGCGACATCCTCACCGTCTCCACCGTGACCGGCAGCGCCGACCGCGCCGCCGCCCTGCTGGCCGCCCACCCCGGCGCCCTCGCCGAGGCCATGGAGGGGTTCGGGGTGGCGGAGGCGGCGGACCTCGCCGGCGTACCGGTCCTGGAGATCAGGGCCGTGTCGAACGCCGTCGGCCCGCGCGACCGCGACGCCTGGCGCATCGGCGACGCGCTGACCGCGCTGACCGGGGCGTTCGGGAAGCTCATACCCGTACTGGAAGGCTGGACCCGCCATGACCGCGACGACACCGCAGACTGACGCGCTGCGCATCGCCTTCTCGCCCTGCCCGAACGACACGTTCGTCTTCGACGCCTGGGCGCACGGCCGGGTCGCCGGCGCCCCGGCGCTGGACGTCACGTTCGCGGACATCGACCTCACCAACGGCATGGCCGAGCGCGGCGAGCTGGACGTGCTCAAGGTGTCCTACGCGGTGCTGCCGTGGGTCCTCGACGAGTACGCGCTGCTGCCGTGCGGCGGGGCGCTGGGTCGGGGCTGCGGCCCGCTCGTCCTGACCCGGGAGCCGGGCACGGACCTGACCGGGAAGACGGTCGCCGTGCCGAGCGAGCGCTCCACCGCCTACCTGCTCTTCCGCCTGTGGGCGGCCGAGGTGGTGCCCGGCGGGGTCGGCGAGATCGTCGTCATGCCGTTCGACCGGATCATGCCCGCGGTCCGGGACGGCGAGGTGGACGCGGGCCTGGTCATCCACGAGGCGCGCTTCACGTACCGGAACTACGGGCTGCACAACCTCGCCGACATGGGCCGGCACTGGGAGGACACCACCGGCCTGCCGATCCCGCTGGGCGCGATCATCGCGAAGCGCTCGCTGGGCCTGGACACGCTGAAGCTGCTCGCCGAGTCCGTACGCGCCTCGGTCCGCATGGCCTGGGACGACCCCGAGGCGTCCCGCCCGTACGTCGCGGCCCACGCCCAGGAGATGGACCCGTCCGTCGCGGACCAGCACATCGGCCTCTACGTCAACGAGTTCACCGCGGACCTGGGCGAGGACGGCTACGCCGCGATCCGCGGTCTGCTGACCCGCGCGGCGGCCGAGGGCCTGGTACCCGCCCTCGGCCCGGACGCGCTGGCCTTCCCGTAGCTAGACGTCGAGCTGGTCGGCGACCGCGCGCAGGAGCCCGGCGATCTTGGCGCCCGCCGCCTTGTCCGGGTAGCGGCCGCGCTCCAGCATCGGGGTGATGTTCTCCAGCAGGGTGGTCAGGTCCTGGACGATCGACGCCAGCTCGTCCGGCTTGCGGCGCTGGGCGGCCGCGACGGACGGTGTCGGGTCGAGGATCGACACGGAGAGCGCCTGGTCGCCGCGCTGGCCGGCGACCACGCCGAACTCGACGCGCTGACCGGGCTTGAGAGCGTCGACCCCGGCCGGGAGCACGGACGAGTGCACGAAGACGTCGCTGCCGTCGTCGCGGGAGAGGAAGCCGAAGCCCTTCTCGCTGTTGAACCACTTGACCTTGCCAGTCGGCAAAGCACGCACCCCATCTCAACCCGTGTGCCGGAACGAATGCCCTCAGCAGGTCAGGCCGTCCTGTGGTCGTGCTCCCCTGCTGGCTGAAGCCTCCACAGGTGACGTACCCCTCGTCAAGCCTGGTCATCCGGACTCTGTCCGGAAACGGCACCTGCTTCACCCGGACACGGACCCACCCCACGGGGGAACTACCCTGACGGGGTGAGCACTCCCACTTCCGGCGCAGGCGACCGGCTGGTCCGGATCGGCGCCATCGTCTTCTTCATCGGCGCCCTCTCCACCCTCGCCACCATGGCCCCCCTCTTCCTCGGCACGGACCCCCTCCCGCCGATCGCCTGGTCCCTGTGCATGCTGATGGGCGTCGGCTTCCTGATCGCGGCAGCAGGCGTGATCCGCACGGCCCGCGCAACCTCCCGAAACCACTGACCCCGAACGCGTCCGGCCGGAGCGCTCGCCCATGTCGACGCTGAAGCGGGCCCCCGAGCACGTAGGGGCCTGGTACTGGGATCTCGCGGAGCTCACGCCGCAGGGAGCGGAGCCCGATGTGGTCGCCGCGACGCTGACCGCCGCGCAGGGGGCCGCCGACATCCTCCGCGCCCACGCGCTGCTGGAGGCGACGGCGGTCGAACAGACGTGGTACGCCCCCGGCCGGGGGCCGACGGGTCTGACGAGCCGGCTCTCCGTGCCGGAGACGCCCCTCGGGAGCCCCGAGGTCACGGAACGCGTGCTCGGAAGCCGTCCGTCGGCCTTCCCGGACGCCTTCATCGGAAGCATGTACGTCAGGGGGCCCGGCACGTGGTTCGACGCCGGGGGTCACGCGCGCAGAGAACCCGGCCTCGTCACCATGTGGCTCACTCCCGAGGGTTCCGGTATCTCCGTCGAGGTGTCCGTCCACCACGACATCTGGCGCTGGTTCGACTTCTCCGGGCGCCCGCATCCGGATGTGCACCGGCGCAACGCTCCCCGGCTGGCGAACGCGCTGCGGGAGATCACCTCGCACTTCGGTGTGGAGCCCGAGACCGGCGAGGCGACCTATTTCGGCCATGCCGTGGAATACGGCATCTCCGCCGACGACCCGGATGAGAATGGCCGGGGCCTCGACGTGACCGACAGGCTCTGACAGAACCGGGGAAGGGGCCCTCCGTGATCACCTCTGCTCCCGTCGGCACGTGGGTGTGGGAGCCGGCCCGTACCGACGCCGGAGCGGTCTGCACCGTCCCTGGAGGATCTGGAGGACCTGGAGGAACGGGCCGGGCGGTGCTGACTACGAGGCTCGCGTCGCCGTGTACGTGTGCAGCCAGGCCGGGAGGGCTGTCAGGGAGTCGAGGATCACGTCCGCGCCCGCCTCGCGGAGTTCGGGTTCGGCGCACGGGCCCGTGGTGACCGCTACGGAGAGGGCGCCGGCGGCGCGGGCGCCGCGGACGTCGCCGATGTGGTCGCCCACGTAGACGGTGGCGTTGTGCTCGCGCAGGGCGAGGGCCTTCTGCTCGGCCCAGAGGTTGCCGGCGATGACGTCAGGCTCGATGCCGAGGTGCGCGAGGTGCAGCTTGGCGTTGGGTTCGTACTTGGCGGTGACCACGAGGGTGCGCCCGCCCAGGGCGCGTATCGCCTCGATCGCCTCGCGCGCGCCGGGCAGGGCCGGGGTGGGGGTGATGGCGTACGAGGGGTAGAGCGCGCGGTAGCGGTCCGCGACGGCGGGGACCTCGGCGGCCGGGAACCAGTTGGCCAGCTCCTCCTCCAGGGGCGGGCCCAGGCGGCTGACCACGAGGTCGGTGTCGATGTCGGCGCCCGTCTCGGCGGCGAGGGCGAGGTAGACCTCCTTGATGCCGGGGCGGGAGTCGATGAGGGTCATGTCCAGGTCGAAGCCGACCGTCAGGGGTGAAGGCATGTCCTCCATTGTGGCGCCCCCCTCATCGCCGCCTGGCCCGCCAGAGGAGGAACACCGCGGAGGCCACCGCCGCCGCGCGCACCGTCAGCGGCCAGGTGTCGGCCAGGGCGTCCTTCATGCCGTGCTCCGGGATGGGGTCGCCCCAGCGGCCGTCCATGCGGCCCCACAGCCAGACCAGGGCCGACGCCGCGACCACGCCGGGCAAGCCCATCGCCGCCCACTTCGCCTCCGCGCGCGACAGCTTGCGGGAGCTGTACGCCAGCAGCCAGCCGCCCGCCAGGGCCAGCAGCGAGCCCATCACCGCGCCCGCGACGAGGAGCGCCGCCGCCAGCAGCAGGACCGGGTGGCCGAAGCCCCGGCGCGGGGCGGCCGCAGCGGCCTCGGGCGCAG
>NZ_JAKRGC010000272.1 GCF_022347745.1 Streptomyces sp. OfavH-34-F
CTGAACGACGGCTCGCCCGACCGCACACCGGGCACCGCCGCGCCGCCCGCGCGCAGCCGCGCGTAGTACGCCTCGCACGCCTCGTACGAGGGCAGCAGCCCCCGCTCCGCGGCCCGGGCGAGCGGCGGGGCCGCCGCGTCCTTCGGCGAGAGCAGCGGGGCGATGTCCGCCGGCCACTCGATGCCCAGTTCCGGGTCGAGCGGATCGATGCCGTGCTCCCGCTCCGGCGCGTACCCCTCGGAGCACAGGTACACCACGCACGCGTCGTCCGTCAGCGCCATGAAGCCGTGCCCGAGCCCCTCCGCGAGGTAGACCGCCCGGTGGCCCGTGTCGTCCAGCCGGACCGCCTCCCACCGCCCGTAGGACGGCGAGCCCGTGCGCACGTCCACGACCACGTCCAGCACCGCGCCCCGTACGCACGTCACGTACTTCGCCTGGCCCGGCGGCACGTCCGCGAAGTGGATGCCGCGCAGCGTGCCCCGGCGGGAACGGGAGAAGTTGGCCTGCGCGAGCCCCAGCGCGTGCCCGGTGGCCGCCTCCAGGTCCGCCGCCCGGAACCACTCGTGGAAGCTGCCGCGGCCGTCCGGGACGACCTCGGGCTCGTGCACCCAGGCCCCGGGCACGGAGAGCCGGCGCATGCGATCACATCCTCTTCGCGGTCCGCGGGACCGCCTGCCGGCCCCGGTACCCGTGCCCAACGAGACCGGGGAGCGAACGGACACGGAACCGGGGCGAAGGCGCGCAAGGTTTCCACGGTACGGAACACGAAGGCGCCGCCATCGGCTCTCGCGTAGATTGCGAGGTCCAGCGAGCGAACTTGGGGGACCCGGGTGTCAGGGGCAAGGCAGGGCGTCACGGAAGCCCGCAGGATCGTGGTCAAGGTCGGTTCCTCCTCCCTCACCACGGCCTCCGGCGGCCTCGACGCCGACCGGGTCGACGCCCTCGTCGACGTGCTCGCCAAGGTTCGCGACGGCGGGGAGCGCGAGGTCGTCCTCGTCTCCAGCGGCGCCATCGCGGCCGGGCTCGCCCCGCTCGGCCTGCACCGCAGGCCCAGGGACCTGGCCCGCCAGCAGGCCGCCGCCAGCGTCGGCCAGGGACTGCTCGTCGCCCGCTACACCGCCTCCTTCGCCCGCTACGGCGTCCGCGTCGGCCAGGTCCTGCTGACCAGCAACGACACCAGCCGCCGCGCCCACTACCGCAACGCCTACCGCACCCTGGACCAGCTCCTGGACATGGGCGCGCTGCCCGTCGTCAACGAGAACGACACCGTCGCCACCGACGAGATCCGGTTCGGCGACAACGACCGGCTCGCCGCCCTCGTCGCCCATCTGGTCCGCGCCGAACTGCTGGTCCTCCTCTCCGACGTGGACGGCCTCTACGACGGCGACCCGAGCATCCCCGGCACCACCCGCATCGCCGAGGTCAGCGGCCCCGCCGACCTGGCCGGGGTCAGCATCGGCAGCGCCGGCAAGGCGGGCGTCGGCACCGGCGGCATGGTCACCAAGGTCGAGGCCGCCCGGATCGCCACCGCCGCCGGCATCCCCGTCGTCCTCACCTCCGCGAGCCACGCCGCCGACGCCCTCGCCGGCCGCGACACCGGCACCTACTTCCACCCCACCGGCCGCCGCTCCGCCGGCCGGCTGCTCTGGCTCGCCCACGCCTCCGCCCCGCGCGGCTCGCTGACCCTGGACGACGGGGCGGTGCGGGCGGTCGTGGAGCGGCACAGCTCGCTGCTGCCCGCCGGCATCGCCTCCGTCGAGGGCGAGTTCACCGCCGGCGACCCGGTGGAACTGCGCGACCTGACCGGCCGGGCGGTCGCCCGCGGGCTCGTCAACTTCGACGCCAAGGAGATGCCCCGGCTCCTCGGCCGCTCCACCCGCGACCTCGCCCGCGATCTCGGCCCCGCCTACGAGCGCGAGGTCGTACACAGGGACGATCTCGTCGTCCTGCACCGCTGACACGCACCGAAACGGCTGAAAGTCCGGCCAACGGACGGAGAGCTTCACGAAAACCGCCCCACACCGGGCCGCGGACTGGTCCACTTTGTAGCAGGGAAACTGCGGGGTACAGCAAAGCAACACATCACAGGAGGCCGCCGGTGAGACGAGCGCGCCCGGGGGCGCCGCCCCGAGGAACGGGTGGCCGCACCCTGACCAGTGTCGGAGCGGGAGCCGGGTTCGACCGGGGCCGGTCCGCGGACCGCGGGGACGAGCGCACCACCCGGCCGGAACCGGGACCGGCCGTCCAGGAGCACACCCCGTCGAAGCTGTGGCACGTCACCCTCTGCGTCTCCGGGACCGAGTTCCCGCTGAAGGAGGTCAGACGCGGCCTCGAACAGCTCGCGCACGACCACCCCTTCCTGCTGACCAGCCGCTACGCCAACGACCACGCGGAGATCCGCTACTGGGAGGAGGCCCGCGACCTGCACGACGCGGCGGCGGTGGCCCTGCGCCTGTGGGGCGAGCACCGCTCCAGCGCCGGCCTGCCGCCCTGGACGATCGTCGGCCTCGAAGTCATCGACCGCGAGACCTACCACCAGCGGGTCGCCGAGGGATACGGGCCGCCCCCGGCCGCCCCGGTCGGCGTCCACCCGTACTGATCCGGCCGAATCGGCGGACAGCCGTCTCGCATCACGAAATGCGTGCCGGATGCCCGCAGGGCGCGCACTACCCTGCGGGCATGACCACGCTCTCGCCGTACGACAACCTGTCTCCCGTGGCCCAGGCCGCCTACCGGGCCCGCTCCGCAGCCGCCGACATCGCGCCACTTCCGCGCGCGGCCAAGGACGACGCGCTGCTGGCGATCGCGGACGCCCTGGAGGTACGGACGAGCGACATCCTCGCGGCCAACGCCGAGGACGTGGCGCGCGCCCGCGAGGCCGGGACCAGCGAATCCGTGGTGGACCGGCTGACCCTCACGCCCGAGCGCATCCGCGCCATCGCCGCCGACGTGCGCCACGTCGCGGCCCTGCCCGACCCGGTCGGCGAGGTGGTGCGCGGCTCGACCCTGCCCAACGGCATCGACCTGCGCCAGGTCCGGGTGCCGCTCGGCGTCGTCGGGATCATCTACGAGGCCCGGCCCAATGTGACGGTGGACGCCGCCGCCCTCTGCCTGAAGTCGGGCAACGCCGTGCTGCTGCGCGGCTCGTCCTCCGCCTTCGCCTCCAACACCGCCCTGGTGCGGGTGCTGCGCGACGCGGTGGGCGGCTCCGGCCTGCCGGCCGACGCGGTGCAGCTGGTGCCGGGCGAGAGCCGGGACTCGGTGCGCGAACTCATGCGCGCCCGCGGCCTGGTGGACGTCCTCATCCCGCGCGGCGGCGCCTCGCTGATCCGCACGGTGGTCGAGGAGTCCACGGTCCCGGTCATCGAGACGGGCACCGGCAACTGCCACGTGTACGTGGACGCGCAGACGGACCTGGACATGGCCGTGGAGATCCTGGTGAACTCCAAGGCCCAGCGCCCCAGCGTCTGCAACGCCGCCGAGACCCTCCTCGTCCACAAGGACGTCGCGGACGCTTTCCTGCCGCGCGCCCTGGACGCCCTGGCCGAGGCCGGCGTGACCGTGCACGGCGACGAGGCGGTGCTGGCGTACGCCGAGGGCTCCAAGGCGACCGTGGTCGCGGCGACCCCCGAGGACTGGGAGACCGAGTACCTCTCGTACGACATCGCGGCGGCCGTCGTGGAGTCGCTGGACGCCGCCGTGGCGCACATCCGGCTGTGGTCCTCCGGCCACACCGAGGCGATCGTCACCACCTCGCAGGCCGCCGCCCGCCGCTTCACCCAGCTGGTGGACTCCACCACGGTGGCCGTCAACGCCTCGACGCGGTTCACCGACGGAGGCCAGTTCGGTTTCGGCGCCGAGATCGGCATCTCCACGCAGAAGCTGCACGCCAGGGGCCCCATGGGCCTGCCGGAACTCACCTCGACCAAGTACATCGTCACCGGTGACGGCCATGTGAGGTGACCCGGACCGGGCCGAATCCGCCGTCTCCCTGCCCAAAAGGGGCCGGCGGGTCTAGTCTGAAACCGTGCCGGACGACGTGGGGGGCAGGCCGTATCCGAACGGCCGGGAGCCCGACGACGACCGCGGGGGCGCTGACGAGGACTTCGCCTCCGTGGTGTTCGACGAGGACTTCGTACGGGCCGCCGCCTTCCACGAACCGACCGCCGTCGAGCGGCTGCTGGCGGCGGCGGAAGCGCGCGCCGAGGCCGACGCCCGGCGCGCCGGCGCCCACGGCGGGCCCTACGACGACGAGCTGTACGACGATGGCCCCGGCCACCACGACCCGCTGGACGACGACGCCTTCCGCGACCACGGCCCCTACGGCCGCCACGGCGGCTCCCTGCGCCCGTACCGGGGCGCGGCCCGCTGGCACCGGCCGGTCGCCTGGCTGCTCGCCGTCCTGATGGGCATCGGCATGGTCGTGCTCGCGTTCAGCGCCGTCTACCGCAACAGCTCGGGCACCCGGCAGGGCCCGGTCCGGACCCCGGCCAGCACGGGCGTCGACGGCGCGCCCGCCCCCGGCTCCGCCCCCGCCGATCCGTCCCCGTCCGAGGCGGACGACGACGCCCGCCCGAAGGTGTCCGCCGTCCCGCGCACCCCCTGAGCCCCCGCCCGCCGGCCACGGGCCCGGCGGGACTCCCCGGTGGTTGCCCGGCGCCACCGCGTTTACCGTCGTCGTGTTCGACCCACCCTGAAGGTATGACCCCTCTTTCCGCTCGAAGAGGGGACTTCTCACGGAGTCGGGAGAAGTCATGGCGCGGCGCGGAGACCCACCCGACGGCCCGGCGGAGAACGGGACCGGCGGCCAGGACGACGAGTACGGCTCACTCGTCTTCGACGAGTCCTTCGTCCGCGCTGCCCGCCTGCAGGAGTTCTCCGCCCAGGAACGCATGGGGGAGCACGCCCGTGCCGTCCGCAGCCTGCCGGGACGGGCGGTCCGCACCGGCTCGCGGCTCGCCGTCGCCCTGATGGTCCTGATCGCCCTGGCCTTCGGCACCGCCGTCTTCATGGGGCTGCGCCACCCCTACGAGACCCCGGTGGCCCGGCGGACCGAGCCGCTGCGGATGACCCTCGTCCCGCTGGCCCCGCGCGGCGCCGTACCCGGCGGCACCCCCGACGCGCTCTTCGCCAAGAGCCCGGCCGCCGACCACGCCACGGGTCGGGAGGGCATCAACCCGCCGCACGCCCGGCGCACCGAGGACTTCTCGGAGAGCCAGGTCGGCGCCGCCCTCGCCACCACCACGGACTATCTGGTGGCCTCCTCGCTCGACCCCGACGTGCTCGGCGGGAGCACCGTGCGCCCCGTGGAGGCGCTGCTCGACCCGGACCAGATGGAGCAGTTCGAACGCGGCCTCGCCGCCCCCTACGACGACGGGCAGCACGCCGTGACCGGCTGGCTCGTCCGCTTCGACCCCGCCCAGGCCGTCCCGGACCCCCAGATCCGGGTCCGGGGCACGCTGCGCTACGCCCAGACGGGCTCCGACACCCTGGAGGTCGTGTCGGACCACACCTTCACGTACGCGCTGCGCCCCGCCGGCTCCGGGCCGCCGGCGGAGGGCGGCGCCTCCCTGTTCACCGTGCGGCGCGAGATGAGCTTCCGGTTCGACCGGGAGGACCTGCGGCTGCACCGCCTGGAGGTGCGCAGCAGCTACCTCCAGGCGGGCCCGCAGTCCTGCCCGGCCGACACCTCGGGCGCGCTGCGGCCGCTACTGGCCGGCGAGCGGGCGGCGTCGCGGGGGCCGGCGGGCACCGACCCGTACGCCACGGGCCGGCCCGTCGCCGCCCTGTGCGGGACGCTGGCGGTCAGCTCCGCTCCGGCCCGGACCCCGGCGAGCCCTCCGCATCCGCAGGGCCCTCCGTCCCCTCCGCTCCGGGCGACCCCGCCGAGCCGCCCGTAGCGCCGCCCTTGCCGCCCCCTCCGGTGAACTTGTCGCGCAGTTTGCCGCCCAGGTCCCCGGCGCCACCGGCTATGTCGCCGACGAGCTTCATCAGCGGGTCCTTGCTGGTGCGCACCGAATCGGCGTAATGCGCGGCGGATTCCTTGAACGAGTCGGTCACCGAGGTGTCCTTGTCCTCGTCCCGGCGCGGGTAGTGGCCGTCCATGACGCGCTGGAAGTCCCGTGTCTCCGACCACTTCTTCAGCTCCGCCGCCCGGACCGTGGTGAACGGGTGGGAGCGGGGGAGCACGTTGAGGATCTTGAGCACGGAGTCGCGCAGGTCCCCGGCCTTCTCGTACTCGTCGGCCTGGGCCAGGAAGGCGTCCACGTTCATCTCGTGGAGGTGGTTGCCGCCGGCGATCTTCATCAGGCCGCGCATCGACGCCTGTACGTCCTGGCCGACCAGCAGCCCGGCCCGGTCCGCCGACAGCTCCGACTTGCGGAACCACTCGCGCAGCGCCGTCACGATCGCCATGATCGCCACATTGCCCAGCGGAATCCAGGCGACCTTGAGCGCCAGGTTGGTGAGGAACAGCAGGATCGTGCGGTACACCGCGTGCCCGGAGAGGGCGTGGCCCACCTCATGGCCGATGACCGCCCGCATCTCCTCCTCGTCCAGCAGCTCCACCAGCCCCGTGGTCACCACGATGATCGGCTCGTCGAGCCCGATGCACATGGCGTTGGGCTTGGGGTCCTGGTTGACGTACATCGGCGGGACCTTCTCCAGGTCCAGGATGTAACAGGCGTCGCGCAGCATGTCGTTGAGGTGGGCGAACTGGGCGTCACTCACCCGGACGGAGTCCGACAGGAAGAGCAGTCGCAGACTGCGCTCGGGCAGCAGGCCGCTCAGTGCCTTGAAGACGGTGTCGAAGCCGCTCAGCTTCCGCAGCGCGACCAGCGCGGAGCGGTCCGCCGGATGTTCGTAGGCCCGGGAGGAGATTCCCGGGAATCGCTTGCGCTGCCTGCTCGGTACGCCGCTGCTCTCGTGGCCGCCACCGGTCATGGATGATCCCCCTGATCTTCGTACGAGATGTCGCTCGCCCCCTGACGCAGCCCAGCCTAGGTGCTGGGGCTACGGTGTGCGGGGGGCTGTGGATAACCGAGGAGACGCCCGACATGCCGTACTCAGTTGCTCTGTTCGCCGCCGCGTCCGGGGACCAGGGGCCGGGCAACACGATCCGCATCGTGCTGGTCGCCTCCCTCCTGGGCGCCGCCCTGCTGGCCTGGTTCCTGCTGCGCGGATACCGCAACGACGACAACAACGACTGAGTCGGCGTGAGCGTGCCCGTGACCCCCGCATACGATGTCCGCGACGTCTTCCCCCGACTCCCGATCGATAGGTCCTGCCGAAGATGAGCCTCACGAGCACCGCACACCAGCTGGTCACCGTCGCCGCCGAGGGCGAGCACGGCGGCAATCACGACAGCCTGATCCCCGCCGTCACCGGTGGCGGCGCCCTCGTCGTGCTTCTCCTCCTCCTGTGGATCACCACGCGCTTCAACCGCGACCGCTGAGACCGAGGCGTACAGCTGTGCCAGTAGGCTCTGCACGCATGGGAGAGCAGGAAGTGCCTACCGGCCCCGGAAAACGCCGACTCGGCGTGATGGGCGGGACATTCGACCCGATCCATCATGGACACCTGGTGGCGGCCAGTGAAGTGGCCGCCCAGTTCCACCTCGACGAGGTGATCTTCGTACCGACCGGGCAGCCGTGGCAGAAGAGCCACAAGCACGTCTCCCCGGCGGAGGACCGTTATCTGATGACGGTCATCGCGACGGCGTCCAACCCGCAGTTCTCGGTCAGCCGGAGCGACATCGACCGCGAGGGCCCCACGTACACCATCGACACCCTGCGGGACCTGCGCGAGGTCCACGGCGACGCGGACCTCTTCTTCATCACCGGCGCCGACGCGCTCGCCCAGATCCTCACCTGGCGCGACGCCGACGAACTGTTCTCGCTCTCCCACTTCATCGGAGTCACCCGGCCGGGCCATCTGCTCACGGACGACGGCCTGCCGAAGGGGGGCGTCTCCCTGGTGGAGGTCCCCGCGCTCGCGATCTCCTCGACGGACTGCCGCGCGAGGGTCGCCCAGGGCGAGCCGGTCTGGTATCTCGTTCCGGACGGTGTGGTCCGCTACATCGACAAACGCCAGTTGTACCGCGGCGAGTGAGCGGAAAGGGGCACCGGTGAACGACCGACAGAACCCGTACGACCCGTACTACCAGCAGCCGCAGATCATCGGCTACGACGAGTACGGGCAGCCGGTGTACCAGCAGCCGGGTCAGCAGCAGTACGACCCGTACGCCCAGCAGCAGCCCTACGGGAACCAGCAGGCCCAGCAGCCGCAGCAGCAGGCACCGCAGGGCGACGGACAGGGGTACGGGTACGACCCGTACGCGCAGCAGCAGCCCGTCCCGCCCCCGCAGCAGTACGACCCCTACGCGGGCGCGGCCCCGCAGCAGGACTACGGCTACGACCCGTACGGCTACGGCACCGGGCAGCAGCCCGCCGCGGTGGACACCACCCAGCAGTGGAGCGTTCCGCAGCAGGCCCCCGCCCCGGCCGCCCCCGCGCCGCAGAGCGCGCCCGCCGCCCCCGAGACCGCGCCGGGCATGGCGCAGGGCGCGGGCCAGGTGCGCACCATGTGGCCGGACATCCTGGAGGCGGTGAAGAACCGCCGCCGTTTCACGTGGATCCTGCTCAGCCAGAACGCCCAGGTCACCGGGTTCGACGGCAGCACCCTGCAGATCGGCTTCCTCAACGCCGGAGCGCGGGACAACTTCGCGAGCAGCGGCAGCGAGGACGTGCTGCGGCAGGCCCTGGCCGAGCAGTTCAACGCCCAGTGGAAGATCGAGGCCATCGTGGACCCGTCCGGCGGCGCCGGGCAGCCTCCGCAGCCGCCGTCCGGGGGCCAGCGCCCGTACACCCCGCCGCCCGCCCC
>NZ_JAKRGC010000273.1 GCF_022347745.1 Streptomyces sp. OfavH-34-F
GGGGTGCGGGCCGAGGCTCCGGCGCGGCGGCCGTTCCCGGCGGGGCCGAGCGATCCGGCGCTGCTGGCCGAGGCGCTGGCGGAGCTGGAGCGGATGGTGGGCCTGGAGCCGGTGAAGCGGCAGGTCAGGGCCCTGTCGGCGCAGCTGAACATGGCGCGGCTGCGGGCGGGCCAGGGGCTGCCCGTACAGCCGCCGAAGCGGCACTTCGTGTTCTCCGGCCCGTCCGGCACCGGCAAGACGACGGTGGCGCGCATCCTGGGCCGGGTGTTCTACGCGCTGGGCCTGCTCGGCGGTGACCACCTCGTGGAGGCGCAACGGGCGGACCTGGTGGGCGAGTTCCTGGGCCAGACCGCGGTGAAGGCGAATGAGCTGATCGATTCCGCGCTGGGCGGGGTGCTGTTCGTCGACGAGGCGTACAGCCTGTCCAACACCGGGTACAGCAAGGGTGACGCGTACGGGGACGAGGCGCTTCAGGTCCTGCTGAAGAGGGCGGAGGACAACCGGGACCACCTGGTGGTGATCCTGGCCGGCTATCCGGAGGGCATGGACCGGCTGCTGTCGGCCAATCCGGGGCTCTCCTCGCGTTTCACGACCCGGGTGGACTTCCCCAGCTACCGGCCCGCGGAGCTGACCGCGATCGGTGAGGTACTGGCCGCCGAGAACGGCGACGTCTGGGACGAGGAGTCGCTGGAGGAGCTGCGTTCGATCAGCGGCCATGTCGTGGACCAGGGCTGGCTGGACGAGCTGGGCAACGGCCGCTTCCTGCGGACGCTGTACGAGAAGAGCTGCGCCTACCGCGATCTGCGGCTCACGGGGTGCACGACGGCGCCGACGCGGGACGACCTGGCGACGCTCCGGCTGCCCGACCTGATGCAGGCGTACGGCGAGGTGCTGTCGGGCCGGGGGCCGGTGGGCCGGGGCCCCCAGGAGCCGCCGGCGCCGTAGCCCCGCTCACCGGACCCTACGGCCGCGCCGCCGGCCTCCGGAGGGTTCCGGTGGCCGGCGGCGCGGGTGTACGGGGACGGGCTCAGCCCACCAGGGCGCCCGCCTCGTCCGGGTCGGTGGTCCGCTCCCCGGTGCGGCGCGGTTCGGCCACGCGGTGCGCCGGGTCGCGTACCTCGCCCACCAGCGTCTCCAGCACGTCCTCCATCGCGACCAGGCCGAGGACCCGGCCGGAGGCGTCGGCGACCTGGGCCAGGTGCGTGGCGGCGCGGCGCATCACGGTCAGGGCGTCGTCCAGCGGGAGTTCGGCCCGTACGGTGGCCATCGGGCGCCACAGCTGCTGGGGCACCGCGCGCTCGCGGTCCTCCAGGTCCAGGACGTCCTTGACGTGCAGGTAGCCCATGAAGGGGCCGCCGCCGTCGGCGCAGACCGGGAAGCGCGAGTAGCCGGTGCGCACGGTCAGCTCCTCGATGCGGCGCGGGGTGACGGAGGGGTCCACGGTCACCAGCGCGGCCCGGCGCAGCAGGACGTCGGTGACCGGGCGGCTGCCCAGCTCCAGGGCGTCCTCCAGGCGTTCGCGCGCCTCGGGCTCGATGAGTCCGGCCTGGCCGGAGTCCTCCACCAGGCGGTTGAGCTGCTCGCTGGTGAAGACGGCCTCCACCTCGTCCTTCGGTTCGACGCCGAAGAGGCGGAGCACCAGCCGGGCGCAGGCGCCGAGGGCCGAGGTGACGGGCCGGCAGAGCCGGGCGAAGCCGACGAGGCCGGGGCTGAGCCAGAGTGCCGTCTTCTCCGGCGCGGCCATCGCCAGGTTCTTCGGGACCATCTCGCCGATGACGAGGTGGAGGAAGACGACGAGGGCGAGCGCCAGCACGTAGCCGAGCGGGTGGACGAGCCCCGCGGGCAGGTGCACGGCGGTGAAGACGGGCTCCAGGAGGTGGGCGACGGTGGGTTCGGCGACGGCGCCCAGGGTCAGGGAGCAGACGGTGATGCCGAACTGGGCCGCGGCCATCATCCGGGGCAGGTTCTCCAGGCCGTACAGCACCTGGCGGGCGCGGCCGGAACCGGCGGCGGCGAGGGGTTCGATCTGGCTGCGGCGCACGGAGACCAGGGCGAACTCCGCCCCGACGAAGAAGCCGTTCGCCAGGACGAGGAGTCCGGCGAAGAACAGCTGGAGGAGGCTCATCGCGCGGCCTCCAGGACGGCCGGGCGCGCGGTGTCCGCGCCGGCCGGGGCGGCCGCGCGGACGAAGCGGACCTTCTCGGCGCGGTAGTGGCCGACCTGGCGGACGGAGATCCGCCAGCCGGGGAGTTCGGCGCGGTCGCCGGGGGCGGGGATGCGGCCCAGCAGATCGGCGACGAGCCCGGCGACCGTCTCGTACGGGCCGTCGGGCACGTCGAGTCCTATGCGGCGCAGGGTGAGGACGCGGCAGCTGCCCTCGGCGTCCCAGGCGGGCCGGCCGTCCTCGGGCGGGGCGGGGGCCAGTTCGGGGCGGTCGGCGCCCTCGGCGTCGTGCTCGTCGCGGACCTCGCCGACGAGTTCCTCGATGATGTCCTCCAGGGTGACGACCCCGGCGGTGCCGCCGTACTCGTCGACGACGACGGCGATCGGCTGCTCCTTGCGCAGCCGCTGGAGGAGCTGCTCGACGGGCAGGGTCTCGGGGACCAGGAGCGGCGGCACGGCGATCCGGCCCGCGGTGGTGCGCAGCCGGTCGGGGGCCGGGACGGCCAGGGCGTCCTTGAGGTGGATCATGCCGACGACCTCGTCGATGCGCTCCCGGTAGACGGGGAAGCGGGAGAGGCCGGTGGCGCGGGTGAGGTTGAGGACGTCCTCGGCGGTGGCGGAGGACTGCAGGGCGCTGACCTTCACGCGCGGGGTCATGACGTGCTGGGCGGTGAGCCCGGCGAGCGACAGGGTCCGGACGAAGAGGTCGGCGGTGTCCTGTTCGAGGGTGCCGGCCTCGGCGGAGTGCCGGGCGAGGGAGACGAGTTCGCCGGGGGTGCGGGCGGAGGCCAGCTCCTCGGTGGGTTCGACGCCCAGCAGCCGCACGAGGCGGTTGGCCGCGGTGTTCAGGGCGCCGATGACCGGCCGGAAGAGGCGGGTGAAGCGGGCCTGCGGTCCGGCGACGAACCGGGCGACGGTGAGCGGGCGGGAGACCGCCCAGTTCTTCGGGACGAGTTCGCCGATGACCATCTGGACGGCGGCGGCGAGCAGCATGCCGGTCACCACGCTGACGGTGGGGACGGCGCCCCGGGGCAGGCCGGCCGCGGCGAAGGGGCCGTCGAGGAGCTGGGCCAGGGCCGGTTCGGCGAGCATGCCGACCACCAGGGAGGTGATGGTGATGCCGAGCTGGGTGCCGGAGAGCTGGAAGGAGAGTTCGCGCAGGGCTTCGGTGACCGATCGGGCCCGCCGGTCGCCCTCGGCCGCGGCGCGCTCGGCGTCCGCGCGTTCCACGGTGACGAGGCCGAATTCGGCCGCCACGAAGAATCCGTTGGCGAGGATGAGAAGGAATGCCGCGGTGAGCAGCAGAAGGGGGGTTGTCATGCCGCCGCCTCCGCGGAGGGGGCGGCGCAGGTACTACCGGACGATCCGTCCATTGCTGGAGGGAGTCACTCCTCGGGTCGCAGGAAGAGCCCCGCCGGCCGGGTGGGCCTCAGGGCGGGGCGGGGCGCGCACGGGGCGCCGCCGCCCTCCAGAGTAAACAACGAGAGGCTCCGCGGGGCAGAGGGCTCAGCGGTCTTCCGGGCCCGTGCCGCGGTTCTCGGCGAGGGCGCGGAGCGCGCGGGCGTCCCGGATGGCCTGCTGCTTGGCGATGCCGGGCTGGATGCCGAGGGCGGGCAGGCTGGTGCCGTCGCTGAGGTCGAGGAAGACCCAGGGGTCGCCCACCCGCAGGTTGACCCGGACGATTTCGGCCCAGGACAGCCGGCGGCTGCGGGTGAGGTTGACGACCGTCACGCCCTCCTCGTCCGCGACGACCTTGGGCCGGCTGAGCAGCGCGAGGACGCCGAAGAAGAGCAGGGCGGTGAAGACGAAGCTGACCCGCTCTCCCCCGCTGAGCTGTTCGAGGGTGAAGGCGACGACGGTGATGACGGCGAACATCGCCGCCCCCACGGTGAGCAGGACCACCCGGGTGCGGGTCGGCCGGAAGGTGACCGGCAGGACCGGGGAGCCGGGCGGGGGCGTGGGGGCTGACATCGTGCTCTTCTTCCGTCTCCCGCCGTCAGAGACGGCAGGCGTGGATCGCGGTGGTGAGGATGGCGCGGGCGCCGAGGTCGTACAGGTCGTCCATGATCCGCTGCGCCTCGGCGGCGGCGACCATGGAGCGGACGGCGACCCAGCCCTCGTGGTGCAGCGGGGAGATGGTCGGCGACTCCAGGCCGGGCGTGAGGGCGACGGCGCGCTCCAGGTGCTCGACGCGGCAGTCGTAGTCCATCATCACGTAGCTGCGGGCGACGAGGACGCCCTGGAGGCGGCGGAGGAACTGCTGGACCTTGGGTTCGTCGCCGGGGGCGCCGGTGCGCCGGATGACGACGGCCTCGGAGGTCATGATCGGTTCGCCGATGACTTCGAGGCCGGCGTTGCGCAGGCTGGTGCCGGTCTCCACGACGTCCGCGATCACCTGGGCGACGCCGAGTTCGATGGCGGTCTCGACGGCGCCGTCGAGGTGGACGACGGCGGCGTCCACGCCGGTCTCGGCGAGGTGCCTGGCGACGATGCCCTCGTAGGAGGTGGCGATCGTCAGGCCGCCGAAGTCCTGCGGGCCGGTGACGGTGCCGGGCTTGGTGGCGTAGCGGAAGGTGGAGCGGGCGAAGCCGAGCTGGAGGATCTCCTCGGCCTGGGCGCCGGAGTCGAGCAGCAGGTCGCGGCCGGTGATGCCGATGTCGAGGCGGCCCGAGCTGACGTAGATGGCGATGTCGCGGGGGCGCAGGTAGAAGAACTCGACCTCGTTGGCGGGGTCGACGAGGACGAGTTCCTTCGACTCCTTGCGCTGCTTGTAGCCCGCCTCATGGAGCATCGCCATCGCAGGCCCGGAGATGGCTCCCTTGTTGGGGACGGCGATGCGCAGCATGAGGTCGGGTTTCCTTTGCGAAGGGTGGTGCGGGGCGGGTACGGGCGGGTGCGGGTCCGGCTCAGAGATGGGCGTAGACGTCGTCGAGGGAGATCCCGCGCGCGACCATCATCACCTGGACGTGGTACAGCAGTTGCGAGATCTCCTCGGCGGCGGCGTCCTTGCTCTCGTGCTCGGCGGCCATCCAGACTTCGGCGGCCTCCTCGACGACCTTCTTGCCGATGGCATGGACCCCCTTCTCCACCAGCTCGGCGGTGCGGGAGGTGGAGGGGTCGCCGTTGGCGGCCTTGAGCTGCAGCTCGGCGAAGAGCTCTTCGAAGGTTTTGTTCGCCATGATGTGCTCAGAATACGGGGTGCCGGGCCCGTACTCAGCGCCAGGGTTCGCTGACCGAGCGCAGTGTGGCGGCGGTGGCGACGGCCGCGGTGACCGCTTCGTGCCCCTTGTCCTCGTTGGACCCTTCCAGTCCGGCGCGGTCGAGCGCCTGTTCCTCGGTGTCGCAGGTGAGCACGCCGAAGCCGACCGGGACGCCGGTGTCCACGGTGACCTGGGTCAGACCGGCGGTGACGCCGTGGGACACGTATTCGAAGTGCGGGGTGCCGCCGCGGATGATCACGCCGAGGGCGACGATCGCGTCGTAGCCGCGGCCGGCCAGCACCTTGGCGACGACGGGCAGCTCGAAGCTGCCGGGGACGCGGAGCAGGGTGGGCTCGTCGATGCCCAGCTCGTGCAGGGCGCGCAGGGCGCCGTCGACGAGGCCGTCCATGACCTTCTCGTGCCACTGTGCGGCGACGACCGCCACACGGAGGTCACCGCAGTTGCGTACGGACAGTTCGGGTGCGCCCTTGCCGCTCATGTCTCTCCTGCTTCTCGGTACGGGTGACGTGCTGGGGTGCCGGTGGTGCTACTGGTTGCCGCAGGTCGACGCGGTGGCGGCGTCGAGCCAGGGCAGGTCGTGTCCCATGCGGTCGCGCTTGGTGCGCAGGTACCGCAGGTTGTGCTCGCCGGCCTGGACGGGCATCGGCTCGCGGCCGGTGACGGCCAGGCCGTGCCGGGTGACGGCGGCGGTCTTCTCGGGGTTGTTCGTCATCAGCCGGAGGCTGTGGACGCCGAGGTCCTTGAGGATCTGGGCGCCGGCCGCGTAGTCGCGGGCGTCGGCGGGCAGGCCGAGTTCCAGGTTGGCGTCGAGGGTGTCGACGCCGCGCTCCTGGAGTTCGTAGGCGCGCAGCTTGGAGAGCAGGCCGATGCCCCGGCCCTCGTGGCCGCGCAGGTAGACGACGACACCGCGGCCCTCCTCGGTGATGCGGCGCATGGAGGCGTGCAGCTGGGGGCCGCAGTCGCAGCGCTCGGAGGCGAAGATGTCGCCGGTCAGGCACTCGGAGTGGACGCGGACCAGGACGTCCTGGCCGTCCGCGAGGTCGCCGTGGACCAGGGCGACGTGTTCGACGCCGTCCACGGTGGAGCGGTAGCCGTACGCGGTGAAGGCGCCGAAGCGGGTGGGGAGGCGGACCTCGGCCTCGCGGCGGACCGTGGGCTCGCTGGTGCGGCGGTAGTCGATGAGGTCCGCGATGGAGATGATCGTGAGGCCGTGCTTGCGGGCGAACGGCACCAGCTGGGGCAGCCGGAGCATGACGCCGTCCTCGCCGGCGATCTCCACGATGGCCCCGGCGGGCCGCAGTCCGGCGAGCCGGGCGAGGTCCACGGCGGCCTCGGTGTGCCCGTTGCGCACGAGCACCCCGCCGGGGCGGGCGCGCAGCGGGAAGATGTGGCCGGGGCGCACGAAGTCGCCGGGGCCCGCGGTGCCGCCGGCCAGCAGGCGCAGCGTGGTGGCGCGGTCGGCGGCGGAGATGCCGGTGGAGACGCCGTGGGCGGCGGAGGCGTCCACGGAGACGGTGAACGCGGTCTGCATGGACTCGGTGTTGCGGCCGACCATCTGGGGCAGTTCGAGCCGTTCCAGCTCGTCGCCCTCCATGGGGGCGCAGATCAGGCCCCGGCACTCGCTCATCATGAAGGCGACGATCTCGGGGGTGGCCTTCTCGGCGGCGATGACGAGGTCGCCCTCGTTCTCGCGGTCCTCGTCGTCCACGACGACGACGGGCCGGCCGGCGGCGATGTCGCGGACGGCCTGCTCGACGGGGTCGAGGGCGAGGTCCTCCTCGGGCGTGCGGTGCTCCGGGTGCAGCCAGGTGGGCTGGGCGGTCATGCCGTGGCTCCTTCCAGTACGGGTGTCCGCGTACGCAGCCACCAGTCGCGCATGCCCCACAGGACGAGGGCGCCGTAGACGACGTAGATGAGACCGGAGAAGGCGAGTCCGCTGTGGAAGTTCAGCGGGACGCCGACCAGGTCGACCAGGAGCCAGGCGAACCAGAACTCGACCATGCCGCGGGCCTGGGCGAGCATCGCGACGAGGGTGCCGGCGAAGATGTAGGCGTCGGCCCACGGGCTCCAGGAGAGCGAGGGGAAGGCGGTGAACAGGCCGCCGACCGCGAGGGTGCCGAGGGCGGCCCCGCCGGCCAGGTAGCCGCGTTCGCGCCAGGTGGCGAAGCGGACCGCGAGGGTGCCGTCCTGCGCCCGGCGCCGGCCGCGGCTCCACTGCTGCCAGCCCCAGACGGCGACGGCGATGACGATGAGCTGCTTGCCGACGCTGCCCGCCTGGTGGACGGAGACGTTGGCGGCGACCAGCACGACGCCGGACAGGAGCTGGGCGGGCCAGGTCCAGATGGAGCGCAGCCAGCCCAGGGTGAGGGCGATCAGGCCGATGGTGTTGCCGATCATGTCGGACCAGATGATGTGCTGGCCGAGGACGGTGAACGCCTCGGAGTTCAGCCAGTGCAGGGCGCTCACCGCGCCTCCTCCCCGGTCTGCGGCGCGGCGGCGCCGAGCAGCCGCTCGACGTACTTGGCGAGGACGTCCACCTCCAGGTTGACCGGCTCGCCGGGCCCCTTGAGGCCGAGCGTGGTCAGGGCGAGGGTGGTGGGGATGAGGCTGATGGTGAAGTGGTCGGGCCCGGCGTCCACCACGGTGAGGCTGACGCCGTCCACGGTGATCGAGCCCTTCTCCACCACGTACCGGGACAGGTGCGCCGGCAGCGAGACCTTCACGACCTCCCAGTTCTCGGAGGGGGTGCGCTCCAGGATGCGGCCGGTGCCGTCCACGTGGCCCTGGACGATGTGGCCGCCGAGCCGTCCGCCGAGCGCCATGGGGCGTTCGAGGTTGACGCGGGAGCCGGCCGTCAGGGCGCCGAGGCTGGAGCGGTTCAGCGTCTCGGCCATCACGTCGGCGGTGAACTCGTGCTCGCCGAGGTCCACGACGGTCAGGCAGACGCCGTTCACGGCGATCGAGTCGCCGTGCTTGGCGCCCTCGGTGACGACGGGGCCGCGCAGACGGAAGCGGGAGGCGTCGTCGAGCAGCTCGACGGCGGTGACCTCACCCAGTTCTTCGACAATTCCGGTGAACACTCAGTTTTCCTTCCGGGCGGGGCCGGGAACGGCGGTGACACGCAGATCGGGGCCGATGCGGACGGTCTCCGTCACGTCGAGGCGCAACGCCTCGGCGAGGGTGTGGATTCCGGCGTCGGCGAGGGCGGCGGGGCCCGCGCCGAGGAGGACGGGGGCGAGATAGCCGACGACCTTGTCGACGAGTCCCGCGGCGACGAAGGCGCCGGCCAGGACCGGACCGCCTTCGAGGAGTACGGAGCGCACGCCGCGCCCGTGGAGGGCGGCGAGCAGGGCGCCGAGGTCGAGACCGGGCCCGGCGGCGGCGCGCGGCAGGCGCAGGACGGCTTCGGCGGGCAGGTGGCCCGCGTCGGCGTCCTCGGCGACCGCGATCAGGGTGGGCGCGGTGGCGTCGAG
>NZ_JAKRGC010000274.1 GCF_022347745.1 Streptomyces sp. OfavH-34-F
GGGCGGTCGAGCTGGGGCCGGCGGAGGTCGCGGAGCGGGCCGCGCGACTGCGCGAGGCGCTGCACCAGGAGCTGACGGCGTAACGCCGCCGGGCCGGCCGGGACGGACCTCGCCGCCGAGCCGCGCCCCCCGCAGGGACGGACCCCGTCGCCCAGCCACGCCCCCCGCCCACCGGGACGAACCCCGTCGCCCCTGCCGGAACGAATTTGCACTGGTCCGGAGCGTGCCGTAGGGTTGTGAACACAACGACGCGGGGTGGAGCAGCTCGGTAGCTCGCTGGGCTCATAACCCAGAGGTCGCAGGTTCAAATCCTGTCCCCGCTACTGAAGACAGAGGCCCGGATCTTTTCGAAGATCCGGGCCTCTGTCGTGCGCGCGCATGCGGAAGCCGCCCCCGGCCGGAGGTGAGGCTCCGGGAGGGCGGGAAGGGCTCCGCGCGTTCAGGCGGTCGCGGCGCAGTCGGGGCAGATGCCCCGGTACGTCAGCTCGACACCGGAGATGGTGAAGCCGAAGCGCTCGCCGGCCGGCAGGTCCGCCAGCGGGTCGCCTGCCGGGTGGACGTCGCGGATCGCACCGCACTGCGCGCACACCAGGTGGTGGTGGGCGCGGTGCGCGTTGGGGTCGTAGCGCTTGGCGCGGCGGTCGGTGGAGACCTCGATGACCTCGCCGAGGCTCACCATCTCGCCCAGCGTGTTGTAGACGGTGGCGCGGGAGATCTCCGGCAGCTTGGCCACCGCGCGTGCGTGGACCTCGTCGGCGGTCAGGTGCACATGCTCCCCGTCGAGGACCTCGGCCACGACGCGACGCTGCGCGGTCATGCGCCAGCCGCGTCCTCGAAGTCGTTCCAGCAGGTCACTCATGAGCGCCATTCTAGCAGCGCACGAGCCGTGTCTTGAATGGGTGCGACTTTGGATGGCCATTTGACTTGGACTTTGTCCAATGTAGGATCGCTTGCGACGACGGCCGACGGACAGGAAGGCCGGAGCCGAGCACGGCATGAAGGCATGACGTGCGGATACGACGCAGGAGGCGCACGTGACGCAGGGACCGCTCACGACGGAGGCCGGCGCACCGGTCGCCGACAACCAGAACAGCGAGACCGCCGGTGTCGGCGGGCCGGTCCTGGTCCAGGACCAGTCGCTGCTGGAGAAGCTCGCCCACTTCAACCGCGAGCGCATTCCGGAGCGCGTGGTGCACGCACGGGGCGCGGGCGCGTACGGCACCTTCACCGTGACCCGCGACGTCTCGCGGTGGACGCGGGCCGCGTTCCTCTCCGAGGTCGGCAAGCAGACCGAGACGTTCCTGCGGTTCTCCACCGTCGCGGGCAACCTCGGTGCGGCCGACGCCGTACGCGATCCGCGCGGCTTCGCGCTGAAGTTCTACACCGAGGAGGGCAACTACGACCTCGTCGGCAACAACACCCCGGTCTTCTTCATCCGGGACGCCATCAAGTTCCCGGACTTCATCCACACCCAGAAGCGCGACCCGTACACCGGCTCCTCGGAGGCGGACAACATCTGGGACTTCTGGAGCCTGTCGCCCGAGTCCACCCACCAGGTGACCTGGCTCTTCGGAGACCGGGGCATCCCCGCCTCGTACCGGCACATGGACGGCTTCGGTTCGCACACCTACCAGTGGCAGAACGAGGCCGGCGAGGTCTTCTGGGTGAAGTACCACTTCAAGACCGACCAGGGCATCAAGAACCTCACCGCCGAGGAGGCCGCCCGCCTCGCCGGGCTGGACCCGGACAGCCACCAGCGGGACCTGCGGGAGTCCATCGAGCGCGGCGACTTCCCGTCCTGGACCGTGCAGGTGCAGATCATGCCGGCGGCCGAGGCGGCGACGTACCGCTTCAACCCGTTCGACCTCACCAAGGTGTGGCCGCACGCGGACTACCCGCCGATCGAGATCGGCAAGCTGGAGCTCAACCGCAACCCGGAGAACATCTTCGCCGAGGTCGAGCAGTCCGTCTTCAGCCCGGCGCACTTCGTGCCCGGCATCGGTCCGTCCCCCGACAAGATGCTCCAGGGCCGCCTCTTCGCGTACGGCGACGCGCACCGCTACCGCGTCGGCATCAACGCCGACCACCTGCCGGTGAACCGCCCGCACGCCACCGAGGCGCGGACCAACAGCCGGGACGGCTACCTGTACGACGGCCGCCACAAGGGCGCGAAGAACTACGAGCCCAACAGCTTCGGCGGCCCCGCCGAGACCGGCCGTCCGCTCTGGGGCGCCGTCGACGTCACCGGCGGCACGGGCAACCACGAGACCCCGAGGCACGCCGAGGACGACGACTTCGTGCAGGCCGGGAACCTCTACCGGCTGATGACCGAGGACGAGAAGGAACGGCTGATCGCCAACCTCTCCGGGTTCATCGCGCAGGTCTCGCGCGCGGACATCGCCGAGCGCGCCATCGGCAACTTCCGCAACGCCGACGAGGACTTCGGCAAGCGTCTGGAGGCCGCGGTGCAGGCGCTGCGCGCCTGAGCCCCGGCTGCCCCGGCTGCCGTACGCGACCGGTCAGCTCGCCAGCGCGGCGGGCCGGGGGCGGGCGGGCGTCCAGCAGCGGATGATGTCGCGCACCGAGACGACGCCGACCGGGCCGTCCTCGTCCAGCACGATCAGATGGCGGAAGCCGCCGTGCGTCATCGCCGCGGCGGCCTCCCGGAGCGTCCAGGAGGGCGAGGCGAAGACCACGTCGGTGGTCGTGTGCGCGGAGGCGGTCTCGGTGTCCGGGTCGAGACCCGAGCCCACCGCGTCGAGGATGTCGCGCTCGGTCAGGATGCCGAGCCCGCAGGTGTCGGGGTCGTGGACGACGGCCGCCCCGACCCGGCGCGCCGACATCAGCCGGGCGGCCTGGCGCAGCGTATGGGCGGGGCCGATGGTGAGGACCATCGTGGTCATGGCGTCACGGACGAACATGAAGGGGTGCCACCTCCTCGGCGAACCGGTGCGTGCACCGATTCACAAGTTCACAAGTGGGGGAAACCTCAGAGTGGCACCGAAGGGGAAGGCCGACAAGGGGTCGCGGAGATCAGTGGAGGGGCGCGCAGACGCGCGGCACGCCCCCCGGGAACCCGCCAGGCCCACCGGCGTGCGGGGGCGCGCTCAGTAGCGCTGGTTCAGATAGCCGAGCAGTTCGCGGTGGAGCGCGCCGTTCGACGCGGCACCGTTCCCCCCGCCGGGCCCGTCCACACCGTCCAGGCTGGTGAACCGGCCGCCCGCCTCCTGCACGATGATCGCGTTCGCCGCCATGTCCCACAGCGAGAGTTCCGGCTCCGCGCAGATGTCCACGGACCCCTCCGCGACCATCATGTACGGCCAGAAGTCCCCGTACCCCCGGGTCCGCCAGCAGGCGCGGGTCAGGTCCAGGAACCCGTCGAGCCGGCCCTGCTCCTCCCAGCCCGTCAGCGAGGAGTACGCGAACGAGGCGTCCGCGATCCGCTCCACCTTGGACACCTCGATGCGGGTCGCCGAGGTCAGACTGCGCCCGGTGTACGCCCCGGCGCCCTTCGCCGCCCACCAGCGCCGGTTCAGCGCCGGCGCCGACACCACGCCCACGACCGGCTGGAACCCGTGCTCGCCCGCCTCCATCAGCGAGATCAGCGTCGCCCACACCGGCACGCCCCGCACGTAGTTCTTGGTGCCGTCGATCGGGTCGACCACCCAGCGCCGGGGACCGGTGCCCTCGATCCCGTACTCCTCGCCCAGGATCGCGTCGCGCGGGCGCGCCCGGTGCAGATGGCCCCGGATCAGCTCCTCGGCGGCCTTGTCGGCCTCGCTCACCGGCGTCATGTCCGGCTTGGTCTCGACCTTCAGGTCCAGAGCCTTGAACCGGTCCATCGTCGCGGCGTCGGCGGCGTCCGCCAGCACATGGGCGAGGCGCAGATCATCGTGGTAATCGGACATGCCGTCACAGTATCGACCGGCCGGTGACCGGGGCCACACGGGACCGGAGGGCGGACGGTCGGGGAGCGGACGGTCAGGGGGGCGAACGGTCAGTGGGCGGAGCCGGACAGCTGGAGCCCGATCACGCCGACGATCACCAGCGAGATCGACACCAGTTTGAGCGTGGACACCACGTCCCCGAGGAAGATCATGCCGTAGATCGCCGTGCCCGCCGCGCCGATGCCGGTCCACACGGCGTACGCGGGCCCCACGTCGAGCTTCTTCAGCGACAGGGTCAGCAGACCGAAGCTGCCGAGCGCGAAGACGCAGAACGCGACGGTCGGCCAGAGCCGGGTGAAGCCGTGCGAGAGCTTCAGACAGACCGCGAAACCGGTCTCCAGAAGTCCCGCGACCACGACCAGCAGCCACGCCATCGTCCGCACCCTCCGCATCGGTGACCGCCCGGCACCAGCCGGTGCCGTCGGACGTGATTATGCCCTTACCGCATGCGAGTGATCGCAAACGTGCGCGGCCCGGCCGGAGATCAGTCTCCCTCGCGCCGGCCCCGCGTGGACAGCAGCCGCCGCAGCGAGTCCAGCCGCGCCGGGTCCGCGTGCCCGTCCGCCACCCAGGCGTCCAGCGCGCATTCCGGTTCATGGCTGTCGTGGGTGCAGCCGCGCGGGCACTCCTCGGTGCCGGGCCGGAGGTCCGGAAAGGCGTTGATCACCCGCGACGGATCGATGTGGTTCAGCCCGAACGAACGCACCCCGGGGGTGTCGATCACCCAGCCCCGGTAGCCGGGCAGCGGCAGCGCCAGCGCCGACGTGGTGGTGTGCCGGCCCCGCCCGGTGACCGCGTTGACGACCCCCGTGGTGCGCCGCTTCTCCTTCGGCACCAGCGCGTTGACCAGCGTCGTCTTCCCGACGCCCGAGTGCCCGACGAACGCCGTCACCCGGCCGTCGAGCTGCTCGCGCACCCGGTCGGCCGCGTCCCCGTTCTCCAGCTCCTCGCGGCTGGTGACGACGAACGGCACGCCCAGCGGGGTGTACGCGGCCAGCAGCCTGTCCGGGGACGCCAGGTCCGACTTGGTCAGCACCAGGAGCGGTGAGAGCCCGCCGTCGTACGCCGCGACCAGGCAGCGGTCGATCATGCGCGGCCGGGGTTCCGGATCGGCGAGCGCGGTGACGATCGCCAGCTGGTCCGCGTTGGCCACGACCACCCGCTCGAACGGGTCGTCGTCGTCCGCCGTCCGGCGCAGCACCGAGCGGCGCTCACCGATGCGGACGATCCGGGCCAGCGTGTCCTTGTCGCCGGACAGGTCGCCGACGAGCGAGACGGTGTCGCCGACCACCGCCGCCTTGCGGCCCAGCTCGCGGGCCTTCATCGCGACGATCGTGCGATCGCCGACCAGGCAGGTGAGGCGGCCCCGGTCCACGGTGAGGACCATGCCCTCCTCGGCGTCCTCGTGCTTGGGCCGGATGTGGGTGCGCGGACGGTTGCCCTTGCGGTTGGGGCGGACGCGGATGTCGTCCTCGTCGGGGTTCTTGCCGTAGCGGCGCATGTCTCAGGCCCCGAGCATTCCGGTCCACATCTGCGGGAAGTCCGGCAGGGTCTTGGCGGTCGTCGCCACGTTCTCGATCTCCACTCCGGGGACGGCAAGGCCGATGACCGACCCCGCGGTGGCCATCCGGTGGTCGTCGTACGTATGGAAGGTACCGCCGCGCAGCGGGCGCGGGCGGATGTGCAGGCCGTCCGCCGTCTCGGTGACGTCGCCGCCCAGCTCGTTGATCTCCTTGGTGAGCGCGGCCAGCCGGTCCGTCTCGTGCAGCCGCAGATGGGCGACGCCGCTCAGCGTGGAGGGGGAGTCGGCCAGCGCGGCCACGGCGGCGATGCCCGGCGTCAGCTCGCCCACCTCGCCGAGGTCCACGTCGATGCCGTGGATACGGCCCGAGCCGGTGAAGGTCAGCCCGTGCTCGGTCAGCTCGCAGGAGCCGCCCATCGCGGTGAAGATCTCGCGCAGCGCGTCACCGGGCTGCGTCGTGTGCGCCGGCCAGTCCGGGATGGTCACCCGGCCGCCCGTCACCAGCGCCGCGGCCAGGAACGGCTGGGCGTTGGACAGGTCCGGCTCGATGGTCAGGTCCCGGCCCAGCAGCGCGGAGGGGGCGACCCGCCACACATTCGGCTCGCCGCCGGTCTCCGGCTCGTCCACCCGG
Organism: Streptomyces sp. OfavH-34-F; assembly: GCF_022347745.1. Lineage (GTDB taxonomy): Bacteria > Actinomycetota > Actinomycetes > Streptomycetales > Streptomycetaceae > Streptomyces. The sequence goes on from NZ_JAKRGC010000274.1 coordinate 6,101, forward strand.
GCGCCGACCGCCCTGAGCATGTCCACGGTCATCCGGATGTGCGGCAGGGAGGGCAGCCGGTCGCCGGTGTGCCGGACCTCCACGCCCTGGTTGAAGCGGGGCGCCGACAGCAGCAGCGCCGAGACGAACTGGGAGGACGAGGAGGCGTCGATCGCGACCGGGCCGCCGTCCAGCGCGCCGCCGCCGTGCACCGTCATCGGCAGCGAGCCCCGTGAGTCGTCGTCGATCCGGGCGCCCAGCACCCGCAGGGCCTCGATGACCCCGGTCAGCGGTCGCTCGTAGGAGCGCGGGTCGCCGTCGAAGCGGACGGGGCCCTCGGCGAGCGCGGCCACCGGCGGCAGGAAGCGCATGACCGTACCGGCGTTGCCCACGTCCACCGTGACCGGGCCGCGCAGCGGGGCCGGGACGACGCGCCAGGTCTCGCCGGAGAACTCCGGCCCCGACGCGTCACCGGTCGCCGAAGCGCTGGAGGACACCGTCTCCTCGATGCTCACGCCCATCGCGCGCAGCGCGTCCGCCATCAGCAGGGTGTCGCGCGAGCGCAGCGGACGGCGCAGCCGGCCCGGCTCCGAGGCCAGCGCGGCGAGCACCAGCGCGCGGTTGGTGACCGACTTGGAACCGGGCACGGTGACGGTCGCGTCGACGGCCCCGCTCGCGACGGGGGCGGGCCAGAGGGCGGGATGCACGGCACTTTCGGTCATGCGCTCACTTTACGGGCTCCGGCCGCACGGGGCCGGGCCGCGGGCCCCCGCCCGCGAGCGGGGGAGCGGGCCGGGTCACAGGCCCAGCAGCCAGCGCCCGCCGCCGATCAGCGAGCAGAGCGACACCGCGTGGAAGAGGAACAGCCACAGCGCCGCCGGGACGTCCGTCAGCCGCGACAGCTGGTCCGCGTCCGAGTCCGGTGCCCCGCCGCGCCGCCGCTTCGACTGCAGCTCGAACACCGGGCGCACCCCGCCCATCAGCAGGAACCACACCACGCTGTACGCGAACAGCGACTGCCAGGCCGGCGAGGCCAGCCAGGACACCAGCAGGAACAGCGAACCGGTGAGGATCACCGTCAGCGCCCCGTACACGTTGCGGATGGTCACCAGCATCACCGCGAGCAGGGCCGTGGCCAGCCACAGCAGCAGCGTGATCCTGCCGTCCACCAGCAGCCAGGCCCCGCCCAGCCCCAGCAGGGAGGGCGCGGTGTAGCCGGCCGCCGCCGTCAGGACCATGCCGATGCCGGTCGGCTTGCCCCGGCTCACCGTCAGCCCGCTGGTGTCCGAGTGCAGCCGGATGCCCGCGAGCTGCCGGCCCGACAGGAGGGCCACCAGCCCGTGGCCGCCCTCGTGGGCGATGGTGATCGTGTTCCGGGACAGCCGCCACAGGACGTTCGGGACGACCGCGATCAGCGCCGCCGTCGCGGTCACCACCACCAGCCACTGCTCGGGGGCGGGCTGGGTGCCGACGACGCGGTCCCACAGGTTGCCGAGGTCGGTGCTGTCCATGGGGTGGGCGGCTCCTTACGGGAGTGGGTCCGGACCGGAGGGCGGTCGTGGCAGTCTGGCACTTATGTGCGGACGGTATGCAGCGAGTCGGCGGCCCGAGGACCTGACCGGACTCTTCCAGGTGGAGAAGTGGGAACCGGCCGAGGCGCTGGAACCCGACTACAACGTGGCGCCGACCAAGGAGGTCTACGCCGTACTGGAGCGCCCCCTGAAAGACGCCGACGACCAGCGTCCGGTTCGCCAGATGCGCGCACTGAGATGGGGACTCGTCCCGTCCTGGGCCAAGAGCCCCGAGGGCGCCGCCCGGATGATCAACGCACGGGCGGAGACCGTCCACGAGAAGCCCTCCTTCCGCCGCCCCTTCGTCTCCCGGCGCTGCATCCTGCCCGCCGACGGCTATTACGAGTGGGTGACCGGCGCCGAGGAACGGGAGCTGGAGGAGAAGGGCCGCCGCAAGCGCCCCCGCAAGCAGCCGTACTTCGTCACGCCCGCCGACGGCTCGGTCTTCGCCATGGCCGGCCTGTACGAGTTCTGGCGCGACGGCACCCTGCCCGACGACCACCCGCGGGCCTGGTGGGTCACCTGCTCGGTGATCACCACCGAGGCGGAGACCACCCCGCTGGGCGTCGCCCCCGCCGAGGGGCCGTCCTCGCTCGCCGACATCCACCCCCGGATGCCGCTGATGCTCACCCCGGACCGCTGGGACGACTGGCTGGACCCCTCGCGCACCGACCCGGAGGAGCTGCGCGCCCTGCTCACGCCCCCGCCGCCCGGGCTGATGCGCGCCTACCCGGTGGCGACCGCCGTCAGCAACGTCCGCAACAACGGGCCCGAGCTGATGGAGGAGCTGGCCGCGCCCGAGGTGAGCACCCTGTTCTGAGCGCCTGTTCCGAGCCCCGCGCGGAGGGGCGCGCGCCCCTCCGCACGGCGCGCGCCCCGGTTGGTTGGATGGGCCCGTGACCACCGACGCAGCGACACCCCGCACCGAAACGGTCGAGACCGCGACCGGAACCGCCCGCATCACCTGGCGGGCCGCCCCCGCACCCCGCCTCCTGCTCGCCCTCGGCCACGGCGCCGGCGGCGGCATCGAGGCCCGCGACCTCACCGCCCTCGCCGCCGCCCTCTCCGCGCACGGGGTGAGCGTCGCCCTGGTGGAGCAGCCCTGGCGGGTCGCCGGCAAGAAGGTCGCGCCCGCCCCGAAGACGCTGGACGCCGGCTGGCACGGGGTGTGGCCGGCCCTCGCCGCCACCGGGCTCCCGGTCGTCGC
>NZ_JAKRGC010000275.1 GCF_022347745.1 Streptomyces sp. OfavH-34-F
GCCTCGCCGCCGGGGCCCACCGCGCCGTCCTCGGCTGGGGCGCCCTCGCCCGGCCCCCGCAGGCCGGCCGCCACCTCTATGCCGACCTCGCCCCGCTGCGCGGCACGCTCGCCGCCCGGGGCGTCACCGACTCGCTCGAACTGGAGGAGTACCTCAGCGCCCGCCTCGGCACCCCCACCCCCGGCGGACACCGCTTCGGCGACGAACTCGGCGCCCTCCGCGTCCGGCTGGGCACCGGAGCGCTCCTCGGCACGGACCCCGTCGCGCAGACCGCCGCCCTCACCGCCGCGGACCCCCTCGAATTGCCGCCGGTCGCCGCAGCGCTGAGCATTTTCCGAGCAGCCCTCGACACACCGCGCTGACCCACCGCGCCGGCGCACTCCTGGACGGGAGCCCCGATGACGGACCAGACCGCGCGCCCGGTCGCCCCCGACACACCCCCCGCGGCCTGCGACGACCCCGTCCCCACCCGCCCCCTCGGCGAGGTGCGCGACTGGCCCCGCAGCTTCGCGGACCGGCTCACCGCCCCGCTCCCCGGCGTCAAGGGCATGTCCCGGCTGGCCCGCGAGCACTCCATCCGGCCCAACGCGGAGGGCCTGCGCCACATCCACCGCCTGCCCTACGCACCCGCGCCCCTGCCGCCCGTCCCGGCCGGGACCGCCTGCGTCACCTGGGCCGGGCACGCCAGCTGGATCATCCGCACCGGCGGCCTCACCGTCCTCACCGACCCCGTCTGGTCCCGCCGCATCCTCGGCACCCCCGCCCGGATCACACCCGTCGGCGTCCCCTGGGAGGACCTGCCGGTCATCGACGCCGTCGTCATCAGCCACAACCACTACGACCACCTCGACGCGCCCACCCTGCGCAGACTGCCCCGGCACACCCCGCTGTTCGTCCCGGCGGGCCTCGGCCCCTGGTGCCGCCGCCGGGGCTTCCGCACCGTCACCGAACTGGACTGGTGGGAGTCCGCCCGGCTGGACGGCGTCCGCTTCGACTTCGTCCCCGCCCACCACTGGTCGCGGCGCACCCTCACCGACACCTGCCGCTCGCTGTGGGGCGGCTGGATCATCGGCGGCCCGGACACCGGCGGGCGGATCTACTTCGCCGGCGACACCGGATACGGCCACTGGTTCACCGAGATCGGCCGCCGCCACCCCGGCATCGACCTCGCCCTGCTGCCCATCGGCGCCTACGAACCCCGCTGGTGGCTCCGCGACGTCCACACCGACCCCGAGGAGGCCGTACGGGCGTACGAGGACCTCGGCGCCCGCGCCATGGCCCCCATGCACTGGGCGACCTTCCTGCTCTCCGCCGAGCCCGTCCACGAACCGCTCACCCGGCTGCGCACCGCCTGGCAGCGCGCCGGACACCCCCGCGACCACCTCTGGGACCTGCCCATCGGCGGCTCACGCCTGCTGGCCCCCGGCTGACCTCACCGCGCCCACCGCGCCCGCGTCCTGCGCCACACCGCGGGCGCCCCGCTGATCACCAGCGTCAGCCCGACCGCGGCCACCACCCCCTGCCACGGCTCCGGGAACAGCGAACCGCCCAGAATGCCGATCAGCTGGTACGTCGCCGCCCACGCCAGACACGCCGGCACGTCACCGCGCGCGAACCGCCGCATCGGCATCCGCCCCAGCAGACACGCCAGCATCACCGGAATGCGCCCGGCCGGCACCAGCCGGGACAGCACCAGCACCGCCGCCCCGTGCTCGTCCAGCTTCCGCTGCGCCTGCGCCAGCCGCTCCGGCGCCGCCCGGTCCCGGATCGCGCGCAGCCACCGCGACCCGTTCTTCGACCGCACCCCCCGCCGCCCCAGCCAGTACAGGGATATGTCCCCCAGGAACGCCGCCGACGCCGCCACCCCGAACACCACCAGCAGCGAGAACGGCGACGACTGGTGGAACGCCACCACGGCCGCCGAACTCACCAGCGCCCCCGTCGGCACCACCGGGACCAGCGCCCCGACCGCCACCAGCAGGAACAGCGACGGATAGCCCACCGCCTGCTGCGTCGACTCGGCGGGCAGCTGGGCCGTCTCCCGCAGGAACTCGATCACCCCGAGCACCCCGGCCGCACCCGCTCCCCGTGCGCCAGCCGGTGCACCACGACCTCCGGCGCCGCCGCGGCCGCCTTCCGCACGAACTCCTCGCCCGGCGCGTGGAACTCGTGCGGCCGCACCCCGTCCATCCCGATCGGCCAGTACGTGCCGTAGTGCACCGGCACCGCCGCGCGCGGCCGCAGCCGGGCCAGCGCCTGCGCCGCCCGGCCCGCGTCCAGGTGCCCGTGCCCCAGATAGGGCCCCCAGCCGCCCACCGGGAGCAGCGCCACGTCCACCGGACCGACCACCCGCGCCATGTCGTCGAACAGCCCGGTGTCCCCGGCGAAGTACGTGCGCGCCGCGCCCTCGACCACGTACCCCAGGGCGGGGGAGCGGTGCGGGCCCACCGGCAGCCGCCGGCCGTCGTGCAGCGCCGGAACGGCCCGCACCCGCACCGCGCCCACCCGCAGCTCGTCGCCCGGCAGCACCTCCGTGATCCGCAGCCCGCGCGAGCGGCGCAGCAGCCGCAGCCCCGGCACCGACCGGACCGAACCGCGCGGTACGACCACCCGGGCCTCCGGCGCGACCCGTGCCAGCGACGGCAGGTGCAGATGGTCGGAGTGCAGATGCGAGATGAGGACCGCGTCGGCGACGGCCGCGTCCGGGCCGGGCAGCGCGCCCCGGCGGCGCCGCAGATGCGCGAAGCGCCGCGCGAACAGCGGATCGGTCAGCAGCCGGACCCCGGAGTCCTCGATCGTGCACGTGGCATGACCCCACCAGGTGATCTCCACCGGCATCCGTCTCCTCCTCCTGCTGCTCGCCCCACCGAACGGACCCGTCCCGCCTGCCCGACGAGCCTACGGGCACTCCCGCCCGGACGGGCCGCACACCCGGCGCACCCGAGGTCCGCGACGGTGCGGCCGTGCCCCCGTGCGCCCCCTCACCGCCCCGGGACACGCCCCTGGAACCGCCGGGAGCGGCGCATAGGGTCGGCACACGACGGACAGGGGGAGAGCGGTCATGGGTGACGTACGGGTGGCGGCCATCGCCAGTCTGACGCCGCTGGAGGAGCTGGACAGCGACCCCTTCCTCGTGGACACCCGGGGCCAGCACGCCATGTGCGCCCGCTGGGCCGCCGAGCGCGGCTACGTCATCACCCGCCAGCTCCGCCTGTACCGGCTGCGCCCCGACCACCCCGCGCTCTGGGCCGACATCGAAAGCGGCGACGCCGAACTGTTCGTCGCCCCCTGCGACCGGGTCCTGGCCCGCGCCCTGGCCTCGGTGGCCGACTTCACCGCGGAGTGCGAGCGGCGCGGCGTACGCCTGGAGATCGCCGGGCTCGACGAGCCGTCCTACACGGCGGACGGCAAGGCCGGGGTGCACCGCAGGCTCTCCATGCCGACCGCCGGCTACGACGGCTGCTGACCGGCCGGGGGAGCGTCCGGACCGCTGTGAAAGGCTGGGGCCGGGCCCGGAGAGTCAGGGTCCGGACGTGAGGTGACGAGGGCGTGGGCGACAGGCGATGGCGGCGGGCCGGCAGCGCCCTGATGCGGGTGGTCGCGGTCTGGGCGGTCTCGACGCTGACCATGCTGGTGCTCGCCCGCATCCTCCCGGACTTCCGCCTCCAGTCCGCCGACGGCGACACCCTCACCAAGACCGCGTTCACCGCGGCCTGGGGCGCGGGCGCCTTCGGTCTGCTCTCCGCGCTGGTCTGGCCGGTCCTGGTCCGGGCGCTGCTCATCGTGCCGGCCCTCGTCCTCGGCCTGCTCGTCTTCTTCCTCAACGGCTCGCTGCTGCTGATCGCGCTGCGCCTCATCCCGGACGGCCGGGGCGCCGCGGCGCCGGAGACCGCCGTCGTCGTCGCCGCCGCGATGTCCGCCGTCGCCTCGGCGACCTCCACCGCCCTGGCCGTGCGCGACGACAACGCCTACCGCCGCCGGCTCTCGCGCCTGGCCGACCGGCGCCGCCGCCGCAGCGGAGCGGATGCCGACGCGCGCGGCGGCCCGCCCGGGACCGTCTTCATCCAGCTGGACGGCGTCGGCCACGACACGCTCGTCGCGGCCGCCGCCGGCGGCGTGATGCCGACCGTCGCGCACTGGCTGGCCGACCCCGCCGGGCACCGGCTCACCCCCTGGCGCACCGACTGGTCCAGCCAGACCGGCGCCAGCCAGCTCGGTATCCTGCACGGCAGCAACCACGACGTGCCCGCCTTCCGCTGGTACGAGAAGGAGACCGGCGTCGTCATGGTCTCCAGCAAACCGGCCAGCGCCCTGGAGCTCCAGCGCCGGGCCGTCGCCCGCACCCGCGACGGCGGACTGCTCGCCCTGGACGGGGCCAGCCGGGGCAACCTCTTCAGCGGCGGCGCCGACCAGCTCGCGCTCGTCCTGTCCATGGCCGCCCGGCTCGGCAAGGGCCGCCGCTCGCGCGCCGGGTACTTCGCCTACTTCTCCGACCCGGCCAACGCCGTGCGCACCGCCGGTTCCTTCGCCGCCGAGGTCTGCCGGGAGATCACCCAGTCCACCCGCTCCCGCCTCCGCAAGGAGACCCCCCGCGTCAAACGCGGCGGCCTCTACCCCTTCATCCGCGCGTTCGCGACCGTCGTCGAACGCGACGTGGTGGTCGCCGCCGTGATCGGCGACATGTTCGCGGGCCGGACCGCCGTCTACGCCGACCTGGTCGCCTACGACGAGGTGGCGCACCACTCGGGGCCGCGCAGCCGGGACGCGGAGAAGGTCCTCGCCCGCCTCGACCGGGCGCTCGCCCTCATCGCCAAGGTCGCCGAGCAGGCCCCGCGCACCTACCGGATCGTGCTGCTGTCCGACCACGGCCAGAGCCCCGGCGACACCTTCGCCGGGGCGTACGGGCTCACCCTCAAGGAGCTGGTGCGGGCGGGCAGCGGACTGCCGGTGCCCCGGCGCGCCCAGCGCACCCCCAGCGCGTCCGAGGCGCGCGACGCGGTCCGGATCGCGCTGCACCGGCCGGTCGCCGAGGGCGGGGAGGAACGCGTCGCGAAACCCTCCGACCCGATCGTCCTCGCCTCCGGGAACCTCGGTCTGATCTCCTTCCCCGACATCGAGGGCCGCGCCTGTCTGGAGCAGCTGGAGCACCGCCACCCGGCCCTGCTCTCCACCCTCGCCAACCATCCGGGCATCGGCTTCCTGCTGGTGCGCAGCGAGCGGTACGGCTCGGTGGTGCTCGCCCGGGACGGGGTGCGGGTGCCGGTCGCGGAGCTGGTGGACGGGGAAGGGCCGCTGGCGCCGTACGGGCCGGGTGCCGCGGACGCGATCCGGCGCACGGACACCTTCCCGCACGTCGCCGACGTGATGGTCAACTCCATGTACGACCCGGCCACGGGCACCGTGCACGCCTTCGAGGAGCAGATCGGCTCGCACGGCGGCCTGGGCGGCGACCAGTCCCGGCCGTTCCTGCTGTGGCCGCGCTCCCTGACGGACCCGCTGGACGTCCTCGGGCAGGAGTGCGGACAGCGGCCGGACGAACTCGTCGGGGCCGAGGCCGTGCACCGGGTCCTGCGCCGCTGGCTGCGGGACGCGTCGGGGCCCCAGGTGCCGGTGGCCTGACCGGTCCGGCGGGTCCTGCGCGCCGGGCGCGCGGGGGCGTTGTCAGTGGTGGGCGGCAGGATGGTGGCCATGACGAACTCAGCAGTCGTGCTCGCCGACCACGCCTCCTACGCCGCCGCCGTCGAAGAGGCCGCGCAGGCCGCCGCCGCGTACTACGCCACGGGTGAGAGCACGCTCGACGACGACGCCTACGACCGGCTGGCGCGCGGCATCGCCGCGTACGAGCGGGAGCATCCGCAGGAGGTGCTGCCCGCCTCCCCGACCGGCAAGGTGGCCGGCGGCGCCGCCGTGGGGGACGTGCCGCACACGGTGCCGATGCTCTCCCTCGACAACGTCTTCTCCGCCGAGCAGTTCGCCACCTGGACCGCCTCGCTGGAGCGCCGCATCGGCCGTCCCGTCACGGCCTGGAGCGTCGAACCGAAGCTCGACGGGCTCGCGGTCGCCGCCCGGTACCGCGAGGGCCGCCTGGAGCGGCTGATCACCCGCGGCGACGGGACCGCGGGCGAGGACGTGACGCATGCCGCCGGGACGGTCGTCGGGCTCCCGGCGGAGCTGGCCGAGCCGCTCACCCTGGAGATACGCGGCGAGATCCTGATGACCACGGAGCAGTTCGAGCAGGCGAACACCGTCCGCACCGAGCACGGCGGCGCCCCCTTCGCCAACGCGCGCAACGGCGCCGCGGGCACCCTGCGCGCCAAGGACCGGGCGTACACGGTGGAGATGACGTTCTTCGCGTACGGCGCCCTCCCGCTGCCCGAATCCGGCGAACCGGCCGCCGCGCTCGCCGGCCTGCCGCACAGTCAGGTCCTCGCCCGCGTCGCGGACCTCGGCGTGCACACCGCCGCCGCCACCGACGTCGCCCCCCGCACCGCCGCCACCGTCGAGGAGGTGCAGGCGCGGATCGAGGAGATCGGCGCGCTGCGCGCCTCGCTGCCCTTCGGGATCGACGGCATCGTCATCAAGGCGGACCTCGCCGCCGACCAGCGGGACGCCGGCAACGGCAGCCGCGCCCCGCGCTGGGCCATCGCCTACAAGCTGCCGGCCGTCGAGAAGGTCACCCGCCTCCTCGGCGTCGAGTGGAACGTCGGCCGGACCGGCATCATCGCGCCGCGCGCCGTCCTGGAACCCGTCGAGATCGACGGCTCGACCGTCGGCTACGCCACCCTGCACAACCCGGCCGACATCACCCGCCGGGACCTGCGCATCGGCGACCACGTCATGGTCTACAAGGCGGGCGACATCATCCCCCGCATCGAGGCCCCCGTCGCCCATCTGCGGACCGGCGACGAACAGCCCGTCGTCTTCCCCGAGGCGTGCCCGCAGTGCGGTTCCGAGATCGACACCAGCGAGCAGCGCTGGCGCTGCGTCCGCGGCCGCGACTGCCGGCTCGTCGCCTCGATCTCCTACGCGGCCGGGCGCGACCAGCTCGACATCGAAGGGCTCGGCACGACCCGCGTCGTCCAGCTCGTCGAGTCCGGTCTCGTCGCCGACTTCGCCGATCTGTTCACCCTGGAGCGCGAACAGCTCCTCACGCTCGACCGGATGGGCGAGACCAGCACCGACAACCTGCTGGCCGCCATCGACGCGGCCCGCACCCAGCCGCTGTCCCGCGTCTTCTGCGCCCTCGGCGTCCGCGGCACCGGCCGCTCCATGTCGCGCCGCATCGCCCGCCACTTCGCGGAGATGGACCGCATCAGGGCCGCCGACGCGGAGGAACTCCAGCAGGTGGACGGCATCGGCAAGGAGAAGGCGGCGAGCGTCGTCGCCGAGCTGGCCGACCTCGCCCCGCTGATCGAGAAGCTGGTCGCCGCCGGACTCACCATGACCGAGCCCGGCGCCACCCCGCCCCCGCCGCCGGGCGAGGCCGCCGACACCGGCGAGGACGCGGCGGACGCCGCCGGCGGCGGGCCGCTGGCCGGGATGACGGTGGTGGTCACCGGCGCCATGACCGGCGCCCTGGAGAAGCTGTCGCGCAACCAGATGAACGAATTGATCGAGCGGGCCGGCGGCAAGTCCTCCTCCAGCGTCTCCAAGCGGACGACGCTGCTCGTGGCCGGCGAGAAGGCCGGCTCCAAGCGGACGAAGGCGGAGGATCTGGGCGTGCGGATCGCCGACCCGGAGGAGTTCGCGGAACTGATCGGGGACTACCTGCCCGTGGACGCCTGAGGCCCCGCCCCGAGCCCTTCGATTTTGCCTGGGAGTGGCTTTCTTTGCCTCCCTATTGCATAGTGAGGGCTCGGCCATGCCTCGCGATCAGCGGGTCACTGGGTGTGTGTACGGCCACGGCTGCGTGCCGGGGGTGAGGGGCGATGCGTTCTCTGCGCGACGGACAGCGGCACGACCGCTCCGTCCACCGGCGGCACCGGGGCGCCACCCGGGGCCTCGCCCTCGACCTCGGCAGCTCCCGGACCCGGGCCTGGGTGCCCGGCCGGGGCCTCGTCACCGAGACCTGCGAGGACCCCGGGGAACACGGCCGGGGCAGGCCCGTGCGGCGCGGCCGCATCGTCGACCCGGACTCCTGCGGCCGGCTCCTCGCCCGCATCGCGGACCGGGCCCTGGGCGACGACCGCGACGACGCGCTCATCGTCGTCAGCCACCCCGTCCTCGCCGGCCCCGCGCACCGCGCCGCCACCCGGGACATGCTCCGCGCCCTGGGCCCCTGCGACGTCATCGTCCTCGACAGCGCCAGGGCCGCCGCGGCCTGCGCCGGACCGGGCGACGGCGGACCCCTCCTCGTCCTCGACGTCGGCGCCGAGCTGACCGAGGCCACCCTGCTCGTCGACGGCCTGGTCCGCGACGCGCGCCTGGCCGAGACCGGGCTCAGCGACCTGGCACCGGGTGAACCGCCCGCCGCCGTCGTCCGCGCCGTCCTCGACATGGTCATGGCCATGTGGCGGCAGGACCGGCACGGCGCGATGCTCGGCGCCCTGCGCCGCGGACCGCTGCTCGCCGGAGGCGGTGCGCTGCGCCCCGACGTCACCAACCGGATAGCGCTCCGCCTCGGCGTCCCCGTCCGGTGCGCCGACGACCCCGCCACCACCGTGGTGCGCGGCGCCGGCATCGTCCTCAGCTCCGTCCTCCGCCGCGCGGAACCCGCCCTCCCCGGCCGCATCCGGTGACCCCGGTCCCCTGGGGGCCGCCTCCGGGGACCGCACACCCCGGAACCCGGCCGGACACCCCGGTGCGCGACG